>NZ_LOKY01000005.1:0-212840 GCF_002211315.1 Rhizobium sp. R693 | reverse complement strand
AGTCATGCTTCCAACTCCCTTGTTGAGATCTGCGAAACCCCAATAAGGTAAGCCGAAAGGCTGGAAGTGTGACTGTCCCTCGATCATCACCTGCATCTCAGTGATCCGTTCTCTCAGCGGGCGCGGCCTCTTTCATGCCACCTCCTTTTATTATGGGATGCAAAAGCCTGCTTTGCTGGTTATGGACATATCCGATGCGGCCACAAAGAAAAGCGGCGCTGCTTCAATTTCTTTTGACGGGATGAAACGACGATGACGGTGCTGACGATCGAGGAACTGGCGACGGTGCTACAGCCGGGACAGGCGATCGCGGGTCTCGATCTCGGCACGAAAACGATCGGACTTTCGATGTCTGACCTCGGACGGCGCTTTTCGACGCCACGGCCGGTCATCAAGCGCGAGAAATTCGCGATCGATGCGGTAACGCTGCTGGAGTTCGCCGCAAGGGAAAAGGTCGCGGCCTTCGTTATTGGCCTGCCGATGAATATGGACGGATCGGCCGGACCGCGTGTCCAGGCAACACGCGCCTTCGTGCGCAACATGGAGCAGAAGACTGATCTGCCCTTCGTCTACTGGGATGAACGACTGTCGACGGTCGCCGCCGAGCGCGCGCTGCTGGAAATGGATGTGTCGCGTAGGCAGCGTGCCGAGCGGATCGACTCGGCCGCGGCAAGCTTCATTCTTCAGGGAGCGCTGGATAGACTTTCCTTGCTCGGCAGAGCGGCATCGGACGACCTGGATGCGTGACGCGCACGCCACCAGGCGTGAATTGCCTTGCGTCGGCGAAACCCTATGATTGCGAAAACGACGAGGCTATCGACGGCAATCGCGCGGGCAACCAGTGGCGGAATGGTTTCCGGCGGAATGCCAAGGATCTTTCCATAAATCTGGAACGTCAGGTCATGAACCTGCCTGCTCAGCATGAAGATGCCGAAGTTCATGTCGTAATAGGAAAGCCAGTACCATCCTGCCAAGAAGACAATGGGACCGGCCCAGAAGATCAGAAACCACTTCATGCGGTCGTCTCTCGTTCTCCTCGAGTGGATAGTCCCTCGTAAGAAACCAGCCATATTGACAACGCCATCGAACCCAGAACCAGCGCCGGCACAGCGATATCCAGCGCAAGCACAGCGAAAAACATCATCGCGGCAACAAGAAACGCGGCTTTCGCGATTTTGGTTCCCATGGTTCCAGACACCCAACATTTTGGACTGCCCGACAACCTGACTTCTTAACCGTGAAGGCGCAACGTAAACCATTTATTAAGGTTAACGCGTGCCTGGACACCTGTGGAAAGACCGTCTCTGTTTCAGCCGTAGACGCCGCGAACGATACGTTTCAAGGCGGTTGCCGCCTTCTCCCAATCCTTCGACGTTTTCAGCGCCAGTCCGGCGCACTGGCCGCCGGCGGATGCGGAAAGAACGAGATGCTGGATGGCTGCGATCAGAATCGCATTGACGGCCACGACGTCAACGCCCTTCGGCGGCGTCAGCGAGCCGCGCATGCGGTCGAGCCAGTTTGCCAAGGCCTTCGACCGCGCCTCGGAAAGTCGCCGGACCTGCTCGGTGTTTTCGGAGACCTCCCAGGCAACAATGCGACGAACAAGCGGATCATCCCGCAACGCCTCGAGGAAAAGCAGCGATAGCCGCTCCATCAGATCGCCGTAGGTCAGGAGGAACATGCCGCCGGTGTCCTCGGGAATGCGGTCCTTAACCCAATTGCCGAGATCGGCACCGATCGCCTCCACTAGACCGTTCAAGCCGCCGTAGTAGCGGTAGATCAGCTGTTTGTCGCATCCGGCGCGGCGGGCAACCGCATTGATCCCGAAATTCTGGAACCCCTCCTCCGCTAGCAGCGACTTGGCCGCCTTCAGGATTGCCTTCTCGGTCGCGCTTCGGTCTCGGATACGCTTTTCCGGCTCGACACGGATTGCGTCGGCAACGGGCGCTAGCACCATGGGATCATTGAGCATTGGGATTCGGTCCGAATTGTCACTTTGCGGTGAGTAGCAACCTCACCCACCACCGGCAACGGACAAGCCTTTGAAAGATTGTGGACAGCCTGCCAAAGGCGCCGATAGCAAGGGCGCGTCACCGTTTGGTGACTTGATTGCAGCTAGAGCTTCTGCCCAAACCACGCAGTCGGATCGGAAGCATCCACCAAGGGAGGTTCGAGGCGGACAAACCCACGGGAACCCCAGAAGCGCAGTGCGCCATGGTTATCGGGGCTGGCGCCGAGATGGACTGCTGTAACGCCAGCCTCTCGGGCATTCTTCAACCATCTGTCAAGAAGCGCGGTGCCCACCCCCTGCCCTTGAAGGCGCGGCAGAAGGTTCATGTGAATATGGGCGGGAAAGGTTTCGACGATCGCGGCAGGTACGTAAGACGGGTGATGGATTGACGCGGCGTACTTCTCATCCGCGTTCCAACTGGAAGGATCTCCCTGCGGGTTGGTATAGATCTTACGAAGCGAAGGCCACCACTCGCGTTCGAGGCGCTCCTCGAACGCGGCCGTGTCGAAGGCGCCGACAATGTAGCCGGCAACGCCTTGCGAATCTTCTGCCACGAAAGCCGTTTCGGGACAGAGCGAGACGTAAGGCGCTGAGTAGACATGGCCGATCAGCTTGCCGTCGCGATGCAGCTCGGACGCATCGCGGCCAGCATCGCCCGTCACCCGCGAGATTCGATAGATCTGTTCGAGATCATCGGCATGGACGGGGCGCAGTACAGTCATCAGCTTGCTGGCGGATAGAGCAGATCGACGATGTAGCTGGCGTCGAAGCGCGAATCCAGCATGCCATAGGTGGAACGCCAGCCGCCCGCCAGACGGGTCTCGATGAAGGCGTCGGCGATCCGCCCTGCGCCCAGGCGATAGAGTTCGGCGGCACCGGCGGCGAGTGCCAGTTGTTCGACCAGCAGACGCGCAGCACCTTCGTCCCGCTCGCAAAGCGCCATGGCGGCGCGCAGCACGTCGATTGTCTTCTTGCCTGCAGGCCCGAGATCACGCGCGAGCCCGGCAAACACCGTCTCGAAGAGGTCCTTGCCGCGATCGAGGATGCGCAGCACATCGAGCGCCATGACGTTGCCCGAGCCTTCCCAGATCGCGTTAACAGGCGCTTCGCGGTAGTGGCGGGCGATCGGACGTTCCTCGATGTAGCCACTGCCGCCGATGCACTCCATCGCCTCGTAGATCAGTGACGGCGCGATCTTGCAGCACCAGTATTTTGCAACCGGCGTCATGACGCGGGCGTAGGCCGCCTCTTCGGCACTGCCGCGCGCCCGGTCGAACGCATCGGCAAGGCGGAAGGACAGCGCTGTCGCGGCCGCCACATCGAGCGCCATATCGGCCAAGACACGCGTCATGATCGGCTGGCTCACCAACATCTTGCCGAAGACGCTGCGTCCGCGGGTATGATGTACGGCCTCAGCGAGCGAGGCACGTATGATGCCGGAGGAGGCCAGCGCGCAGTCGAGGCGCGTCAATGTCACCATGTCGAGAATCGTGCGGATACCGCCATCCGGCGTGCCGAGCAGGAAGCCGAAGGTATCGTTGAACTCGACTTCGGACGAGGCATTGGAGCGGTTGCCGACCTTGTCCTTCAGGCGCTGGAAGTGCAGGCCGTTTGCCGAACCATCTTCCAGGAGCCGTGGAACGAGGAAGCAACCCATCCCATCCTTCGTTTGTGCCAGCATCACGAAGGCATCGCTCATCGGCGCCGACATGAACCACTTGTGACCGGACAGGCGATAGATGCCTTCGCTGACCTTTTCGGCCGTCGTCTTGTTGGCGCGAACGTCCGTGCCGCCCTGCTTCTCGGTCATGCCCATGCCGATCGTCACGGCGGACTTCTGCATGGCCGGCTTGTTGGTGGAATCGTATTTGCGCGACAGGATTTTCGGCGCCCAGTCCTTCTGCACGGCAGGCGAAGCGGAGAGCGCTGCCACCGAGGCACTCGTCATCGTCAGCGGGCAAAGGTGGCCGCATTCGAGTTGCGCCGTCAGGTAGAAGCGAGCCGCCCGGACCTTGTGGGCCTGATTTTTCGCCTCGGTATCGGCCTGCGGATCCCAGACCGACGAATGCAGCCCCGATGACATCGAACGACGCATCAGTGCGTGCCAGGCGGGATGGAACTCGACGACATCGAGCCGCTCGCCGCGCGGACCGTGCGTGCGCAGCTGCGGCGTGCCCTGATTCGCCATGCGTGCCAGCTCCTGCGCCTCCGGCGAGGTCACGTACCGGCCCATATTGTCGAGATCGTCGCGGATCCCGCGCGGCAGCGTGCCAGTCAGGTCGACGATCAGCGGATCGGACCTGTAGGCATTGATGCCGGACCACAGGCTCGGCTGGTTGAGTTCGGCAAGTTTCTCTTCGGCGGGCGTCATGAATCGCTTCTAGTGCAAGAGGCAGGCAAAGGGAAACCGGAAGTTATAATTTCCCTACCTCTGCAATAGTTGAATTCGGGTAAAATTGCAGGGGGAGACGGGTCTTTGCCCACAGCGCAAGCTTGCCGCCGCCCGGCTCACTCTTTATAGACCCCGCAGACGACAGCAAGAGGCAGGTTCATGGTCTTCTTTCCCCACCGCCACCTCATCGGTATCAAAGGGCTCACAGAGCAGGATATCACCTTTCTCCTCGACAAGGCCGACGAGGCCGTGAAGATCAGCCGGCAGAGAGAGAAGAAAACCTCGACGCTGCGAGGCCTCACGCAGATCAACCTGTTTTTCGAAGCCTCGACGCGCACGCAATCTTCTTTCGAGCTCGCCGGAAAGCGCCTCGGCGCCGACGTGATGAACATGTCGGTCGGCAATTCTTCGGTGAAGAAGGGCGAGACGCTGATTGATACAGCAATGACGCTGAACGCGATGCGGCCTGATGTGCTCGTTATCCGCCATTCCAGTGCCGGTGCCGCCGCGCTCCTCGCACAGAAGGTGTCCTGCTCGGTGGTCAACGCCGGCGACGGCCAGCATGAGCATCCGACTCAGGCGCTGCTCGACGCGCTGACAATCCGCCGCGCCAAGGGCAAGCTGTCGCGGATCATCGTCGCGATCTGCGGTGACGTTCTGCATTCGCGCGTGGCGCGCTCGAACATCCTGTTGCTGAACGCGATGGGCGCACGCGTACGCGTCGTCGCGCCGGCGACGCTCCTGCCTGCCGGCATCGCCGACATGGGCGTCGAGGTCTTCCATTCCATGAAGGAAGGGCTGAAGGACGCCGACGTGGTGATGATGCTGCGCCTGCAGCGCGAGCGCATGTCCGGCGCCTTCGTGCCGTCGGTGCGTGAATACTATCACTTCTATGGGCTCGACGCGGAGACCCTGAAGGCGGCGAAGGAAGATGCACTCGTCATGCATCCCGGCCCGATGAACCGCGGCGTCGAGATCTCCTCCGAGGTCGCTGATGGACCGCAGAGCGTGATTGCGGAACAGGTGGAAATGGGGGTCGCCGTGCGCATGGCCGTGATGGAGGCGCTGCTGGTCTCGCAGAACCAGGGTCCCCGCACGGAAGGAGCCGGCGCATGAGCAACTCGATCGTCCTCAAGAACGTTCGCATCGTCGACCCTTCGCGCGATCTCGACGAAGTCGGCGCCATCATAGTCAAGGATGGCGTGATCGTCGCAGCTGGCGCCGATGCGCAGAACCAGGGAGCGCCTGCTGGCGCCCAAGTACGCGATTGCACCGGCCTCGTCGCCACACCGGGCCTCGTCGATGCCCGCGTTCATATCGGGGAACCCGGAGCCGAACATCGCGAAACGATCGCGTCGGCGAGCCGTGCGGCCGCAGCCGGCGGCGTGACTTCGATCATCATGATGCCCGACACCGATCCTGTCATTGACGACATCGCACTGGTCGAGTTCGTCAAGAAGACGGCGAAGGACAAGGCGCTCATCAACGTCTATCCGGCAGCGGCGATCACCAAGCATCTTGCCGGCGAGGAAATGACCGAGATTGGCCTGCTGATGGAAGCCGGCGCCGTCGCGTTTACCGACGGCCGTTCGAGCGTCCATGACACGCAGGTCCTCCGCCGTGTGATGACCTATGCGCGCGAGTTCGGGGCCGTTATTTCCTGTGAGACCCGAGACAAATATCTCGGCGCCACCGGCGTCATGCATGAGGGACTGTTTGCGAGCTGGCTCGGTCTCGGTGGCATTCCGAAGGAAGCCGAGCTCATCCCGCTCGAACGCGACCTGCGTATCGCCAAGCTGACGCGCGGCAACTACCACGCCGCGATGATCTCCGTGCCGGAGTCGGTCGAAGCGATCGAACTCGCCCGCAGTCGTGGGGCCACCGTGACCTGCGGCATCTCGATCAACAATCTCTCGCTCAACGAAAACGACATCGGCGAATACCGCACCTTCTTCAAGCTCTATCCGCCGCTGCGCTCGGAAGACGATCGCGTGGCCATGGTGGATGCGCTGGCGCGCGGTGCGATCGATATCATCGTCTCCTCGCACGACCCGCAAGACGTCGACACGAAACGCCTGCCCTTCGGTGAAGCGGCCGATGGCGCGGTTGGCCTCGAAACGATGCTCGCAGCGGCGCTGCGCCTGCATCACAGCGGCCAGGTCAGCCTGATGCGGCTGATCGATGCCATGTCGACGCGGCCGGCGCAGATCTTCGGCCTCGAGGCCGGCACGCTGAAGCCGGGCGCCAAGGCAGATATCACGCTGATCGATCTCGATGACCCTTGGCTTGTCTCGAAGGACATGCTTCTTTCCCGTTCGAAGAACACGCCGTTCGAAGACGCGCGCTTCAGCGGACGCGCTGTTGCGACCTACGTCGCCGGACAGTGCGTACACAGCATATAAAAAGACCACCGGAGGGAACATGGTCTCGGATCTCATGACGTGGCAGATCACGCTGCCGATCGCGCTGGCGGCTGCCACCATCGGCTACCTGCTCGGCTCTATCCCGTTCGGCCTGATCCTGACGAAGGCCGCCGGGCTCGGCGACGTGCGCAGTATCGGATCCGGCAATATCGGCGCGACCAACGTGCTGAGAACCGGCAACAAGAAGCTTGCTGCCGCAACGCTTCTGCTCGATGCGCTGAAGGCATCGGCCGCGGCCTGGATCGTCGGCTATTTCCTGGGCAACGAAGCGGCGCTGATTGCGGGCTTCTTCGCCTTCATCGGCCACCTCTTCCCGGTCTGGATCGGCTTCAAGGGCGGCAAGGGTGTCGCCACCTATATCGGAACGCTGCTTGGCGTTGCGCCGATCATGGTCGTGGTTTTCGCTGTGGTCTGGCTGGCGGTCGCCTTTACGACCCGGTACTCCTCACTTGCCGCATTGGTTGCAATGCTTGTCATTCCGGTTGCATTGTGGATACTGGGCGCCGAGAAGGTTGCAGCTGTCATGGCGATCATGACCGTCATCTCCTACTGGAAGCACAAGGCCAACATCTCCCGCCTGATGAGCGGGACGGAAAGCAAGATCGGAGCGAAGGGATAGGATGGACGCTTGCAGCGCAAGGCCAAAGGGAGTTGCGCTGACGGAACGCCAACGCATCGCGTGGCTGCGTCTCATCCGCTCCGACAATGTCGGGCCGGCGACTTTTCGCGACCTCATCAATCACTTTGGATCTGCCGAGACGGCGCTTGCCGCCCTGCCCGAACTTTCCGCGCGTGGCGAGGCGACGCGCTCCATCCGGATAGCAACGGAGACGGAGGCGCACAAGGAGCTGGAGGCCGCGCGGCGCTTTGGCGCCCGGTTCGTCGGTATCGGCGAGCCGGAATACCCGCAGGCCTTGAAGCAGGTCGACGGTGCTCCGCCTTTGCTCGCCGTCAAGGCAATCTTTCTGTCTCCTCGCAGCCGGCGGTCGGCATTGTCGGCTCCCGCAACGCCTCCATCAGTGGCGCCAAGTTTGCCGCCACGATTGCGCATCAATGCGGCAAGGCAAGCTATGCCGTCGTCTCCGGCCTTGCGCGCGGCATCGACACGGCCGCGCATCGCGCAAGCCTCGATACCGGAACGGTGGCCGCCATGGCGGGAGGTCTCGACCAGCCCTACCCACCTGAGAATGCCGGTCTGCTTGACGCCATCTGGAATGGCAACAGGGTTGCCATCAACGAAATGACGTTCGGAGCCGGACCGCGAGAGTGGCCCTTCGATGCTTCCGCCTGACGAATCCGATCGCTCGCTTATCGTCGATGCGCTCGGCCCGACGCCGGTCGAGATCGACGACGTCATCCGCCATACCGGCCTGCCGGCGGCTTCGGTTTATCTTGTGCTGCTGGAGCTGGATATTGCCGGAAGGCTTCATCGCCATCCCGGCGGCTTTGTCTCTCTTGCGATGGGCGATTGAGATCCTACATCCGGGCCTGCAGATCGCCAGCCTCGACATAGGCCATCTCGATCAGGTAGCACAGCATATCGGCGTTCTCTTTTTCCGCCACCCGCCGCAACTCAGCAAGCATCTGCCTAATAAAGGTGATGTTCTCATGCGAGCCGGATCGTCCGGTATCTTTCTTTGCGAACTTGGCCGCCATGGGATAGTCTCTGAGGAAAGAGAAGCGCTGCCTTTCGGCGAGCCTGAACCACACTTCAAAAACGATACCTCAATTATCAGAAATTGCAACACGTTAACTATCTCGCATTGGTTGCATAGCGTTGTATTGCGTAAAAATGAAATCAAACCACTTGACCGAAACGATTTCCCTGTCCATGTCGAAGGACCGGTTATCTTGGCACGGCTGGGATTCCATCTGCTTATCCACCGGCCTGGCACGTTTTTTTAGAGAATCATGATGAATGTTGTAGTGGTAGAATCGCCTGCCAAGGCAAAGACGATCAACAAGTATCTGGGCTCCGGATACAAGGTGCTCGCCTCTTTCGGCCATGTCCGCGATCTGCCTGCCAAGGACGGCTCGGTTCTTCCTGATCAGGATTTCGAGATGCTGTGGGAGGTCGACGGTGCGTCGGCCAAGCGTCTGAAGGACATCGCCGATGCGGTGAAGTCGTCCGACGGCCTGTTTCTCGCGACCGACCCGGATCGCGAGGGTGAAGCGATTTCGTGGCACGTCCTCGACATGCTGAACAAAAAGCGCGTCTTGAACGGCAAGACGGTGAAGCGGGTCGTTTTCAACGCGATCACGAAGAAGGCCGTCCTCGATGCCATGGCCGAGCCACGCGACATCGACGTGCCGCTGGTTGATGCGTATCTCGCCCGCCGTGCACTCGACTATCTCGTCGGCTTCAACCTGTCGCCGGTTCTGTGGCGCAAGCTGCCCGGCGCGCGTTCGGCTGGTCGCGTCCAGTCAGTAGCGTTGCGCTTGGTTTGCGATCGCGAATCCGAAATCGAGCGCTTCCTCTCCGAGGAATACTGGAACCTTTCGGCTCTCTTGAAGACGCCGCGGGGCGACGAATTCGAAGCAAAACTGGTTGCAGCGAATGGCAAGCGGTTGCAGCCTCGCACGATCGCAAATGGCGAAGAAGCCGGTAAGTTCAAAGCGCTTCTGGAAGGCGCAACCTATGTCGTCGACACAGTCGAGGCAAAGCCGGTCAAGCGCAACCCGGGACCACCCTTCACAACCTCTACGCTGCAGCAGGCCGCCTCCTCGAAGCTTGGCTTTTCGGCGTCGCGCACCATGCAGATCGCCCAGAAGCTCTATGAGGGCGTCGATATCGGCGGCGAGACGGTTGGTCTGATCACCTACATGCGTACGGACGGCGTTCAGATGGCGCCGGAAGCCATCGATGCGGCACGCAAGGCCATCGTCGATCAATTCGGCCAGCGCTACATGCCGGAGAAGGCTCGCTTCTATTCGACCAAGGCCAAGAATGCACAGGAAGCGCACGAGGCGATCCGCCCGACCGATTTCAATCGCTCGCCGGACCAAGTCCGGCAGTTCCTCGATGCCGACCAGCTGAAGCTTTACGACCTAGTCTGGAAGCGCGGCATCGCGAGCCAGATGGCCTCGGCTGAGATCGAACGCACGACGGCTGAAATCACCGCCGACAACGAAGGTGAGAAAGCCGGTCTGCGCGCTGTCGGTTCGGTGATCCGTTTCGACGGCTTCATCGCCGCCTATACCGACCAGAAGGAAGATGGCGAACAGAGTGATGACGGTGAGGAGGATGGTCGTCTGCCCGAGATCAACGCTCGCGAAAACCTCGCCAAGCAGAAGATCAATTCGACCCAGCACTTCACCGAACCGCCGCCGCGCTATTCGGAAGCATCGCTGATCAAGAAGATGGAAGAGCTCGGCATCGGCCGTCCGTCAACTTACGCTGCGACGCTGGCAACCCTGCGCGATCGCGAATATGTCACCATCGACAAGCGCAAGCTCATCCCGCAGGCCAAGGGCCGGCTGGTGACGGCCTTCCTCGAAAGCTTCTTCACCAAGTACGTCGAGTACGATTTCACTGCCGATCTTGAAGAGAAGCTAGACCGGATCTCGGCCGGCGAGTTGAACTGGAAGCAGGTTCTGCGCGATTTCTGGAAGGACTTCTTCTCCCAGATCGAGGATACGAAGGAGCTTCGCGTCACCAACGTCCTCGATTCGCTCAACGAGGCACTGGCGCCGCTCGTTTTCCCGAAGCGGGAAGATGGCGGCGATCCGCGGATCTGTCAGGTCTGCGGGACGGGCAACCTTTCGCTGAAACTCGGAAAATACGGCGCCTTCGTCGGCTGCTCGAACTATCCGGAATGTAACTATACCCGCCAGCTTTCTTCCGAAGGCGGTTCGGAAGCCGAAGGCGTTGCGCTGAACGAGCCAAAGAACCTCGGTACCGATCCGGTGACCGGCGAAGAACTCACGCTGCGTTCGGGACGTTTCGGTCCCTATATTCAGCGTGGAGATGGCAAAGAAGCAAAGCGCGCGTCATTGCCGAAGGGCTGGAAGCCCGAGGACATCGATTATGAAAAGGCGATGGCGCTGATTTCGCTGCCGCGCGATATCGGCAAGCACCCGGAGACCGGCAAGATGATTTCCTCCGGCATCGGTCGCTACGGACCGTTCCTGCTGCACGATGGCGGTTACGCCAACCTTGAAAGCGTCGAAGACGTCTTCTCGATCGGCCTCAACCGCGCTGTGACGGTGATCGCCGAGAAGGCGAACAAGGCACCTGGCGGGCGCGGGCGAACGGCAGCAGCGGCGCTGAAGGAGCTCGGCGAGCATCCCGACGGCGGCGCTATCACCGTCCGCGACGGCAAGTACGGTCCCTATGTGAACTGGGGCAAGGTCAACGCGACGCTGCCGAAGGGCACTGATCCGCAGGCCCTGACCGTCGAGGAAGCGCTGGCGCTGATCGCCGCCAAGGCGGGCAAGGCGCCGGCTTCGAAGAGCAAGGCAAAACCGAAGGCGAAGGCTGCCGCAGCTGAAACCAAGACGACCAAGACCGCCGCCAAGCCTAAGACGGCGAAGGCCAAGGCGCCGGCAAAGACGAAAAAGAGCAAAGAGTGAGCAAAATCCCGCGGGAAAGAATGAAGGGCGTGGGCAAGCGTCCCGGCAAGATCGGACGCGCCAGCCAGCAACCCGCAGCCGAACCGCTGAATATCGCTCACGGTACGCTGCCCTCCCGCGAAGTGATTTTGCGATTCATCGCCGACCATCCGCAGAAGGCGTCGAAGCGCGAACTAGCAAAGGCCTTCGGCCTGAAAGGAGAAAGCCGCGTCGAGTTGAAGCACCTCCTGCGCGAACTGGAGCAAGAAGGAATGCTTCAGAAGACGCGCAAGTCGCTGATCCGGCCGGGCGCACTGCCGCCGGTCACGGTGCTCGACATCACGACGCGCGACAAGGACGGCGAACTGATCGGTCGTCCGGCGGAGTGGCCTGATGATCAGGGCGTTGCACCCGCCGTCGCCATCCGCCAATCGACGTCTCCGGCTGGGCGCAACGGCAAGGGCAAGGCCCCGGTTGCCGGCATGGGTGATCGGATCCTGGCGAAGATCTTTCCGGCCGCCGATCGCGGCGGGCCGGCCTACACGGCGCGCATCATCAAGATTTTGGACAAGCGCCGCGGTGCGCTGCTCGGCGTGTTCAAGGATGCGCCAGGCGGAGCCGGTCGTCTGCTTCCGATCGACCGGCGTGGCGAGGAAATGGTGATCGACCCTGACTACAAGGGCGAAGCCAAGGACGGCGATCTTGTCGAAGTCGAAGTCGCCCGCCTCGGCCGCTTCGGCCTGCCACGGGCGAAGGTGCTGTCGATCATCGGTTCCGTTGCATCGGAGAAGGCGATCTCGATGATCGCCATCCATGCGCACGGCATTCCCTACATATTCCCGCCTGCCGTCGTCGCCGAAGCCGACGATGCCAAGCCCGCGACGATGTCGCATCGCGAGGACTGGCGCGATGTCCCGCTGATCACCATCGATCCGGCGGATGCGAAGGACCATGACGACGCCGTTTATGCGGAGGCGGACCCCTCGCCCGACAATCCGGATGGGGTCATCGTTACCGTCGCCATCGCCGACGTCTGCTATTACGTGCGGCCGAATTCGCCTCTCGACCGCGAAGCGCTGAAGCGCGGCAACTCGGTCTATTTCCCCGACCGGGTCGTGCCGATGTTGCCGGAACGGATCTCGAACGATCTCTGCTCGTTGAGAGAAGGTCAGGATCGCCCGGCGCTTGCCGTTCGCATGGTGTTTTCGAAGGAAGGCCGAAAAATCGGCCATACGTTCCACCGCGTCATGATGAAGAGCGCCGCAAAGCTCTCCTATCAACAGGCGCAGGCGGCGATCGACGGCAAGCCGGACGACAAGACCGGCCCGCTTCTGGAGCCTATCCTGAAGCCGCTCTGGAATGCCTACAGGATCATGACCCGCGGCCGCGAGCGCAGGCAGCCACTTGAGCTTGACATGCCGGAACGCAAGATCCTGCTGAAGCCTGACGGCACAGTAGATCGCGTCTTCGTGCCGCCGCGCCTCGATGCGCACAAGCTCATCGAGGAAATGATGATCCAGGCCAACGTCGCGGCTGCCGAGACGCTGGACAAGAAGCGGCAGGTCCTGATCTACCGCATCCATGACGGGCCGACACTGGCGAAACAGGAGGTGCTGCGCGAGTTCCTGGCGACGCTTGGCATTTCGCTCGCCAAGGGCGGCAACATGCGCGCCAACAATTTCAACATGATCCTCGCCAAGGCGGACGACACTCCGCATCAAACGATGGTCAACGAGATGGTGCTGCGCTCCCAGAGCCAGGCAATCTACAGCCCGGAGAATATTGGGCATTTTGGCCTGAACCTGATGAAGTACGCGCACTTCACCTCGCCTATCCGGCGCTATGCGGACCTGATCGTGCACCGTGCGCTGGTTGGCTCGCTCGGCTTTGGTGAGGGCGGGATCACGCCCGATGAAGAAGCCGCGCTCGACGACATTGCCGCCGAGATCTCGACGTTCGAGCGGCGTGCGATGGCCGCCGAGCGCGAAACGGTGGACCGCCTGATTGCGCATCATCTTGCCGGCCGCGTCGGCGAGGAATTCGAAGGACGCGTATCAGGTGTGACGAAATCGGGACTATTTGTCACTCTCCCGGACTATGGAGCAGACGGCTTCGTTCCTATATCTACGCTCGGAACGGACTACTTCATCTATGATGAGGCGCACCAGGCGCTGTCTGGCGAAAAAACCGGGCTCGGATATCGCCTCGGCGACGGTGTCACGGTCAAGCTTGCAGAAGCCATTCCGCTTGCCGGTGCGTTGCGCTTCGAGATGATCAGCGAGGGGCGAAAAATGCCCACCGCTGTACGTTCGTTCCATAAGGCGGGCCGGCGCGACGCCAGCCGGGCGCGCAAGCAGGCCGGAACAAGGCCGCCAAGAGGGCGGCGATAGGCGTGTAGGGACGCCGCGAAAGGAAACGAACGATGACGACCACCTCGACCGACCAGGCAATCCGTTATGGAGGAAGCGAGGAGGTGGAACGCCCGCTCGGCCGTTCTATCAAGCGTGGCATGCTGAACACCTGCCCCGCATGCGGCAGTGGCAAGCTGTTCAAGAGCTTCCTGAAGCCGGTGGACAATTGTGCTGCTTGCGGCGAAGCAATGTACCACCATCGCTCGGACGACCTGCCGCCATACCTCGCAATCGTCGTTATTGGCCACCTCATCATCGGCGGCTACATGGCAACCGACCTCGTTTGGCCAATGCCACTCTGGCTGACATTCGCCATCTGGACGCCCATCACCCTGATTGCCACGCTGCTGATCATCCAGCCGATCAAAGGCGGCGTCATCGGCTTGCAATGGGCATTGAAGATGCACGGCTTCGGTGGTCACACCGACGATCACGACGCCTACGAGATACCGGGCCGCAAACGCTAGGCGTGCCCGCCCTGCCCCTTCACCTTCACGACACAATTGACGTGTAGTGGCACGCCCAACGGTGCTGCGGCTCCGCGGGGCGAAATCTCATGCTTATTCGGTAAGGTTCTTTGACGATACCCATTCAAGATCATCCAGGTTATTGCCGCCAGCGCATTTCATCTTGTAAAGCACAGCCGTCACTTGGATTTGGCATGACTGTGCCTTCCTATGGTGCTTCGCGGTGAGCGATTCTGTGCAGCAGGTCTCTAAGGATGCGTATATGTCTCAGCCGCGAAACGGCACCACACCAGGCGATGTCGAAGAAATTCATTGGCCTTCGCTGGTGGCAGCCGTCTCGTCCATCTCAGCCGTCGGCATAGCAATCGGTCTCGGACTTCCGCTCCTCAGCATCATTCTCGAAAAACGCGGCATTCCCTCAACGCTTATTGGACTAAACACGGCAATGGCCGGTGTTGCCGCGATGGCGGCTGCGCCCATCACCACGAAGCTCGCGCACAAATACGGTGTCGCCCCGACCATGATCTGGGCTGTCGTGATTTCAGCGATCAGCGCACTCGGCTTCTACTACGCCCAGGATTTCTGGATGTGGTTTCCGCTGCGTTTCGCCTTTCACGGCGCGACAACGACGCTGTTTATCCTGTCGGAATTCTGGATCAACGCCGCCTCGCCGCCGTCGAAGCGTGGGTTCGTCCTTGGTATCTATGCGACCGTGCTGTCGCTCGGGTTCGCAGGCGGGCCACTGCTCTTTTCGATTCTCGGCAGTGATGGCGTGCTGCCCTTTGCGGTCGGCGCTGGCGCCGTTCTATTGGCCGCCATTCCGATCTATATCGCGCGGTACGAAAGCCCGGTTCTCGAAGAGAAGCCGGAGTTGCATTTCATGCGCTATGTCTTCCTCGTGCCAACCGCAACCGCTGCTGTCTTTATCTTCGGTGCCGTTGAGGCCGGCGGCCTCGCGCTGTTCCCGATCTATGCCGTGCGCGCCTCCTTTACCGAAGCGCAGGCCGCCCTGCTGCTGACGGTTATGGGAATCGGCAACGTGATCTTCCAGATTCCGGTCGGCCTGCTTTCGGACCGCATGAGGGACAAGCGCCCGCTGCTGGCCGCGATGGCCTTCATGGGCCTGATCGGCGCGCTGATGCTGCCCGTCCTCGTGCACAGCTGGATCCTGATGGCCACCGTGCTGCTCTTCTGGGGCGGGTGCGTCGCAGGCCTCTATACCGTGGGTCTCAGCCACCTGGGTTCACGCCTGACAGGTTCCGATCTTGCGGCAGCCAACGCGGCCTTTGTATTCTGTTACGCCGTTGGCACGGTGGCCGGGCCGCAGGTGATCGGCGCAGCCATCGACGTTGCCGGCAATAACGGTTTTGCCTGGGCTATCGCGGGATTCTTCGGGCTTTATGCCCTGCTTTCCGCCGTGAGGCTGCTTTTCCTCCGAAAGCGGGCTTGACTTTTCGGGCGGGATTCGTAGTTTCGCGCCAGAATTTGCCGTGGAGCCTATCCGGCCTGCCACGGCTTTCATTTTATTAAAGGCAGGACGACCATGGCCAAGGCTACCACAATCAAGATCAAGCTGCTGTCGACGGCCGACACCGGTTTCTTCTACGTCACGACGAAGAACAGCCGTACGATGACCGACAAGATGACGAAGACCAAGTACGACCCGATTGCTAAGAAGCACGTCGAGTTTAAGGAAACCAAGATCAAGTAATCGCTTGATCTGATGTTTTTCAAAAAGGCGCGCGCCCACCGGCTGCGCGCCTTTTTGTTTGCCGGCTTTACCGCTGGTTTCAATGCCCAAAAACAGAATCGCCGTCCTCCCGGAAATGCGGAAAGGACGGCGTTTTCTTGAAAGGGGGTCGACCGGCAAGCAACGCGGCACGAGGAACCGCTTAATGTTGCAAACCAGCCGACCGACCCCACGACCCAGGAGATGCGGCGGACCTGAGCATCATGGGGTATCTCGGACTCCTCACAGGGAGTGCTTATCTCTTATGGTCCGATAATTTGCTCGAAAATGAAAGAAAATCAACAAATTCTTAATGGTTAGATTTCCGAGGTTGATTCTATGGTTAAAAGTACCGCTTTAGGACAATTTCTAGACCTTCGATTCGGTCCTGACAGCAAGAATAGCGCCAAAGTTGGCAAGGAACGCCACAATATAGACCAATAGTGTTAGTTGCTGACGCTACAGACCAGGACTTGAACATTACCTGCACATAGCCGAATGCCGGCTAAACCTGACGCATGATCACATTTATCGCGCACCTGCGCCGACAATTGCTTAGAGCGATAGATTTCGAGCAAGCTGGAATGCAATCGACTGGCCGGCTTTCTACTCGAACTACTTGATTCCAGCACCTCGCCGCATAGCTGTGGATGACGCGAAAACCGGACTAAAAGGCCCGCTCAGGCGGCGGCAACAACCCGATTTCGACCGCCCGTTTTTGCCTCGTAGAGTGCCAGATCCGCCTGCTTCATCAGCTGCCCCGGCGTGATGACCGATGAGATCCGCGACGATATGCCGAAGGAGGCAGTCACGCTCAACTCCTGCCCCGATGACTTCAGCTGGAACGGTGTCGTTTCGACCACAGAACGCAATCGCTCCGCGACGGTCGCGGCCACCTCGGGCGAGGTGTCGGGCATCACCACCACGAATTCCTCACCGCCGTAGCGGCACGCAAGATCGGCGCCGCGGACGGTGGAGCGAATGCGGTTCGCGAACTCCCGCAGTACGTCATCCCCGGCGTCATGCCCATAGGTGTCGTTGACCTGCTTAAACCGATCGATATCTGTAATCAGCACAGATAGCGGACGCCCGCGCGCCATCGAGCGATTGAACAGAGTGCTCAGGTGATTATCCAGGTAGCGGCGGTTGCTGAGCCCGGTCAGCGGATCCGTGACGGCAAGCTCGATTGTCTGCTTGACACTCGCGCGCAGGCGATCGTTGTAGCGCTTGCGGCGCATCTGGGTGAGGCTACGTGCCACAAGTTCGTTGGGATCAACCGGCCGAACGATATAGTCGTTGACGCCGAGCTCGAGCGCCCGGATCACCATGTCATCGTCGCCCTGCTCGGTGATAATCAGGATCGGCAGAAAACGCGTGCGCTCCAGCGAACGAAGCTGTGAGCACAGGCGCAGCGGATCGTAGCCGTCGAAATTGGCGTTGACGATGACCAGTTCAAACGGACTTTCCGAAGCCTCGAAGATAGCCGCCTGCGGATCGGAGATTGCGGAGACATCGGCGACGGGTTTCAGCGCCTTGATGATGCGTTCCTGGGAACTGGCACGCCCATCGACCAGCAGCACCTGGCCTGATTCGTCGCCCCGGCCCTCGCTCGAGCGCAGAAGCTCATCGATCCCCATTGTATGGGCGGTTTCCGCGCGAATGCGCAATTCGTCGCTGAGCGTCTTCAGCCGCAAGAGGCTCTTAACCCGCGAAATCAGCTGAAGGTCATTGACCGGCTTGGTGAGAAAGTCATCGGCGCCAGCCTTCAGGCCACGGACTCGGTCGGACGACTGATCCAACGCCGTCACCATGACGACGGGTATGTGCGAGGTCTTGGGATTGGCCTTCAGGCGCTCGCACACCTCGAAACCGTCCATCCCCGGCATCATGATATCGAGAAGGACAAGATCGACCTGGTTGCGCTCGCATGTTGCCAGCGCTTGATAGCCGTCGCTCGCGGTCAATACGTCGAAATACTCGGCCACCAGCCGCGCCTCAAGCAACTTGACGTTGGCCGGAATGTCATCAACCACCAGAATGCGCGCAGTCATAGGCTTCTTTCCGATGCGTCAGGCATCGCCCAGATAGGTCTTGATCGTCTCAATGAATTTGGGAACTGAAATGGGTTTGGAGACATAGGCCTCGCAACCGCCCTGGCGGATGCGTTCCTCGTCCCCCTTCATGGCAAATGCCGTAACGGCGATAACAGGAATGACGTGCAGGTCATCGTCTTCCTTCAGCCATTTGGTGACCTCGAGACCAGAAACTTCGGGGAGCTGAATGTCCATCAGAATCAGATCGGGCCGGTATTTACGCGCGAGATCGAGCGCTTCCATGCCGTTTCGGGTCTGGATTGTCGTGTAGCCAGACGCCTCGATGAGGTCGCGAAAGAGCTTCATGTTGAGCTCGTTATCTTCTACAATCATCACCTGCTTGGGCATGACACGCGTCCTACGTCCGTTCTGGTACCGCTTCCCCGCATGAAGAAGACTTCTGCGATGGCATGGTTCCATAGAACCGATGGCTGCACACTATCGGTATTTGGTTGAAAAATAGGTAACTTACCCAGAGAAATGCAAAGCAACTTCAAGACTTCGAAACAACTCGCAGCCGATCCGCAGCAGACCGCGATCGCCGTTCTTGCCTGGCTTGCCAACGAACCGGATTTGTTCAGCCGCTTCCTTGCATTGACCGGCGTCGAGCCCACACAGGTCCGCCACGCGATCAACGATCCCGGGTTTCTTTCGGGCATGATGGATTTCATCATGCAGCATGAGCCGACGGCGATGGCCTTTTGCCAGGCGACCGGCACCGCGCCCGACGCTTTGAATGCGGCATGGCTGCACTTTTCGCCACCGGGACTTGGGTCGGGAGAATATTGAGCATGAATATTGCTACCAACGTTAGCCAGGTGCGCCTCCGCGACCGGCCCTTGGTCGTCTGCGACATCGATGAAGTGGTTCTCGAGTTTCTCACTCCGTTTACGGCTTTCCTGCGCTCGCACAGCTATGACCTCCTGCCACGGTCGTTCCGCCTCTATGGCAACATCGTCTCTCTGCTCGATGGCAGCGAGTTGGATAAAGCGGCGGTCGATTCGTTTGAGGAAATATTCTTCGCGAACCAGCACATCTGGCAGAAGCCAGCGGAAAAGGCCGTCGAAACACTGCAGTCGCTTTCGGCCGACGCCGACATCGTCTTCCTGACCGCGATGCCACCTCGGCACCATGGCATCCGGCGCGAATTTCTCAACCAGCTTCACCTCTCCTTCGACCTGATCGCCACGGAAGAGGCCAAAGGACCGGTCGTTGCGAGGCTCCATGATCGCCGAAGCCTCCCGGTCGCCTTCATCGATGATATGCAACGCAATCTCCTTTCCGTTGCCGATCATGTGCCCGACTGCCTGCTCCTGAGCATGATGGCCAATGCCGATTTCAAGCCATTCGCACCACCGCCAGTTGGCAACATCGTCGCGGCTACTGGTTGGGACCATGCCGCTGAGCTGCTAAGGGCACATTTCGCGGCGGATGTTCTTACGAGCGCAAATCCAGCCGCATGAGCGGCCGACCATCCTTTCTCTTTGCCACGGTTTCAAATCCAGCCGCATCGAAAATCGCGGTCGATCCGGTACAGAGCGTCACCGACTTCGATTGCTTGACGTGGTCAATCGGACAGCCCTCGATGTAGCGGGCACCGTGGCGCCGCGCATGGTCGACCGCACCCGCGAGCAGACGATGGCTGAGCCCCTGCCCCCGCAAACGAGACGTCAGGAAGAAACAACTCACGGCCCAGAATGACGGATCGTGCGCATCCTCGTCTTTCACTGGCCGGGACACGGTTCGCGGCGAATTGAATTGCGGCACGTCGTACCGTGGCCCGACCTGAACCCAGGCGACCGGCTCGTCATCGGCGGCATAGGCCAGGATGCCAGGCGGCGGCCCAACGGCGATCCGACCGAGCATGTGCGATTTTCGCTCATCCGGCTCCATCTTCGTGCGGACGGCATGAGGCAAGCGAAGCGCAACACACCAGCAATCATAAAAGGCTCCTCGGGGACCGAAAAGCCGCTCGAAGTCACTCCAGCGGTCTGCGGTCACCGGCTCGAAACGGAGATCGATATCCAATGCAAACCTCCCAGCCTGTCTTGAGTCTCAAAAGCTTAGAGGCTAATGTTGCAATGTTCAATCTTTGTTCTTGCCATGACACCTGCCTACGCCAAGACACCCGGCTTCTGTCGCGACTGCCTTGCCGAGCAGAAAGCTGAAACGCGCCGTTGCGCTGCGTGCGGAAGTCCTCGTGTTGTGCGGCATAAGGAGCTCTACGAGCTGACCCTGGCGCACATCGATTGTGACGCCTTCTATGCAGCGATCGAGAAGCGTGACAATCCGGAACTCGCCGACAAGCCCGTCATCATCGGTGGCGGAAAGCGTGGGGTGGTCTCGACCGCTTGCTATATCGCGCGCATCCATGGCGTTCGCTCGGCAATGCCGATGTTCAAGGCTCTGGAGGCCTGCCCGCAGGCGGTCGTCATCAGGCCCGACATGGAAAAATACCTCAAGGTCGGACGGGAGGTCCGCACGTTGATGGAGGAGCTGACGCCGTTGGTTCAGCCGCTTTCCATCGACGAGGCGTTCCTGGAGCTTGGTGGAACCGAGCGGCTGCATCACGATCCGCCGGCGCGCACGCTCGCCAAGTTCGTTCAGCGGATCGAGAAGGAGATCGGCATCACCATCTCCGTCGGCCTTTCCTACTGCAAATTTCTCGCCAAGGTCGCGTCCGACCTGCAGAAGCCGAGAGGCTTCTCGGTCATCGGTCGGGAGGAGGCCGTTTCCTTCCTTGCGCCGCGACCGGTGACGACGATCTGGGGTGTCGGCAAGGCGTTTGCTGCAACGCTCGAGGCAGACGGCATCCGAACGATCGGCCAATTGCAGACAATGGAGGAAAGCGACCTCATGCGCCGATACGGCAGCATGGGGCAGCGGCTTGCACGCCTCTCGCGCGGCATCGACGACCGCGAGGTCCATTTGAACGACGCAGCAAAAAGCGTTTCGTCCGAAACGACCTTCTTCGATGATATTTCCCGCTATGACGAACTCGTCCCGATTCTCCGCACCCTTTCGGAAAAAGTTTCCTGGCGGCTGAAGAAGCACGATATCGCTGGTCGGACGGTAGTTCTGAAAATGAAGACGGCGGACTTCAAGTTGCGCACCCGCAATCGCAAGCTCGAAGACCCGACCCAGCTTGCCGACCGGATATTCCGTACGGGGCTGGAACTCCTGGAGAAGGAGACGGACGGTACGAAGTTTCGGCTGATCGGGATCGGCGTGACTGATCTTTGCGATCCCGCGCGCGCTGATCCGCCCGACCTTATCGACGTA
Organism: Rhizobium sp. R693; assembly: GCF_002211315.1. Classification (NCBI taxonomy): domain Bacteria; kingdom Pseudomonadati; phylum Pseudomonadota; class Alphaproteobacteria; order Hyphomicrobiales; family Rhizobiaceae; genus Rhizobium; species Rhizobium sp. R693. The sequence goes on along the minus strand of NZ_LOKY01000005.1, from coordinate 191,481 downwards.
CAATCGGGCCGCAGGGCAGCCGCCGAAGCTGCAATGGACAAGCTTCGCGACAAGTTCGGAAAAGGCACCGTCCAGACCGGATACACCTTTGGCGGCAAGCGCGATCACTAGTATGTGAGCCTGCTTCAACCTCCGTTATTTCAAGTTTTCCTTAAGCTTCGGCGGCTAGGCTGGTGCTTCAAGTATTGCGTATCGGTTGAGTCATATGTTGTCGCGTCTCGTTTTAGGCCTCGGCTTGCTGTCGGCCACCGCGCTCGTGTACCCGGCGGTTGCCGCGGATTCACGCACGCTGCAGATCTTCGTATCGAAGGATGCGCAGTCGCTTACGCTCTATAATGGCACCGAGGTCGTGGCGACCTCGAAGGTGTCGACGGGGAAACCTGGCCATAGCACGCCGAGTGGCATCTTCTCGGTCATCGAGAAGCAGAAATATCACGAGTCCAATATCTATTCGGCTGCGCCGATGCCCTTCATGCAGAGGCTGACCTGGTCCGGCATCGCGCTTCACGAGTCCAATTCCGTACCGCGCTACCCTGCATCACACGGCTGCGTCCGCATGCCGGCAGCCTTCGCCAAGCAGCTCTACAAGATGACGACGATGGGCGTTCCCGTTGTCATAACCGACGCCGAACTCACGCCCGAACCGATCGATCACCCGATGCTCTTCCGGCCGGACGTGCCGGAACCTCCAGCACTGCTTTCCGACGCTTCGCTGAGGCCGGCAATCGGGCAAGCGCCCGTTCAGGTCGCCATGAACGAAGTCGCACTACCATCTCCTGATACGCCGGCGGCAACGGGGCCGACAAACGACACGCCGATCCGCATTCTCATAACGCGCCGCAGTCTCCGAGAGGAGGTCATCGACCTTCAGACCTACCTGAATGAGCTTGGCTTTGCCGCAGGTGAACCCGATGGTTTCCTCGGGTCGGCAACGCTGCAGGCAATCAGCGACTTCAAACTGAGGTATCCGGTGGAGCCCGCGGCAGAAAAGTCACCAACGAGTGACGCACTCATCAGGGCAGTCTATGCCGCGGCCGGCAAGGGAACGCCACCGAATGGCGTTATCCTGATCCGCCAGGGTTTTGAGCCGATTCTTGAGGCGCCGATCTCGATTGAGAACCCTGGACTTGCCCTCGGCACGCACTTCTTCTTTGTCCACAACGTCGATTTCGAAACCGGCTCGGCGGACTGGATGGGGGCAACGCTCCCCAACACACTCTCGCGCGCAACCATGACCCGGCTCGGCATCAGCAGCCTCGAAAGCTCGATCATATCAGGCACACCGATCGCCAACGCCTTGAGCCGTATCGATATTCCCGAGGAGACACGGCGCAAGATCGACACCATGTTGACCACGGGCTCGACACTGACAATCTCCGACACCGGCCTCGGAATCGAGACCGGCGAAGGAACGGACTTCATTACCCTTACGAAAGGCTGAGATCAGACCAGCTCGACGTCGATGACGCCCGGGGCTGCACGAAGGGCTGCGGCAATCTCAGGCGTGATGCGATATTTCTGCGGAAGCTCGACCTCCACCTCGCGCTTGCCTTCCTCCTTGATCACGATGAAGGAGACCAAGCCATCGCCCTTCGCATTCAGGTGCGCCGCAACCGCCCGAAGCGGCCCTGAATCCCGCACGTAGACGCGTAGGGCCTTCTGCATTTGTAGTGATTTCTCTTCAAGCGACTGGATGGTCTGCAGGCGAAGGCCAACGCCTTCAGGCCGCTCCTCCCCCGTCGCGGTGATAACGAAGGACTTTCCGGATTCCAGCACATCACGATACTGGTTCAGCATTTCGGAAAACAGCACGGCTTCGAACTGACCCGAGGAATCCGAAAACACGATGATGCCCATCTTGTTGCCGGTCCTGGTCTTGCGCTCCTGCTTGGAGATGACCGTCCCTGCAAGGCGGCCGTTACTCGCGCCCTGCTTCACCGCGGCCGAAAACTCGGCGAAGGTCTGGACCCGCATCTTCTGCAGAATGTTCTGGTAGCTGTCGAGCGGATGTGCCGTCAGGTAGAAGCCAAGGACCTGAAACTCCTTGAGCAGCTTCTCGGAGGCCAGCCATGGCGAAAACTGCGGTAGCGAGATTTTCTCCGGGCCAGACGACAGCGCGCTGCCGAAGATGTCCGACTGGCCGCTCAGCTTGTTTTCCTGCGCACGCTGCGCATAGCCCATGATCCGATCGAGACCGCCTGCGAGTTGCGCCCGATCGAGCCCGAAGCAATCGAAAGCACCGGCAAAGATCAGGCTTTCCAGCACACGCCGGTTCACCTGGCGCGGATCGATGCGCAGGCAGAAATCCTCAAGGCTTGCAAATGGGGTGCCGCCCCGGACCTCCACGATGTGGTCGACGGCTGATTCGCCGACTCCCTTCAGCGCCGCCAGCGCATAGTAGATCCTGTCGTCACCGGTTTCGAAGTGGCGGAACGAGGTCTGCACCGAGGGTGGGATCACCTCAATGTCGAGGCGCTTGGCGTCCTGGCGGAAGTCGTTCACCTTCTCGGTGTTCGACATATCGAGTGTCATCGACGCGGCAAGGAACTCGACCGGATAATGCGCCTTCATGTAGGCGGTCTGATAGGAGACAATCGCGTACGCGGCGGCGTGCGACTTGTTGAAGCCGTAGTTCGCGAACTTGGCGAGCAGCTCGAAGATGTTGTCGGCCTGCGGCTTAGACACACCGTTCTTGATGGCGCCATCGACGAAGCGCTCGCGCTGCTGGTCCATCTCCGCCTTGATCTTTTTACCCATGGCGCGACGCAGAAGGTCGGCTTCGCCGAGCGAATAGCCCGACAGGACCTGGGCGATCTGCATCACCTGCTCCTGGTAGACGATAACCCCCTGCGTTTCCTTCAGCAGATGGTCGATCGTCGGATGGATCGACTCGATTTCTTCCTCGCCGTGCTTGCGGGCATTGTAGGTCGGAATATTCTCCATCGGACCCGGACGATAAAGGGCCACGAGCGCGATGATGTCCTCAATGCAGTCCGGCTTCATGCCGATCAGCGCCTTGCGCATACCCGCACTTTCGACCTGGAACACGCCGACGGTTTCGCCACGCGAAAGCATCTCGTAGGTCTTCTTGTCGTCGAGCGGGATCGAAGCGAGGTCCACCTTGATGCCGCGCTTGGCGACGAAATCGACGGCGACCTTCAACACCGTCAGCGTCTTCAGACCGAGGAAGTCGAACTTGACGAGGCCAGCCTGCTCGACCCATTTCATATTGAACTGGGTGACCGGCATGTCGGAGCGCGGATCGCGATACATCGGCACCAGCTTCGACAGTGGTCGGTCGCCGATGACGATACCGGCAGCATGGGTGGAGGCGTGGCGGTACAAGCCCTCGATCTTCTGGGCAATATCGAGCAGGCGCGCGACGACAGGCTCCTTGTCGGCCTCCTCCTGCAGCTTCGGCTCCTCCTCGATCGCCTTCGACAGCGGCGTCGGGTTGGCAGGGTTGTTGGGAACCAGCTTGCATATCTTGTCGACCTGGCCGTAGGGCATTTCCAGCACACGGCCGACGTCGCGCAGTGCCGCGCGCGCCTGTAGCGACCCAAAGGTGATGATCTGCGCCACCTGCTCGCGGCCGTATTTGCGCTGCACGTAGCGGATCACCTCTTCTCGGCGATCCTGGCAGAAGTCGATGTCGAAGTCCGGCATCGAGACGCGTTCCGGGTTGAGGAAGCGTTCGAAGAGCAGCGAGAAACGCAGCGGATCGACGTCGGTGATCGTCAGCGCATAAGCGACCAGCGAGCCCGCACCCGAACCGCGACCCGGGCCAACGGGAATATCATGCTGCTTTGCCCATTTGATGAAGTCCGAAACGATCAGGAAGTAGCCCGGGAACTTCATGCGTTCGATAACGCTGAGTTCAAACTCCAGCCGCTCGCGGTAGTCTTTCTCCTCGTAGCCGTGCGACATGCCGAGCGTGGCAAGGCGACTATCCAGTCCCTCCTCCGCCTGCCGGCGCAGTTCGAGCGCCTCTTCGCGCTCCGCTTCCTCAGGGTCGGCCGTGGCGCCGGTGAAGCGGGGCAGGATCGGCTTGCGCGTCTTGAGGATGAAGGAGCAGCGCCGCGCGATCTCGATAGTATTTTCCAGCGCTTCCGGTAGATCGGCAAAAAGCTTCGCCATTTCGGCGCGGCTTTTCAGGTAGTGATCAGGCGTTAGACGGAACCGCGTATCGTCGGAAACGATCGCGTTGTGGGCAACGGCCATCAGGGCGTCATGCGCATCATAATCGTCACGGGTCGGGAAAAAGGCTTCATTGGTGGCGACCAGCGGCAAATCGTGCTTATAAGCAAGGCCGATCACCTTCTGCTCATGGCGCTTGTCATAGGTGCCGTGCCGCTGCAACTCGACGTAAAGCCGGTCGCCGAAATGACGCTTCAGCAGCAGAAGGCGTGCCTCCGCTTGAGCTGCATGTCCGTCCTTGAGCGCCATGTCGATCGGTCCCGTCAAGGCACCGGTCAGAGCTATCAGGCCTTCCGTTCCGATCTCGTCGAGCCAAGAGGCGCGAATGTGGCTCGATTGACCATTGCCCTCGCCGCCGAGATAGGCGCGGCTGACCAGATCCACCAGCCGCTCGTAACCAGCATCAGTCGCCGCCAAGAGGACCAGCGACGGCAGCTTGACGAGCACCTGCTGGCCGCCGCGCCGTTCCGGCTCAAGACCATCTTCCATGTCGATCGAGACCTGACAGCCAATGATCGGCTGCAGGCCCTCGTCCATGGCCTTCTGTGAAAACTCGAGGGCGACAAACAGATTGTTGGTGTCAGTGATCGCGATGGCCGGCTGGCTATCGCCCGACGCCTTATAGAGGATCTTCTTGAGCGGCAGTGCCCCTTCGAGGAGCGAATAAGCCGAGTGGACACGAAGGTGAACGAAGCCCGGCGTACCGCCGATGAAACCGCTTGCCGCGTCTTTCTCCGCACCCGCCATGACATGCCTTCCGATCACCTGAATCAAATCAGGTCTATTCTCAGCATCGGGGGGTCGATGTCCAGACAAGGGTTGCGTTCGGACCGCATGACAGCCATGCGGTCCCCGAAATTCTTACATTGCCATGCAGATCAGCGAGAAGCTGGCAACGAACATTGCGATGGAGGTGAATGCTGCGATATCACGGATCAAGTCAGTCATTTGGCTCTCCTGTTCTCTTATGTTTTCAATTTGTTCCGCTATTGTTCTATTGTCAACAGGATTCTTTTCCGCTCTGCTGGCCGTATGGCGATGGGAGAAAAGCATGTTTAAGTTTGTATTAATTGCGGGATTGGTTCTATCGACAGCGTTTACCGCTCGAGCCGAGCAGATCGACCCCGCGCGTATCATCGACGCGGCGACAGGTGATTGGGATGGCGACGGGAGTGCGGATCTCGCACTGCTGGTTGCACCTGAAGATAGCGCCAGCGACGATCAAATCGGAATCTACATCTATCTTCGTGATAGCGACCACGAGCTGCTGCGACTTTCCATGAGCGCGCCAAACAAGATTTGGGGCAGCACCAGCGCTGACGGCGTCTTCGGTCAGGAACCCTCGTTGAAAGCCGTCGGCAAGTCCTCGATCGCAATACATTCGCAGAACAGCGCCATCGGGCGCGACCGCTGGGACCAGACGCTGACAGTGGCTTATCGCAACAAACAGTTCGTTGTCGCCGGTTACACCTACAATCACTATGACACGCTCGACCCCAACGCCGGCGGTACCTGCGACTACAATGCATTGACCGGCAAGCTGCAGAAGAATGGCAAAGACATCAAGGCCGAGCCGCGCGTCATCCCAATCGTCCAATGGAATGACGACACAGGGCAAGCGATCTGTGGGCAATAGTCTTTGTTCTTATTCTGTTCTTTACAATTGGCACGGTTATTGAGAGGCTGCCGAGCTGGAGAACAAAGATATGGATATCGCCGCACTGAATAGCTTCATCGTCGAGGCAAAGGCCAATTCCTATGTCGGCGGCGGAAGTCCCGCGCCCGCGTGCCGAACAGGATCGCATGACATCGGTTATCAGCGCGGCCCATGGCGCTATCTCGACAGTTATTTCGGCGGCACCGATTTCGCCGGGCAGGAAGTGGTCTGGCTGGACAGCGAACCGATCTGGGCAATGAACTACTTCGGCCGCATCGTCGAGCATTCGCTGATCGACGGAGAACGGGCGGGGACTGTCATCAAGGCTGCGCTGTCAAAAATGTATGGCGAGTATCGACGCTTTCTCGGCGGTATGGAATTCGATCATGCCTTCGGTATCTATGCCGATCAAAGCATGGGCGACTGCAGCCATTTCAGCGGCCGCGAGGTAATCGTCGTGAACGAACGCAGGGCCTACGAACTGGACTACCGTGGCGGCCTCATCCACCCGTGATCAGAAATCCACGACCTTGCCGTCGGCGATTGTGACGCGCCGGTCCATGCGGCCGGCGAGTTCGTGATTGTGGGTCGCGATCAGCGCCGCCAGGCCGGATTGACGGACCAGCGCTTCGAGCGCGTCAAAGACGTAGCTCGCGGTTTCAGGATCAAGGTTGCCCGTAGGCTCGTCCGCCAAAAGCAGGCTTGGCGCATTGGCGACGGCGCGGGCAATCGCCACACGCTGTTGCTCGCCACCGGAAAGTTCCCCTGGACGATGCGCACCGCGATGACCGATTCGCATGTAGTCGAGCAACTGGCCAGCGCGCTCCTTCGCTTCCTTGCGCGGCAGCCCGGCGATCATCTGCGGCATCATGATATTCTCGATCGCGGAGAATTCCGGCAGCAGGTGATGGAACTGATAGACGAAACCGATCTCATTGCGACGGATCGCCGTGCGCTTGTCGTCCGGCAAACCGTCACAGGCGTGGCCGTTGATTGTCACCTCTCCCCCATCGGGATGCTCGAGAAGGCCGGCAACATGCAGCAGCGTCGATTTACCCGTGCCCGACGGCGCGACAAGGGCGACAATTTCACCGCTGTTCAACGTGAAGTCCACACCCTTCAGGATCGAGAGCAGCGTCTCACCCTGGCCGTAGTGGCGCTCGACGCCGGAAAGCTTGAGAACGGTAGTCCGCTTCATAAAAATAGCATTCCTTATTCGTAGCGCAGGGCCTGCACGGGATCGAGCTTGGAGGCCCGCCACGCCGGGAAGATGGTGGCGAGGAAGGACAGCGTCAGGGCCATGATGACGACCGAGAGTGTCTCTCTAAGGCTCATTTCTGCCGGCAGTTGGCTGAGGAAATAGAGCTGAGGATCGAACAGCACCGTCCCGGAAACCCAGGAGAAAAACTCGCGGATCTTCTCGATGTTGATACAGACAATGACGCCGAGAAGGACGCCGGCCAGCGTGCCAACGACGCCGATTGCCGCGCCCGTCATGAAGAAGATGCGCATGATTGCGCCGGAGCTTGCGCCCATCGTGCGCAGGATGGCGATATCGCTGCCCTTGTCCTTCACCAGCATGATCAGGCCGGAAATGATGTTAAGCGCCGCGACGAGAACGATGAGCGTCAGGATCATGAACATGACGTTCCGCTCGACTTCCAGGGCGGAGAAGAAGGTCTGATTGCGTTGCCGCCAGTCGGTGATCGCGATCTGGCGGCCTGCTGCGGCTTCGACCTTCGGCCGCATGTTGTCGATGTCGTCGGGATTGTCGACGAAGAGCTCAATGGATTGAACCAGCCCCTCGGCGTTGAAGTAAAGCTGTGCTTCCTCGAGCGGCATATAGATGATCGTCGCGTCGTACTCCGACATGCCGATCTCGAAAATGCCGGAAACCTTGTAGGATTTGACCCGTGGGTTGACGCCCATCGGCGTGACGTCGCCCTCCGGCGATATCAACGTGATGGTGTCACCGGCCTGGAGGCCGAGTTGTGTAGCCATGCCCGAGCCGATCAGGACACCTTGCCCAGCGGCAAAGCCGACAAGATCGCCGGACTTGATGTTGCCCGAGACCGTCTTCACCTTGTCCAGGTCTTCAGGCCGGATACCGCGTACCAGCGCGCCCGTACCGGCACCGCCCTGCCCGGAAGCCAACGTCTGCCCTTCCACGAGCGGCAGGGCCAGCTTGACGCCCGGCACGGCGCCAAGCCGATCGGTCAGCGCCGGATAGTCGTTGAACGGCGTATCAACGGGCTGAACGATCATGTGGCCGTTGATGCCAAGAATGCGGGAGATCAGCTCCGTGCGAAATCCATTCATCACAGCCATGACGATGATGAGCGTGGCAACACCAAGCATAATTCCGATGAAAGAGAAGCCGGCGATCACCGAAATGAACGCCTCCTTGCGGCGGGCGCGCAGATAGCGCCACGCCACAAGCCGTTCGAAGGCGGAAAATGGCCGGCTGGCCGGCGCCGAGCCGGATCTGGAACCCTGCCGCTGGCTCACCGCTGCATCTGCCATCCTGCCACCCGCCCTTCTCAGCCCAAGAGCTTATTGATCGCCGCGTCGATGGTCATCGTTTCGCGGGCGCCTGTCTTGCGGTCCTTCACTTCGACTTCGCCGCTCGCGACCGCACGCGGGCCGGCAATGATCTGCAGCGGAACACCGATCAGATCGGCGGTCGCGAATTTCGTCCCGGCGCGATCGTCGGTATCGTCATAGAGGACGTCCTTGCCGGCATTTGAGAGCGCCGCATAGATCTTCTCGCAGGCCGCATCGCACGCCGCATCACCGGCCTTCATGTTGATCACGACCGCATCGAACGGCGCCACGGACGCCGGCCAGATGATTCCGTTTTCGTCATGCGATGCTTCGATGATGGCGGGAACAAGGCGGGTCGGGCCAATCCCGTAGGAACCCATGTGGACGGTATGTTCCTTGCCGTCCGGACCTTGCACCTTCGCGCCCATCGGCTCGGAATACTTCGTGCCGAAGTAGAAGATATGCCCCACTTCAATGCCGCGCGCAGAGAGGCGATCGTCTTCCGGAACCGCGTTGAACGCGGCTTCGTCATGCATCTCCGACGTGGCGGCATAAAGCGACGTCCACTTGTCGAAGACTGCCTTCAGGCCCTCCACGCTGTCGAAGTCGGTATCTTGAGCCGGGATATCAAAGTTCACAAAATCCTTGTGGCAGAACACCTCTGACTCGCCGGTGTCGGCCAGAATGATGAACTCATGGCTGAGATTGCCACCGATCGGGCCGGTATCGGCACGCATCGGAATGGCGCGGAGGCCGAGGCGATCGAACGTGCGCAGATAGGCGGTGAACATCTTGTTATAGGAGTGCTCCGCGCCTTCGCGCGTCAGATCGAAGGAATAAGCATCCTTCATCATGAATTCACGCGAGCGCATGGTGCCGAAGCGCGGACGGATCTCGTCGCGGAACTTCAGCTGAATGTGATACAGGTTGAGCGGCAAGCTCTTGTAGGACTTCACGTAGGACCGGAAGATATCCGTGACCATTTCCTCGTTGGTCGGGCCATACAGCATCGGGCGATCCTGGCGATCCTTGATGCGCAGCATTTCCTTGCCGTAGGCGTCGTAGCGCCCGCTTTCCTGCCAGAGCTCGGCCGACTGCAGCGTCGGCATCGACAGCTCGATCGCGCCGGCGCGGTTCTGCTCCTCACGGATGATGTTGTTGACCTTGTCAAGGACGCGCTTGCCGAGTGGCAACCAGGAATAGATGCCCTGCGACTGCTGCCGGATCATGCCGGCGCGCAACATCAGCCGATGGGAGACGATTTCCGCCTCCTTGGGGTTTTCCTTCAGGATGGGCATGAAATAGCGAGACAGGCGCATGGTGAATTCCAGAGCTGTTGAGATACCGCATGTCGCGGAATCGAAGGCGATCACAAATATTGGCAGCGTTCATAGCTGCTTCGCGAAAGGAAAGAAACCCGCGACGGGCTGAAGCGGACTGCCGTAAAAGCAAGTTCGCACGTGCGAAGCAGACAAAGTAAGAAAAAGGCGGAATTATAATGGTTTGTACGAAATTCTTATCAACAGAAAAAAATTGCTCGAGTGTAGCAAAAATGCAAAAAAACCTGATGACAAAGCCCATTCTTTGAGCTAGCTTTAGCCCACAAAACAGGCAGGGAGCTAAATTCCTGCCGATTTCGCGGTCAAGTCTTGGGAGGATCAGATCTTAGGCGCGCTTGTCGCAGCCCCGGCAACGGATAAGGATCACGCGATACTTAAAACAAGGCTTTCAGCCTTGTTTTTTTTTGCTCTTTTCCGCCATATTCCGCTTTCCAGCAGATTCGCTACCGTAGCGTAAGGCCTCATTCCGTCGCGGCATCTCCTTGCCGCAACTTCATGACACGCGTGTGACAGCTAGAATCCGCGTTCGCCCAAAAACTGGGCAAACGCTCTTACACGTTTGAGAATGAAGGGCCGATCTGCGGCAGGGCGTCGAAGCCCCACCCGAAGTAGTTCGAAGCAATATACCACAACGCATAGATGACGGCGGAGATGAGCGTCGTCATCGAGAAGACAAATACCGGCCGGAATCGGGTCGGCGCGCTGTGAACAGTTCCCAATACGATATCGTTGTCTTCCGCTTGCGTGCGCAGGCCGATCGGGAGGACGCCAAAGAGGGTAATCCACCACACGATAAAGTAGACGGCGAAGCCCTGTAGAAATATCTGCAGCATCGAAATGGTCCCGCTAAGCTCATTGCGACTATCGCAATTGTCGCGCTTATAGGCCGAAATGTCGGTCGACACAAAGCAGGTTTGAACCACTTCCCGACATTTACCGGATTTGTGTCACTCTGCCGCAGGCTTGTTCAAACCTGCTCCAGTTCGATCAGAGTGCCGAAAAAGTCCTTCGGATGCAGGAACAGCACCGGCTTGCCGTGCGCGCCAATCTTCGGCTGACCATTGCCAAGTACTCTTGCGCCTGCCTGCATCAGCTGATCGCGAGCAGCGAGAATATCGCCGACTTCGTAGCAGATGTGATGCATTCCGCCGGACGGGTTCTTATCCAGGAAAGCCGCAATCGGCGAGTCCGCCCCCAACGGCTGCAGAAGCTCAATTTTGGTATTCGGCAGTTCCACGAAGACAACAGTGACGCCGTGCTCCGGCAGAGCCTGCGGGGCCGAGACGGATCCGCCAAGTGTGTCCCGATATGCCGCGGTTGCGGCCGCGAGATCGGGAACAGCGATAGCAACGTGATTGACCCGGCCGAGCATGCGTTACACCTTCGTAACAAACACCGTGACCACGGGCTTCTTGCCCCAGGTCTGGTTTGCTGCTGCACGGATGGCACGGCGAACCGACTCCTGCAGCAGGTCGAGATCCTTCCGGCGTGCCCGCGGTATGCTTTCGATGGCGCCAACAGCAGCATCGTAGAGCGTATCTTCCATCTCGTCGCCCTCGTCGTCGTAGACAGGCAGACCTATCGCAACAAGGTCCGGATCTCCAACGATATCGTAGCGGCTGTCGATCACGACGTTGACGGCAACATGGCCGACATAGGAAAGCTTCTTGCGCTCGCCGATGCCCATCTCGTCGAAATCGCCGATCAGCGAACCGTCCTTGTAGATGCGGCCATGCGGTGCCTCGTCGATCACCTCGACTGGTCCCGGCGCCAGACGAAGAATGTCGCCGTTGCGCACGCGCGGCACGATCGAGATGCCAGACTGCTCCGCGAGTTCCTTGTGTGCCGTCAGGTGCGTCGCCTCGCCGTGTACCGGCACGACAATCTTCGGCCGTGTCAGCTCGTACATCTTCTGCAACTCGTTGCGGCGCGGATGTCCGGAAACGTGAACTAGGGCCTCGTTGTCGGTGATGACATGGACGCCCTGCTCGATCAGGCCGTTCTTGATATCCTGGATCGCCTTCTCGTTGCCCGGAATGGCGCGGGAAGAAAATACGACGATGTCGCCTGATGCAAGCGCCACGTTTCGCATCTCGTCGCGCGAAAGTTTGGCAAGGGCAGCGCGTGGCTCACCCTGGCTGCCGGTCAGGATGACCACCACCTTGTCGCGCGGGATGTAGCCGTACTCCTCCTCGGAAATAAACGGCTTGATGCCTTCCATCAGACCTATATCGCGAGACACGTCGACAACGCGCTTGAGCGAACTGCCAAGCAAAAGGACTTCGCGGCCTTCAGCCTCGGCCGCCTCGGCTACCGTGCGAATACGGCCGACATTCGATGAGAACGTCGTCACCGCAACACGGCCTTCGGCATTCTCGATGATCTTGCGCAAGCTCTCGGAGACGTCCTTCTCCGACGGCGATACGCCATCCCGAAGAGCGTTCGTGGAATCGCACATCAACGCCAGAACGCCTTCGTCGCCGAGCTGGCGGAAACGGGTCTCGTCTGTCAACGGACCGAGCGACGGTTCATGATCGATCTTCCAGTCGCCGGTATGGATCACATTGCCGAGGGGCGTGCGGATCACCAGCGACATCGGTTCGGGGATGGAATGGTTGACGGCCACGCCCTCGACGCTGAAAGGGCCCGCATTGACGGTGTTGCCCGCCGTGAACAGCGTCACCGGGATCTCGCCGATGGCCGACTTTTCAAAATTGCGCTTCGCCTCGAGAAGCCCTGCTGTAAAGGCCGAGGCATAGACTGGAACGTTGAGGCCTGGCCATAGATCGGCGAGCGCGCCATAGTGGTCCTCATGCGCGTGGGTGATGAAGATCGCCTTCAGGCTCTTGCGCTCGCTGGCGAGATATCGAATGTCGGGCAACACAAGATCGACACCCGGCAAGTCAGGTCCAGGAAAGGTGACGCCGCAGTCGACCATGATCCACTGGCGATGATCCGGCGGGCCGTAGCCGTAAAGGGCGAGATTCATTCCGATCTCGCCAACGCCGCCCAACGGCAGAAATACCAGTTCGTCCTGCTTCGCCATATTATTCTTATTTCCAATCAACCAAAGAAGACATCGCCGGCGGCAATCGTCATCATCCTGCCTGCGCCGGTATCGAGCATCAACAGGCCATTATCATCAATTCCGGCGAAGTGGCCGGAAATCGACCGGTCCGGCAGGTTCACAGTTATCTTTTCGCCAATGCCGCAGGCAACTCGGCGCCAGCGTTCGGTGATTTCGCGCACGCCACGGCCGCGGTCCCATGCCTCCAAGACCTCCGCCATCGACGCAAAGAGATGGGCGAAAACCTCTTCAGGGGAAGCGGAGCTCCCTTGCTCGCGCAGGCAGGTCACCGGATAGAGCGGGTTGTCGGGCATGAATGCGACGTTGATACCGATGCCAATGACGAGCGCATGGCGTCCGTCCGGAAGGGTTTCGCCCTCGACGAGAATGCCACAAGTCTTCTTTCGTCCGATCAGGATATCGTTCGGCCACTTCACTTCCAGCGGTTCGGCCGTATGCGGCAGCACATGGCGAACAGCCTGATGCACTGCGACGGCGATTGCCAGCGGCAGCGAGCCGAGGCGCTCCATGGGAGCCGGATCGACGAGAAGAAGCGAGGCGTAGAGATTGCCCCGCTCCGAAACCCAGGGCCGTCCCCGGCGACCGCGGCCGCCGGTCTGCTTTTCCGCCGTGATCCAAAGGAGACCGCGGTCCCCTGCCCGCGCACGGGCAAGGCATTCGCTGTTCGTGGACGATGTCTCCGACAGAGCCTCGTGCCTGAAATCGTCGAGCGATATCCGGCGCCGTGCCTCAGAGTTCATCAAAAGAGCGTCGCAGCAGCAAGCTCGGCCGCACCGCCGATCGGACCGCCGATGAAGACATAGGCGAGAACGAAGAGGCCGGACAGGCCAAAGACAAGACGAAGAGACGCCGAGACGCGAGCGAACTCGCCCGTGGCTTCATCAAACCACATCAGCTTGATGACGCGCAGGTAATAGTAAGCGCCGACGACCGATGCCAGAACGCCGATGATGGCAAGCGCATAGAGCTTGGCCTCGATTGCAGCGACAAACACGAAGTACTTGGCGAAGAAGCCTGCGAGCGGAGGAATACCGGCCAGCGAGAACATGAGGATGGTCAGCACCGTTGCCATGAACGGATTGGTGGTCGACAGGCCAGCCAAGTCATTGACCTCCTCGACAACCGTCCCGTCCTTGCGGCGCATCGACATGATGATCGCGAAGCTGCCGAGCGTCATCACCATGTAGATGACCATGTAGAGCATGACGCCGGAAACGCCGGTCTGGTTGCCCGCGGCAAGGCCAACCAATGCGTAGCCCATGTGACCGATCGACGAATAGGCCATCAGTCGCTTGATGTTCTTCTGACCGATTGCGGCAAAGGAACCAAGCAGCATGGAAGCGATCGAAATGAACACCACGACCTGCTGCCAATCCGCCAGGACCGGCTGGAAGGCGGTGATCACAATGCGGGTCATCATCGCCATCGCGGCAACTTTCGGGGCACTGGCAAGGAAAGCCGTGACCGGGGTCGGCGCACCTTCATAAACGTCCGGCGTCCACATGTGGAACGGAACTGCGGAAATCTTGAAGGCGATGCCGGCGAGGATGAACACGAGGCCGAAGACGAGGCCAAGCGAGCGGGCACCGTCGACGGTCAGAGCCTGGGCGATATCAGCGAACTGCGTGTGACCGGTGAAGCCATAAACCAGCGACATGCCGTACAGCAGCATGCCCGAGGAAAGCGCGCCGAGCACGAAGTACTTCAGGCCGGCTTCCGTGGACTTGACGCTCTCGCGATTGATCGCAGCAACGACGTAGATCGCGAGCGATTGCAGTTCAAGACCGAGGTAGAGCGAGATGAGATCGTTGGCCGAAATCATCAGCAGAATACCGAGCGTGCAGAGCACGAGCAGTACCGGAAACTCGAACTTATCGAGCTGGTTTTCCTTGGCGAGGCCGAGCGACATGAAGAGCGCCGAGATCGATCCAACCAATGCCGTGATCTTCATGAAGCGACCGAAGCCGTCCGACAGGAAGACGCCGCCATAGGCAACGCCTTCGCTGGGAACGAAAATCAGCCAGAGCGCGGCAGCAGCCAGCACGATCATCGCGAGAACGCTGACCATACGGCCCGAACGCTCTCCCGAGAAGACGCCGATCATTAGCAACGCCAGGGCGCCGACAGCGAGGATCAACTCCGGAATGGAAAGATGCAGGCTTGCGAGAATAGTTTCAGAGGTCATGTCCCAAAAGTCCCGTCATCATTTCATCGACAGCGCAACGTCCTGCGCTGCCTGGACTGCGGCCGTATAGCTATGGATCAGCTGGTCAACCGAAGCAGCGGTCACATCGAAGACCGGAGCCGGATAGACGCCGAAGAAGATGGTCAGTGCGATCAGCGGATAAAGTATCAACTGTTCACGCGGAGAAAGGTCGAGCAGCGCCTTCAGCCTTTCCTTTTCCAGCGCGCCGAAGATCACCCGGCGATAGAGCCAGAGTGCATAGGCGGCGGAGAGGATAACGCCGGTCGCGGCGAAGAGTGCGACCCAGGTGTTGACGCGGAAGACGCCAATCAGGGTCAGGAATTCGCCGATGAAGCCCGAGGTGCCCGGCAGGCCGACGTTCGCCATCGTGAAGACCATCATCGCGACGGCGTATTTTGGCATGTTGTTGACCAGGCCGCCATAGGCCGCAATCTCGCGGGTATGGGTCCGGTCGTAGATCACACCGACGCAAAGGAAGAGAGCGCCGGAGACGATGCCGTGCGATAGCATCTGGAAGATCGAGCCCTGCAGACCCTGCGCGTTGGCCGCAAAGATACCCATTGTCACGTAACCCATGTGGGCGACCGACGAATAGGCGATCAGCTTCTTCATGTCGTCCTGCATCAGCGCCACCAGCGAGGTGTAGATGATGGCAATGACCGACAATGCGAAGACGAGCGGCGCGAAGAACTCGGAGGCAACCGGGAACATGCCGAGCGAGAAGCGGATCAGGCCATAGCCGCCGAGCTTCAGAAGCACGCCTGCCAGGATGACCGAGCCCGCGGTCGGCGCTTGAACGTGTGCATCGGGAAGCCACGTGTGAACAGGCCACATCGGCATCTTGACTGCGAAGGATGCGAAGAAGGCAAGCCAGAGCCAGGTCTGCATCTGCGGCGGGAACTTATAGGCGAGCAGCGCCGGGATATCCGTCGTGCCGGCCTGCCAGTACATCGCCATGATGGCGAGCAGCATCAGAACGGAGCCGAGCAGCGTGTAGAGGAAGAACTTGTAGCTGGCGTAGACGCGATCCTTGCCGCCCCAAACGCCGATGATGAGGAACATCGGAATGAGGCCGGCTTCGAAGAACACGTAGAAGAGAACGATATCGAGCGAAACGAAGACGCCGACCATCATCACTTCCAGGATCAGGAAGGCAATCATGTAGTCCTTGAGGCGCTTTTCGATCGAGAGCCAGCTCGCCAGTACGCAGAACGGCATGAGGAAGGTCGTCAGGATCACGAAGAGCATCGAGATCCCGTCAATGCCGAGGTGATAGCTGATGCCGGTGCCGAGCCAGCCATGCTTCTCGATCATCTGGAAGCCCGGGTTCGCATTGTCGAAACCGATCCAGAGAAAGAGCGAAAGGACAAACGTCACGATCGTCGTGATCAACGAGATGTTGAGCACGTTGCGGCGGCCACTCGGACCATTTTCATTCATCAGCAGCAGGAGCACCACGCCGACGAGCGGCAGGAAGGTGACCGTTGAAAGAATGGGCCAATCGGTCATCAGAAGGAACTCCCGAGCATCATCCAAGTAACAAGCGCCGCAACGCCGATCAGCATGGCGAACGCGTAGTGATAGAGGTAACCGGTCTGTAAGCGCACGACGCGGTTCGTGACATCGACGACGCGGGCAGCGACGCCATTCGGGCCGTAGGTATCGATGACGCCGACATCACCCTTCTTCCACAGGAACCGACCGAGCGCCTTTGCTGAGCGGACGAAGAGGAAGTCGTAGAGCTCGTCGAAGTACCACTTGTTCAGGAGGAACTGGTACAGCACACGATGCTGCTGCGCGAGCACACGCGGCGTCGACGGCGACTTGATGTACATGTACCAGGCCGTCACGAAACCAATGAGCATGGCGATGAACGGGCTGAGGCCAACCCAGGCCGGAACGTGATGGAACTCTTCGAGCAGTTCGTTGTGCTGTGAGGTGAAGATCGCACCCTTCCAGAACTCGGCATATTCCTCGCCGTAGAAGCGGCCTTCGAAGAGGACGCCGGCCAGAACCGCGCCGGCAGCGAGCAGGTAGAGCGGCACCAGCATGACCTGCGGCGACTCGTGAACGTGATGCATCACTTCGTGGGACGCACGCGGCTTGCCGAAGAAAGTCAAGAAAGCCAGACGCCAAGAATAGAAGCTCGTGAACAGGGCCGCGATGACCAGCAGCGTAAAGGCAAAGCCTGCGACCGGCGAATGCGACGCGTAAGCCGCCTCGATGATCACGTCCTTCGAGAAGAAGCCGGCAAAACCGATCGGTGTGAACGGAATACCGACGCCGGTCAGCGCCAGGGTGCCGATCGTCATCATCCAGAAGGTCACGGGGATGTGCTTACGCAGACCACCCATGTATCGCATGTCCTGCTCGCCATCGACGGCGTGGATCACCGAGCCGGCGCCAAGGAACAGCAGAGCCTTGAAGAAGGCGTGCGTGAAGAGGTGGAAGATGGCGGCGCCATAAGCACCGACGCCGAGCGCAACGAACATGTAGCCGAGCTGCGAGCAGGTCGAGTAAGCGATGACGCGCTTGATGTCGTTCTGCACGAGGCCAACAGTTGCCGCGAAGAAGGCTGTGATCGCACCGATCGTCGTTACGAAGACGAGCGCATCTGGCGAAAGCTCAAACAGCGGCGACATGCGAGCGACGAGGAAGACGCCCGCGGTAACCATGGTTGCAGCATGGATGAGAGCCGACACTGGCGTCGGGCCTTCCATCGCGTCTGGGAGCCAAGTGTGCAGCAGGAACTGTGCCGACTTACCCATCGCGCCCATGAAGAGCAGCAGGCAGGCGCCAGTCAGCGCATGTGCCTTGTCGAGATGCATGCCAAAGAGGTTGAGAACGATCTCGCCGCCCTCACCACCAGCTTCGCCCGGAGCAAAGCTCGCAGCGTTCGCGAAGATGGTGTCGAGGTTGATCGCACCAAATAGCACGAACAGGCTCGCAATGCCGAGGATGAAGCCGAAGTCACCGACGCGGTTGACGACGAAGGCCTTGATCGCAGCGGCGTTTGCCGACGGTTTCTTGAACCAGAAGCCGATGAGCAGATACGAAGCGAGACCAACGCCTTCCCAGCCGAAGAACATCTGGGCCAGGTTGTCGGCCGTCACAAGCATCAGCATCGCGAAGGTGAAAAGCGAGAGATAGGCGAAGAAACGCGGACGATGCGGATCATGATGCATGTATCCGATCGAATAGACGTGCACCAGAGTCGAGACCGTGTTGACGACGATCAACATGACCGAGGTGAGCGTATCGACGCGCAGCGACCAGGATACGTCAATACCGCCGGACTGGATCCAGCGCAGCACTTCGACCTTGATGGGGCCGCCTTCGTGGTGGCCCATGCCGACGGTGATGAAAACATACCACGACAGCACCGCCGCGCTGATCATCAGCCCGCAGGTGACGTATTCCGATGCCTTGGCGCCGATCGCGCGGCCGAAGAGGCCGGCGATGATCGCGCCAATCAGGGGAAGAAAGACGATAGCCTTATATAAAAACATAGCCTTATCAGCCCTTCATCATATTGACGTCTTCGACGCCGATCGAGCCGCGGTTGCGGTAGAAGACGACGAGAATTGCAAGACCGATAGCCGCTTCAGCCGCAGCGACGGTCAGAATAAACAATGCGAAAACCTGGCCGACGATGTCGTTGAGGAACGACGAGAAGGCGACCATGTTGATATTGACCGCAAGCAGAATGAGCTCGATCGACATCAGGATAACGATGATGTTCTTCCGGTTCAGGAAGATACCGAAGACGCCGAGCGTGAAGAGGATGGCGCTGACCGTCAGGTAATGGGAAAGTCCGATGACCATTGTATTTGTTCCTTAAGCTCGCGCCTGCCTCAAACGCCCTGACCCGGCTTGACCTTGACCACTTCGACGGCGGTCTCAGGGCTGCGGGCAACCTGTCGGGCGATATTCTGCCGCTTGATGTTCTGGCGATGCTTGAGCGTCAGCACGATCGCACCGATCATCGCGACGAGCAGCACCAGACCAGCGATCTGGAAGAAGTAGACGTAATTCGTATAGAGCACATCGCCGAGAGCGGCGGTATTCGTGCGCTCAGACAGCGGCGGGATCGGCATCGTGACCGTTTTGGCGATCTCCGGCGAGATCACGCTGCCACCGCCGACAACGATCAGCTCAGCCGCAAGGATCAACCCGATGACCGCACCGATCGGCGCGTATTCGAGAACGCCCGCGCGCAACTCCGTAAAGTCGATGTCGAGCATCATAACCACGAAGAGGAAGAGAACGGCCACGGCACCGACGTAAACGACGAGCAGGATCATCGCCAGGAATTCGGCGCCCAGCAGCAGGAAGAGGCCAGCCGCGTTGAAGAAAACCAGGATCAGGAAGAGAACCGAATGAACCGGATTCTTCGACCAGATGACCATGAACGCCGACGCTACCGCGACAAAGGCGAAAAGATAGAAAAATAGAGCCTGCAGACCCATGTTGGTGCCTTTTTCATCTTCCCCCGGGCAGCCGGGAGTTTCCCTGCCCGATGAAGCTTCGCGCGGAACTCTCCGGCAAAACTCCGGTGCATGTTGACCGGAAGCCGCGCGAGCGGCGACACTCCGGCATTTCAATTTCGATCAACGGTACGGAGCATCCAGCGCGATGTTGCGCGCGATTTCACGCTCCCACCGGTCGCCGTTGTCGAGGAGCTTCTGCTTGTCGAAGTAGAGCTCTTCGCGTGTTTCCGTCGCAAATTCGAAATTCGGGCCTTCGACGATCGCATCGACCGGGCACGCTTCCTGGCAGAAGCCACAGTAGATGCACTTGACCATGTCGATGTCATAACGAACCGTGCGGCGCGTGCCATCGTTGCGGCGGGGACCGGCTTCGATGGTGATCGCCTGTGCAGGACAGATCGCCTCACACAGCTTGCAGGCAATGCAGCGCTCTTCGCCGTTGGGATAACGACGCAGCGCGTGTTCGCCGCGGAAGCGCGGGCTGACCGGTCCCTTTTCGAACGGGTAGTTGACCGTTGCCTTCTGCTTAAAAAAGTACCGGAAGGTCAGCCAGAACGCACCGACGAATTCCTTCAGGAACAGCGAGCTGACCGCGTTGGACAAGCCTGCCATCTTCAACCTCCAATATTGCTTGAAACGAGGGCCGGCATGATCATGCCCAACCCGTCAGCTTCAGCACGAATGCGACGATAACGACCATGGCGAGCGACAGCGGAAGGAAAACCTTCCAGCCGAGGCGCATCAGCTGGTCGTAGCGATAGCGCGGGACGAACGCCTTGACCATCGCGAACATAAAGAACACCAGGCACGACTTCAGCGTGAACCAGATAACACCCGGAACCCAGTTCAGGAGCCATACGTCGACGGGCGGCAGCCAGCCTCCGAGGAACAGGATCGTCGTCAGCGAGCACATCAGAACGATGGCCGCATATTCGCCGAGCATGAACATCATGTAGAGCGAGGAGCCGTATTCGACCATGAAGCCGGCGACGAGTTCCGATTCGGCTTCAGGAAGATCGAAAGGCGGGCGGTTCGTTTCAGCCAGCGCCGAAATAAAGAAGATGATGAACATCGGGAACAGCGCCAGCCAGTGCCAGTCGAGGAACGATGACGGCAGACCAAGGCGCGTGCCGAGACCAGCCTGCTGGGCATGGACGATGTCCGTCAGGTTCAGCGAGCCAACGCAGAGCAAAACGGTGACGATGACGAAGCCGATCGAGACTTCGTAGGACACCATCTGTGCAGCGGAGCGCAATGCACCAAGGAAGGGGTACTTCGAGTTCGAAGCCCAACCGCCCATAATGATGCCGTACACTTCAAGCGACGAGATCGCGAAGATGTAGAGGATGCCGACATTGATGTTGGCGATGACCCAGCCATCCGCCAGCGGCACGACCGCCCAGGTCGACAGTGCCAGAAGCACGGTGACGAGAGGCGCGAGCAAGAAGACTGCCTTGTTGGCACCAGCGGGGATAACCGGCTCCTTGAAGACGAACTTCAAAAGATCGGCGAAGGACTGGAAAAGGCCCCACGGACCCACCACATTCGGACCGCGGCGGAGCTGTACGGCTGCCCAGATCTTACGGTCGGCCAACAGGATGTAGGCGATAAAGACGAGCAGGCAGACCAGGAGAAGAAGCGACTGACCGACCATCAGGAGGCCGGGCAAGACATAAGTTGAAACAAACGATTCCATAGTCCCCTGCCCTTACTCTGCCGCGACTTTGAAGTTGTTGCGGGCCAATGCCGAGCACTCGGCCATCACTGCCGAAGCGCGCGCGATCGGGTTCGTCAAATAGAAGTCTTTGACCGGCGAAGCAAACCCGGATTTGTTCATCTTGCCGGCTTTTTTCGCGACTGCGGCAATTTTGGCGCTGTCGCTTTCAGCGATCTCATCGAACGCTGCGAAATGCGGGAAGGCCGCATAGAGCTTCGCACGCAATTCGCTAAGTGAATCGAATGCAAGTTTCTTGCCAAGCACGTCGGACAGCGCACGCAGAATCGCCCAGTCTTCGCGGGCGTCGCCCGGCGCAAAGCCGGCGCGATTGCCCATCTGAACGCGACCCTCGGTGTTGACCCAGGTGCCGGACTTTTCGGTATAGGCAGCCGCCGGCAGGATGACGTCGGCATTGTGGGCACCGTTGTCGCCGTGCGAGCCGATGTAGACCGTCAGCTTTGCCTTCTTGGCACCGAAATCGAGTTCGTCGGCGCCAAGTAGGAAGAGAACGTCCATCGAGGTCAGCATCTCCGCGGCGTTAACGCCCTTGGCACCCGGAACGAAGCCAAGGTCAAGACCGCCAACGCGTGATGCTGCGGTGTGCAGCACGGCAAAACCGTTCCAGCCTTCGACGACTGCGCCGACCGTGCCAGCAAGCTTTGCAGCAGTTGCGAGAACACCAGCACCGTCGGTACGTGACAGAGCGCCCTGACCGATGAGGATCATCGGCTTCTTGGCATCCGTCAGAACCTTCGCGAACGCATGGTTGCCGTCGGCGATATCCTTCAGCGTGTCCGGGCCAGCGCCGAGATATTCATAGTCATAACGCAGTTCGCCAGCTTCGCCGATCACGCCGATCGGGAAGTTGCCGCGACGCCAGCGCTTGCGGATGCGAGCGTTGAGCACGGCGGCTTCGAAGCGCGGGTTGGCACCGATGATCAGCAGTGCGTCCGCCTGCTCGATGCCTTCAATCGTCGGGTTGAAGAGGTAGCTTGCGCGGCCGAGCGACGGATCAAGTGCCGTCCCATCCTGGCGACAGTCGAGGTTCTCGGAACCGAGCGACTTCACGAGTTCCGACAGCGCGTACATTTCTTCGACGGATGCGAGATCGCCGGCGACCGCACCGATCTTCTCGCCGCTGGTTGCGGCAACGGCAGCCTTGATGGCGCCGAAGGCTTCGCCCCAGGTCGCTGCCTGCAGACGGCCATCCTTGCGGACGTAGGGGCGGTCGAGACGCTGCGTCTTCAGGCCATCCCAGATGAAGCGGCTCTTGTCAGAAATCCACTCTTCATTGATCTGATCGTTGACGCGCGGCATGACGCGCATGACTTCGCGGCCACGCGTATCGACACGGATTGCGGAGCCGAGCGCGTCCATGACGTCGATCGTTTCGGTCTTGTTCAACTCCCACGGACGCGCCGTGAAGGCGAACGGCTTCGAGGTCAGCGCGCCGACCGGGCAGAGGTCAACTATGTTGCCCTGCAGCTCTGAGGTCATCGCCTGCTCGAGATAGGTGGTGATTTCGGCATCCTCGCCGCGGCCGATCAGGCCGAGTTCGGAAATGCCGGCCACTTCAGTCGTAAAGCGAACGCAGCGCGTGCAGTGAATGCAGCGGTTCATGACCGTCTTGACGAGCGGTCCAATATACTTGTCTTCGACGGCGCGCTTGTCTTCCTGATAGCGCGAGCTGTCGATGCCGAAGGCCATCGCCTGGTCCTGCAGGTCGCATTCGCCCCCCTGGTCACAGATCGGGCAATCCAGCGGATGGTTGATCAGCAGGAACTCCATCACGCCTTCACGGGCCTTCTTGACCATCGGCGTGTTGGTGAAGACCTCCGGAAGTTCGCCGTTCGGGCCGCCGCGGATGTCGCGCACACCCATGGCGCAAGAAGCCTGCGGCTTCGGCGGGCCACCTTTCACCTCAACGAGGCACATGCGGCAGTTGCCGGCAACCGAAAGGCGCTCGTGAAAGCAGAAGCGCGGAACTTCAGCACCGGCTTCCTCGCACGCCTGCAGCAGCGTGAAATGATCCGGAACTTCGATCTCGTTGCCGTCAATCTTCAGTTTTGCCATCGTCACTCAGTCCTGTTTCCCGTTTGCCGGATGGCGGCAAACAAACCCACTTTGCAACAGTTTCGCTGCCACGCCGGTTCTTACCCCGTTGGCATCGGTGTCGCTCAAATTCTGCGCCCATCCCGAGATCCGGGATCGGCTTTCGGCCTTTGCAGTTTCGGGCCCCTGCCCTTCACTCTTCAGCCTTGACCTTGCTCCAGCCTCTTCGGCCGAAAATTCACTTCCGCTTTCGCGCTCCAGCAACCAGTGCTTTAGCCTGGTCAACCCAGCCGTCGCGAGCGATCCTCCCGTCGAAACCGAGCTCTGCGTCGATGCGTGCCGCGTCCTCGGTCGACCAGCTGGCGATCACGGCAAAGGCGCGAATGCCCTTGGCATTCAACACCTGCTCGATCTTCGGACCGACGCCGGAAATCTGCTTCAGATCGTCGGTCTTTCGAGCACGCGGAGCTGGCTTCGTTACCACACGAGGCTTCGCGGTCGGCTCTGCTGCAACCACAGAAAGCTTGACCTTCCCTGCAACCTTGTTGGCAGGCGCAGGACGAACGTTCTCCGGCTGGATCTCGACCTGAGGCTTACCCTCGTCGGGCGGCGTTTCGTCCAGAACGGCTGCTAGCTTGCTCGTTGCATCGAGCGCGCCCTGCAAGGCTCCGAAGAATGCGCCGGCCATCTGCGTCGAAAAGCCGAGACCGATCGCGGTCGCCGCAGCCATTGCCGCAGCCGGGTTTACCATTACAGGCGGCACCGGGAGCACGCGGGCGTTCTCCAGCATCTCGGCAGCAAGACGACCGAAGTCGGCCGAGAAATCAGCCACCTCTTCCTTGTCATTGCTGTCGGACGCCTTCGTCATCAGCCTTACTCTGCTGCCTCAAGAACCGCACCGTGATCCAGCGCGCTTGCCGTATACTGGTCGATGCGCGCTTCGATCTCGTGACGGAAGTTACGGATCAGACCCTGCACCGGCCATGCGGCAGCATCGCCAAGCGCACAGATGGTGTGGCCTTCGATCTGCTTTGTGACCTGGAACAGCATGTCGATCTCGCGCTTCTGGGCATTGCCCTTGGCCATGCGCTCCATCACGCGCCACATCCAGCCGGTGCCTTCGCGGCACGGCGTGCACTGGCCACAGCTCTCATGCTTGAAGAAGGCCGAGATGCGGGCGATCGCCTTGATGACGTCGGTGGACTTGTCCATGACGATCGACGCGGCTGTACCGAAGGACGAACCGACGGCGCGCAGGCCGTCGAAATCCATCGGGCAATCGATGATGTCCTTGGCCGGAACGATCGGGCACGATGCGCCGCCGGGGATGACGGCAAGCAGGTTGTCCCAGCCGCCCCGGATGCCGCCGGCATGACGATCGACGAGCTCGCGGAAGGTGATCCCCATCTCCTCTTCGACCGTGCACGGCTTGTTGACGTGACCCGACAGCATGAACAGCTTGGTGCCGACGTTGTTCGGACGGCCGATCGAGGAGAACCAGGACGCGCCGCGACGCAAGATGGTCGGCGCAACGGCGATCGACTCGACGTTGTTGACCGTCGTCGGGCAACCGTACAGGCCCATGTTGGCCGGGAACGGCGGCTTCAGGCGCGGCTGGCCCTTCTTGCCTTCAAGGCTTTCGAGCAGCGCGGTCTCTTCACCGCAGATATAGGCGCCGGCACCGTGATGGACGTAGATGTCCATCGGATAGCCGAGCTTGTTGCTCTTGCCGAGCAGGCCGTAGTCATAGCACTCATCGATGGCAGCCTGCAGCGCTTCGCGCTCGCGGATATATTCACCACGGACGTAGATGTAGGCGGCGTTCGCGCCCATTGCGAAGCTTGCGATCACGCAGCCTTCGATCAGCGTATGTGGATCGTGGCGCATGATATCGCGGTCTTTGCAGGTGCCCGGCTCCGACTCGTCGGCATTGACGACGAGGTAGTGCGGGCGACCATCGCTCTCCTTCGGCATGAAGGACCACTTAAGACCGGTTGGGAAGCCGGCGCCCCCACGACCACGAAGACCAGAGGCCTTCATTTCGTTGATGATCCAGTCGCGACCCTTTTCGAGGATCTGCTTGGTGCCGTCCCAGTGGCCGCGCGCCATCGCGCCCTTCAGGGACTTGTCCTTGAGGCCGTAGATGTTGGTAAAGATGCGGTCTTTATCTTGTAACATGCTTCACCCCTTACCGCGGCTTCTTACCGAAGACTTTAATGTATTCGGCTTCGCCGCCCTTGGCGAGCGCCTTGGCCTGCTTGACCCAGTCGTCGCGTTCGATGCGGCCCTTGAAATTCAGGTATCCATCGACCCATTCGCGCTCGGCCTTCTTCCATCCCGCGATCTGCGTGAAGGTGAAGATGCCGATCTCATGCAGGGTCGCTTCAATCTTCGGGCCGACGCCGGAGATCATCTTCAGATCATCCGGAGCGGCGGGTTTTTCGACGCCAGCGGGACGGTTCTTGTCGCCGAGCGAAGGCTTACCGGCATTTTGCACCAGCGCAGCGGTCGCCGGCGCCGGTTGATCTTCCACCGCTTTGACATTCTTAGCAGCAGCCTTCGGTGCCGTGACCGGCGTTTTCAGCGCTGCATTGGTTTCCGCATCGGTGCTCTTCGCGCGTGCGGCTTCCGAGGGAGGAACCGGGGCCGCGTCGATGGTTGCAGTCACGGCTTCTTGAACGGCCTTTTTGGTGGAGACCTTCTTCGGCTTCTCTTCGGTCAGCAAGGTCGTGGGACCGCCTTCCGGAGACGAGAAGTGACGGTTGATCTGCGGGCCGGGAGTGACGCTCGCGCCATTGCCGGCCTCGAACGTATCGATGATCTCTTCAAGACGTTCCGGCGTCAGGTCCTCGTAAGTATCCTTGCCGATCATGACCATCGGCGCGTTGACGCAGGCCCCGAGACATTCGACTTCTTCCCACGAAAGCGTGCCCGAGGCGTTCCGCTCGAAGGGATGATGATGGATCTTGCTCTTGCAGACCGCCATCAGGCTTTCCGAGCCGCGCAGCATGCAGGGCGTCGTGCCGCATACCTGGACGTGGGCGCGCGTGCCGACCGGATTCAGTTGGAACTGCGTGTAGAAAGTCGCAACCTCGAGAACACGGATATAGGCCATATCGAGCATGTCGGCGATCCTTTCGATCGCGGCTCGCGTGACCCAACCATCCTGTTCCTGTGCTCGCATCAACAGCGGGATGACAGCGGATTGCTGACGGCCTGCGGGATATTTCTGGATCGTCTTTTCCGCCCAGGCAGCGTTCTCGTCGTTGAAGGCGAACGCGGCAGGCTGGAATTGATCTTCGGCTAATCGACGAACGGACATTCTTCCTCACGCCTTGTCAGTTTATGGTCCCGCACTGCGATGCCGTCAGAGACTTCATCTCGCATGCGTAGGCCGACTGGTCTTTTTGCAAAAACACAACGAACTTGCCGCCGTTCGGAACGGCGGCCTTGATTTCATAGCCCTTGGATAAGAGCTCACCCATGGAAGCCTTGGCTGCCGGCGGCTGCACCTCGTCCTGACCCAATTTCGGGCCCATTCCGCCGACTTCCTGAGCGAAGGCTCCGGAAGAAGCGAAAAGAACGAGAGCGGCGAGCGGCAACAGCTTCATCAGCGGTCTACCTCACCGAACACGATGTCGAGCGAACCGAGCACGGCCGTCACGTCAGCGAGCATGTGGCCCTTGCAGAGGAAGTCCATCGCCTGCAGGTGGGCGTAGCCCGGTGCACGGATCTTGCAGCGGTACGGCTTGTTGCTGCCATCGGCGACGACATAGACGCCGAACTCGCCCTTCGGCGCTTCGACAGCTGCGTACACTTCGCCAGCAGGAACGTGGTAGCCTTCGGTGTAAAGCTTGAAGTGGTGAATGAGCGCTTCCATGGACCGCTTCATCTCACCGCGCTTCGGCGGAACGACCTTGCCGTCGATCGACGACACCGGACCGGTCTTGGCGCTGCCCATCAGACGCTCGACGCACTGCTTCATGATGCGAACAGACTGACGCATCTCGATCATGCGGATCAGGTAGCGGTCGTAGCAGTCGCCGTTTTTGCCGATCGGAATATCGAATTCCATATCGTTGTAGCACTCGTAGGGCTGCGAGCGACGCAGGTCCCAGGCAGCGCCAGAACCGCGAACCATCACACCCGAGAAGCCCCAGGACCATGCATCTTCCAGCGATACCACGCCAATGTCGACGTTACGCTGCTTGAAGATGCGGTTGTCAGTCAGAAGACCTTCGATATCGTCGAGGATCTTGAGGAACGGGTCGCACCACTTGCCGATATCCTCGACCAGCTCCGGCGGGATATCCTGGTGGACGCCACCCGGACGGAAATAGGCCGAGTGCATACGGGCGCCACAGGCGCGCTCGTAGAACACCATGAGCTTTTCGCGCTCTTCGAAGCCCCAGACCGGCGGCGTCATCGCGCCGACGTCCATGGCCTGCGTCGTCACGTTCATGATGTGCGACAAGATTCGGCCAATTTCGGAGTACAGAACTCGAATCAGCTGACCACGAATCGGAATTTCGAGCTTCAGCATCTTTTCGACCGCGAGCGCGAAAGCGTGTTCCTGATTCATCGGCGCGACGTAGTCGAGACGATCGAAATAAGGCACGGCCTGAAGGTAGGTCTTCGTCTCGATCAGTTTCTCGGTGCCGCGGTGCAGCAGGCCGATATGCGGATCGACGCGCTCGATGATTTCGCCATCGAGCTCGAGCACGAGACGCAGAACACCGTGCGCGGACGGGTGTTCCGGTCCGAAATTGATCGTAAAATTGCGAACGTTATGTTCAGTCATAGCGACGCGCTCCGCGCTGGCAATTGGCATGAGACGGCGAACAGAGACGCTTCAAGAAATCCGAGCCTCATCTTCACTTCGCCGCCTTCTCGTCTCCCGGCAGCACGTATTCGGTGCCTTCCCAAGGGGACAGGAAGTCGAAATTGCGGAATTCCTGCTTCAGCTCGACAGGTTCGTAGACGACGCGCTTGGCATCATCGTCATAACGCACCTCGACGTAACCGGTCGTCGGGAAGTCCTTGCGTAGCGGGTGGCCTTCAAAGCCATAGTCCGTCAGCAGACGGCGCAGGTCGGCGTGACCTGAGAACGGAATGCCGTACATGTCCCAAGCTTCACGCTCGAACCACTCAGCACCCTTGTAGACAGCAGTTGCCGACGGAACCGACTCACCATCGGCCACGGCGACCTTGATGCGGATGCGCAAGTTCTGCTTCGGCGACAGCAGGTGATAGACGACGTCGAAACGCTTCTCGCGCTGCGGCCAGTCGACACCGCAAATATCAATCATGCTGATGAAACCGCAGCGCGCATCGTCGCGCAGGAACGTCAGCAGCGCCAGAATCGTCTCCGGCGTCGCAGTTAGGTTCAGCTCACCGTAGCTGATGGATGCATCGAGAAAGAGATCGCCGCGCATCTCACGGAGATACGAGGACAGTTCGCTCAAGGCTTCACTCATGACAGTCCTCCGCCCTTAGCGCTCGATCGTTCCGGTTCGACGGATCTTCTTCTGCAGAAGCAGCACCCCGTAGAGCAGCGCTTCCGCCGTGGGGGGACAGCCCGGCACGTAGATATCGACAGGAACGACACGGTCGCAGCCACGCACGACCGAATAGGAATAGTGATAGTAACCGCCACCATTAGCGCAGGACCCCATCGAGATCACATAGCGCGGCTCAGGCATCTGGTCGTAAACCTTGCGGAGCGCTGGCGCCATCTTGTTGGTCAGCGTGCCGGCAACGATCATGACGTCCGACTGGCGCGGCGAAGCGCGCGGAGCAACGCCGAAGCGCTCCATGTCGTAGCGAGGACCGGAAACCTGCATCAGGCCTTCGACAGCACAGCAGGCTAGACCGAACTGCATCCACATCAGCGAGCCGGTACGGGCCCAGGTGATGAGATCTCGGGTTGAGGTAACGAGAAAGCCCTTATCAGCCAACTCATCGTTGATTTCGCCGAAGAAGGCGCTGTCGCTGCCGATCGGCTTGCCCGTTGCGGGATCGATGATGCCTTTCGGGTGCGGCGCGACGAGCGCCCTATCGCTTGGGGCTACTCCCATTCCAGGGCTCCCTTTTTCCATTCATAGATAAAGCCGATGGTCAGCACGCCGAGGAAAACCATCATGGACCAGAAGCCAAACCAGCCAATTGCGCCGAACGAAACTGCCCACGGAAAGAGGAAGGCGACTTCGAGGTCGAAGATGATGAAGAGGATCGACACCAGATAGAAACGGATATCGAACTTCATGCGGGCGTCGTCGAATGCGTTGAAACCGCATTCGAAAGCCGAAAGCTTTTCCGCGTCAGGCGCCTTGAAGGCAACGGCAAACGGCGCGATCAGAAGCGCCAGGCCGATTACAAGGGCGATACCAATGAAAATAGCGATCGGAATATAGGAACTGAGCAGTCCAGTCATCAGGTTCATCCCTGCTTGCGGGCTGCGCCAGGAAGGCGCAAGTGGGCAATTGCCCGGCAAGCGAACGTGCGTTGCAACAGAGCCGTGGTTAGCGCAGCCAGCGCCACGGCGCAAGACTTTTAGAGCACCAATTCGACTGTCGAGGCGCGACATTATCAAGCAGATGCAATGATGTCGCGACAAATCCACACAAGTCGATTCAGTCTGCATGTCAGCCCGTCGGATATTGCATGGCTCGCAGCAACAGAGAACGTCCGAGCCAAGAGAGAACACCGAAATCGGCGATCGCGTTGGCAGAGAATGTAACAGAGGAAAGGAGAGAATGGCGCGAGTGACGGGGCTCGAACCCGCGACCTCCGGCGTGACAGGCCGGCACTCTAACCGACTGAGCTACACCCGCGCATCGTGGACAGAATAACCGGATCAAGCGCCTTGCGACACTCCATTTTGAAATGGCGCGAGTGACGGGGCTCGAACCCGCGACCTCCGGCGTGACAGGCCGGCACTCTAACCGACTGAGCTACACCCGCATTCATTTCAAGCGATCCGGA
This sequence comes from Rhizobium sp. R693, assembly GCF_002211315.1. Classification (NCBI taxonomy): domain Bacteria; kingdom Pseudomonadati; phylum Pseudomonadota; class Alphaproteobacteria; order Hyphomicrobiales; family Rhizobiaceae; genus Rhizobium; species Rhizobium sp. R693. The sequence continues at coordinate 161,206 of NZ_LOKY01000005.1, read as the reverse complement.
GGCTTTCGCGTCCGCGTCAAAGCAGCTTTACCGCTTCGATGAGCGGCTAACTAAGGGGTTCGCATTTGAGTGTCAAGCAGCTTTGGAGACAAAACGATGACAGTCTGCGAATTGTTTTTGGAGAACGAAATTCGCTTCGCAAATTCAGTGTATTATCAGAGGAGTATTTGTCGAGCGCACATAGACAATCAATTCCCCGAGCCCTCGCCTGCACCGCCGACGGTTTTCCACAGCTCAAAAATCACCGAGACTACGGGGGCATGAGCGCCTCCGCTCAAAAAAATCAAAAAATCTTCACAAACACTCTTGCGGTTTGTCCGCGATCCGCATAGATCACGGCCACCGACGCGGCGGGCCGAAACGGACCGATCTCGCGAGGGCGATTAGCTCAGTTGGTAGAGCGCCTCGTTTACACCGAGGATGTCGGGAGTTCGAGTCTCTCATCGCCCACCATTTCCTCCCACTATCCTCATAGTTTACTGATGATGGCGACGTATTCGCGAGCCGCTCGAGCCGGTGGCGTGCACTGCGTACCTCGCTCCCGAGCAAGGAAGAAAATGCCGAGCCTGGCACATGATTCGTGCGTCACTGCGCAGAGCGCTCATTTACTTCGCCTTAATTGAGCGCGCTCAATATTGTCCTCATAAGTTGTTTGTCACAGGGAGCATGATACCCCAGGCCGTTGCTGGAAAGCCTTCAGCACAGCTTGCCTGCAATAGTTATCAGCGGGCCATGGCCGCCGTTCATGTCACCCACCGCGCCAGTGGTAGTCAGAAGTCACGTCGGAGAGAGCATCAGGTGCAGTTCAACACGCACACGAGTCTAGCCTTTCGCATTGCAACGGTCTTGCAACAACTCGGAATCGAAGGACTGCCGCGTAACTATGAGCTCATATTCGAGGCGCTGACCGGTAACAGTCCGGATCTCGCACGCGAACTCAGATCGCTCGGCCCGGTCAAGACGCAGGGGGCTCTGGATGGGATCGGACGCCGTTACCTGCCCCACCACTTCGAAGGCAGCCAGCTCGAGGCGCGTTCGGGCCAGGTGCAGCAGGAACTACAGAGCATTCTCTCCCTGCTCGACGAGGAAAAGTCTGCTCTATCGCGCTACGGAAGCGTCATCAGCCAGGCTGCCCGGGTCTTTGAAGCCAACGATGTGACAGACAAGGACGCGCTATCGCGATCGCTGCAATCGGTAAGCTCCGCAACACATACTCGCGAGGCGCAAAGTGCAATGCTCGCTTCCAAGGTGATGGAGAAATCGCAGAAGCTCGAGGAGGTACAACGCGAGGCCGCTGCGGCAAATGCTGCCAGGTTTGTCGATATCGTGACCGGCCTGGGGAACCGTCGGGTCTTCAACAAGGAACTCGCCAACGTCTATGAAAAATCAGGTCTGCCCGATCTGTGCGGAATCGCCTTTGCGGATATCGATGGCTACGAGACCATTGCGGCCATTCCAAATCTTCTTGAGCCCGTCCTCAAGAAAGTCGGCGAGTTGATCCAAGCGATGTTCGGTGAAGAGGATCTGGCCTGCCGCTTCGATCGGGGGCGCTTCGGTTTCATTTTCCGAACAGCAGATGAGACGGAGATCATGCGGCTTGTCGACAGGCTCCGTGATCGGCTGAAGGGATTGCCGGTGGTGCATCCGGTATCGGGAAAACGGGCAGCGCCGCTTTCATTCTCAATCGGGATATGTATGTCGAAGGAAGCCCGAACGGCCGACGCCCTTATCGCGTTCGCCGAAAAGGCGCTCGGCATGGCAAAAGCATCGGGCGGCGACAATGTCTCCATCCATGGCGTCGCGAATGTCTCACATGTGCCCAAGGACTGGCTGATCTATCGGTAGAGTCAGATCGCAGCGGTTTGGCTTTACTCCGGAAGAAGCCTAGCCAACATTGCATCGCGCTGGCTATAAGATGGTTCTCGCGGGCCGCACGGTCCAGTCACTGAAGCATCATCCGAGACATCATCATGAAAACACGCGAGGAACGGCAGGCACAAAGAGCGAGCATGCCGAGGACCCAGCTTGCCGCCCATCACATGGAGAACGCCAGATTGCTGCCGGATCGCGGCGAGTTGCTCTATCGTATCCCAAACGGCGGCATCGGTGTCGAAGCAGGAGCTGCCTTTGGGGAATACACGGCGGAGATCCTTGAAAAGAACCGACCGGCGCAGCTCTACCTGATCGATCCCTGGACCATGGACCGCTATAGTTCGGGGCTCGATCAAATTCACAATCAGTTCAAGGACCAGATCGAGAGTGGGCAGTTGCACCTGATGCAGGGCACATCGCTCGAAAAGCTCGCCGAATTCGAAGATGACTTTCTCGACTGGGCTTACATCGATACCGATCATTCCTTCGAGCTCACCTGGCAGGAACTGCTGCTTTGCGAGAAGAAGGTCAAGCGGACGGGACGAATCGCCGGGCACGATTTCTGCACCGGTAACACGGTCAAGCCGATCGTCTACGGCGTCGTCGAAGCGGTCACCAAGTTCTGCAAGGACTACGGCTGGCAATTCGAATTCCTGACGGTCGAATCGCATGCGCACTTTTCCTACTGCCTGAAGCGCCTGTGAACCGCGTCAGGCCTTTCCTGCATATTGCTCGTCGCTGACGTGTTCCATCCAGTCAGCGGCGCTGCCGTCCAGCGCTTCGTGGATCGCAATGTGGGTCATTGCGGTATCGGGGGCGGCGCCATGCCAGTGTTTTTCACCGGGCGCGAACCAAACCGTGTCGCCGGCGCGAATCTCACGAAGGGGACCGCCTTTGCTCTGTGTCAGACCTTTTCCGGCCGTCACAACGAGAGTCTGCCCCAACGGATGCGTATGCCAGGCGGTTCGGGCGCCTGGCTCGAACGTGACGCTGACCACCCTCACCCGTGCCGGGGTTGGCGCATCCATCAATGGGTCCTGGCGGACCGACCCTGTGAAATATTCTGCCGGGGCCTTCATAGAGGGCCGCGATCCGCAAGGTTTGATCTCCATCGACGTTTCCTTTTCGTGCCTGACGATCGGTCTAAGAGGCGACCGTAAGCCAAGCGACTTCATTGTCCAAGCGGCGCGTAGCTCGATCGCAGGCCCATCTGGTTCTGGCCACCGACTCTTGTCACCAATCGGAGACCGAAACGTATCCATCGACAACCGCGAGAGGCGGCAGATCGCGCCCAATCACGCCTTTCAAGCCACCCTGGAAGAAATGGCGACGCTCCGGCGATGCCGCCCTATCTCCGCTACAGGCGCTTGCTCCTCGCCTGAGCGACTGCTAGGGCGAGGCATTTCATCACGCGGAGGATTTCCATGAAACAGCATTCTTTCGGCCACCTGCCCCACACCGTCACGAATATCGGCTTCGGCGCATGGCAGATCGGCGGCGCCTGGGGCGATGTCAGCGAAGCCAACGGGCGCGACGCGCTGAACGCGGCGCTCGACGCCGGCATGACCTTCATCGATACCGCCGATGTCTATGGCGACGGCCGGTCGGAAAAGATCATTGCCGACGTTCTAGAGAGCCGCGGCGGCGAACGGCCGATGGTTGCGACGAAGGCAGGTCGCCGGCTCAACCCGCATGTCGTCGATGGCTACACCAAGGCCAACCTTGAGGGCTTCATCGATCGCAGTCTGAAAAACCTGCGAGTCGACAGCCTCGATCTCGTGCAACTGCACTGCCCTCCGACCGAGGTGCTTTATCGCCCGGAGGTCTTCGACGGTCTGAACGAGTTGCAGAAGGCCGGTAAGATCAGGGGTTACGGCGTGAGCGTGGAGAAGGTCGAGGAAGCGCTGAAGGCGATCGAGTATCCTGGTGTTGTCAGCATCCAGATCATCTACAACATCTTCCGTCAGAGACCCGACCACCTGTTTTTCCAGGAGGCACGCCGGAAAAATATCGCCGTCATCGCCCGCGTGCCGCTCGCCAGCGGCTTGTTGTCCGGCAAGATCACCCGCGAGACCAAATTCGCAAACGATGACCACCGCAATTTCAATCGCCACGGCGAGGCCTTCGATGTTGGCGAGACGTTCGCAGGCGTTCCCTTCGAGGTCGGCCTGCAGGCTGTGGACGAAGTGCGCAAGCTCGTGCCATCGGGTGCGACGATGGCGGCCTTCGCGCTCCGCTGGATCCTGATGAGCGATGCCGTCACTGTTGTCATTCCCGGCGCACGCAACGCCGAGCAAGCGCGTGCAAACGCGGCAGCTGCAAGTCTCGCGCCGCTCTCACACGACGTAATGGACGCCACACGCGACATCTACGAACGATTGGTCGCTCCTTATGTCCACCAGCGCTGGTAGTAGGCAATAACAAAAAAGGCCGGGCATAGACCCGGCCATTCTGTTTCATGGCTCAGCGAACCTCAGTTCGTGCCGACGAGATTGACCTGGAAGAACAGAGTTTCGCCCGAGGAATCATCCACGCCATCATTGTCCGTGACGGCATAGGCCTTACCGGAACCGTCGAAGGCGAAACCTTCGAGCTTGTCGAGGACATAGCCGTTGGTGGCGGTCTTCAGCTCTGGAAGGAAGTCGTGGGCTTCAACCTTCTTGACGACCGGCAGTTCGCTGCCGAGCTTCGCGGGCTTCAGCTCCGATACCGCAACCTTGTAGAGCTTCTTCAGCCTCGCTGCGTCGCCGACGAGGTTGTCGCGTTCGATGATGTAGACGCTATCGCCATGAGTGGAAATTTCGGAAAGACCGACCCAGCCCGCTTCGGACTTGTCGAGCGGATAGCGGACGGCGCCCCACTCCTTGTTCTTCGGATTGTAGGAGACGAGTTTGACAATGCCCTTTTCATCATCCTTCCACTCACGCTGGACCGCCATCCAAAGCGTCGCATCGTCGCCTGAGCCGACGATCGTCACGCCTTCGAAGCCATAGCGGATTTCGTTCACCAAGAGCTCCTTCGGAAGCGCAATCTCTTCCTTGATCTCGCCCTTCGGGTTGACGTGATAGAGAGCGTGCGGCACGAGCTTCTCGCTGTTGCCTTCCGACGCCAGCCAGAACCAGCCCTTCTCATCGACAGCCACACCCTCGATGTCGAGCTTCTGTGCCTGCTGCCCCTCGCGTTTCACTGTCAGCGTCTCTGTGATGACGGCCGGTTTCTTGGTTGCGTCAATGGTGTAGATCGTCGGCTGCATGCCGAGAACGCTGTCGCTGACGGCAAACAGCCGGCCCGGCTTTTCCGGAACCGCGGCAAGACCGGAGAGTGCCGCAAAGCCGACCGGATTGCCGTCCTTTTCGGCCGCAACGATCTGCGGATAGGCCATCTCGCCTTCACCAAGTTCATAGATCATTACGTGGGACCGCGGGCCGCCATCCTTGCCAAGATCGACTTCGTTGGCAGTGGCGAGCAGATTGCGTGACGGTACCGCCACGCCTCCCTCAGGCGAGACACCGGACGGCAGGATCTGGACGAGTTGCGGTTCTGCACCGGTATCCTTGTAGACACCGACGACCGAAGCGCGCTCCGAAAGCAGGAAAATATATTTCTGGCCGCCGAAGGTCGCGACCTCCAGGCCTTCCGGCTCGACACCCTTGGCGGAAGAGCGCTTGTCCGGGTAGTGACCGATATTGGCGACGGCGCGCTCGAAGGAGGCACCGGATTCATAGAGGACATTGCCGGTCTTTTCGAAAATCGTGAAACCGCGTGAACCGCCTTGATAATCGCCTTCGTTGGCAACGACCAAGCGATTATCGTCCAGCCACTTAACGGCGTCGGGCTCACGCAAGACGCCCTTGAGTTCACCGGTGAACTTCAGCGCGCCGTCGCGCTTCGTGTCGATGCCGGTCAGATCGACGCTGCCGGCCGAGAAGTGTGCCTTCACCGCTGCGGTCGCTGCGTCGATTATGACGATCTCGTTGTTTTCCTGCAGGGTCAGGGCGATCTCGTTCTGATCATTGAACGAGACGAATTCGGGCTCCGGATCTTCGGGTCCAATGCCTGCGAGGCCGGTCAGCGTGACGTGTTTGATCGAGCCGCAATCGACCGTTCCGTTCTTGACCTGGAACAGCGCGAGATCACCTGCCGGCATCTGCGGGATCTTGCCATCGTTGACGTCTTCGTCGCGCTCGTTCTCGATCGCGATCGCGCCGAGGGTCATGTCCTTGTTGAGCGCGATGGAATCCGGCTGGCCACCGAGATCACAGGTGTTCTCGATCTTCTTGGTGGCAATGTCGACGATCGCGAGGCGCCCGGACGGCTTCGCCTTGCTCTCCGACGTGTTGACGGCAACCAGCGCCTTGCCTGCGGCCGAGGTCACGGAAGTTGGCTCGCCATCCATCATCAGCGCCCCACCGGCCTTCGGCGCCTTGGCGTCTGAGATATCGACAAAACCGATCGCACCGAGCGGACTGTCGCTATAGATCAGCGTCATGCCGTCGTCGGTGGCCGCGATGATTTCCGCCGAAGTGGTCGAAAGCTTGTCTTTCCCCTCGGGCAGGTTGGATGCCACCGGAAAGGTTGCGATGCGGTTGAAAACGGCCTCAGCGGCGGCCGGAAACGCGACCGTCGTCAGAAGTGCTGCAACAATCGCTGTCTTACGAGAAAAAGCTATCATGAAATCCCCCATGAGTTCATACAGAGGGCGTTTTGCGGGACGGGCATGACAGCGGAATGACAATGGCGAATCGGATGAGGCTAGGCGGCTCCGCGTTCCTTCTTCATTTCATTCCTCATGATGAATAGCGACGCTCCAAGGATCAGTATCGCTCCCAACCAGAGATAACCTGTTGGGGCATAGCCAAAGACCAACCAGCCGGCGACAACATTGAGCGGCAGCTTGAGATCGTCGAAGGGCTGGATGTAGGCGGCATCGGCCGTCGAATAGGCGAGTGTCAAGAAATACTGCGCCATCACGGTCAGGAGGCCCGCCGCAACAAAAAGCACGAGCGTCATACCGGATGGGATGCTGAAGCCCGCCGCCACCGCCAGTCCACCGTTGATGGGTGTCAGGAGGGCGAGCAACCAGACGGTGATGGTCTCCGGTCGCTCGGCGCCAGTAAGGCTCTTGGTGATTAACGATGAGGCGCCCCAGAGAAGGGCCGAGAGGATCGGCAACAGCGCGGCCCAACTGAAGCTATCCGACCAGGGCTGCAGAATGATCACCGCTCCCAGGAAGCCGGTGGCGCTCGCCGCCCATCGCGCGGCGCCGATATATTCCCCAAGGAAGATGCGGGCACCCATGATGATGAAGAACGGAGACGTCATAACCAGAGCGATTGCCTGCCAGATCGGCACGGACGCCAGCCCAGCGACCCAGGTCGTCACGCCAAATGCGGCCAAGGCGACACGCACGATGTGACGCCAGGCATAGCGCGTCCTCATGGCTCCAAGGCCGACGCGCCGAAGAAAGGGCAGCGAGAAGAGCAGAGCAAAAGCATATTGCCAGAAGGCTGCCGAAGCGGAGGGAAAAGCGAGCGTCATCGTCAGCCATTGCGTGACGACATTGAGAATCGAGAAGGCGATGCCCGCAGCGATCATCCACGCAGCACCGACCATAGCGCGCGGGGCAGAAAATGTAGGGGAAGTCTGATTCATGTCTTTCTTTCCGAAACCAACACAAATCAGGACGCATGAGCGCGAACCGCAGCCAGGACGGATTCCGCCCTCGCCCGCACCGCTCATTCTCTTTCATCCGGACTGTAACCGTCGGCTCCGGAATTGCACCGGATCTGCTGACCCTTTCGGCACCGGCCAAAAGGCGCTCGCGGGCTTGAGCCGAGACTCTTACCGCCGGTGGGGACTTTCACCCCGCCCTGAGAACAACCATTTCGTAAGACATACCTCGCGTGCCGACAAGTCCGCGAAATGCAAAAAGGGTTCGGCCATGGCCGAACCCTTCGAAACTTGCACCGCCGGCCTCGTTGCCCGGCCGCCAAGCAAATTCATATCAGCCGTTGACGGCGTCCTTCAGGCCCTTGCCGGGCGTGAACTTCGGCACGTTGCGAGCCGGAATATCGACTTCTGCGCCGGTGGACGGGTTGCGGCCCTTCGTGGCAGCGCGATGGGAAACGGTGAAGCTACCGAAACCAGCGAGGCGAACGTCGCCCTTGCCCTTCAGTTCAGCCTGGACGACTTCAAAAACAGCATCAACTGCGGAAGCAGCGTCGGTCTTCGAGAGTCCTGCCTTTTCGGCAACTGCGGACACGAGTTCATTCTTGTTCATGTTTCCACCCCTTTCTAAATGGTTCGAAACGACTCAAATCTATAAGCCAGGCGCAGAATAGAGTTCATCAGGCCCGCCGCACCCCAAAGACCCTGCAAATCAAGGAAATGCAAGAGTCTGCGTGCCAATTTCACAAAAAAAGGCTGGCGAAAACGCCAGCCTTTTCAGGGTTTTTAAGCAATTGGGCGCGAATGTGGCAAACAAGGCTCAGTGAGCTATGGTTGCACCCGTTTCGTCGAGCCCTTCGACCGTTGCAATGACCGGCGTTTCCACCGTGCCATCCCACTCGATCGCTTCCGGTCTACGGATCAGCGCATGCTTGATCACCTCGCCCATGCGGGACACCGGGATGATCTCCATGTTGTTCTTCACGTTATCCGGAATCTCCGCCAGATCCTTGGCGTTTTCTTCCGGAATCAGCACCTTCTTGATGCCGCCGCGAAGCGCTGCGAGCAGCTTTTCCTTCAGACCACCGATCGGCAGAACGCGACCGCGAAGGGTGATTTCACCCGTCATCGCCACGTTCTTGTCGACCGGAATACCGGTCATGATCGAGACGATCGCGGTTGCCATCGCGACACCGGCCGACGGACCATCCTTCGGTGTAGCACCTTCCGGCACGTGCACGTGGATGTCGCTCTTGTCGAAGCGCGGCGGCTCGATACCGAAATCGACAGCGCGCGAGCGGACATAAGACGCCGCCGCCGAGATCGATTCCTTCATGACTTCCTTCAGGTTGCCGGTCACGGTCATCCGACCCTTGCCCGGCATCATGACGCCTTCGATCGTCAGCAGTTCGCCGCCGACTTCCGTCCAGGCCAGACCGGTGACGACACCGACCTGATCCTCGCGTTCGGCTTCGCCGTGGCGGAAGCGCGGAACGCCCAGATAGTCGTCGATGTTTTCGGCGGTCACATGAACCGACTTCGTCTTGCCCTTGATGATCTCGGTGACCGCCTTGCGGGCGAGTTTCATCAGTTCGCGTTCGAAGTTACGAACACCGGCTTCCCGGGTGTACTGCTGGCTGATCGCCATCAGGGCATCGTCGCTGACCGAGAATTCACTCGGCTGCAGCGCATGTTCCTTGATGGCCTTCGGCAGCAGGTGCCGCTTGGCGATCTCGCGCTTTTCGTCTTCGGTGTAGCCGGCAATACGGATGACTTCCATGCGATCCATCAAAGGCGCAGGGATGTTCAGCGTGTTCGCCGTCGTGATGAACATCACGTCCGACAGGTCGTATTCGACTTCCAGGTAGTGATCCATGAAGGTCGAGTTCTGAGCCGGATCCAGCACCTCGAGCAGTGCCGACGACGGATCGCCGCGGAAATCCTGGCCCATCTTGTCGATTTCATCGAGCAGGAAGAGCGGGTTGGACTTCTTCGCCTTCTTCATCGACTGGATGACCTTGCCGGGCATCGAGCCTATGTAGGTGCGGCGGTGACCGCGGATTTCAGCTTCGTCGCGAACGCCACCGAGAGCCATACGGACATACTCACGGCCGGTCGCCTTGGCGATCGACTGGGCGAGCGAGGTCTTGCCGACACCCGGAGGGCCGACGAGGCACAGGATCGGACCCTTGATCTTGGTCGCACGAGCCTGAACAGCCAGGTACTCGACGATGCGCTCCTTGACCTTGTCGAGACCGAAGTGATCGGCTTCGAGGATCTTTTCGGCGTTGTTGAGATCCGACTTGATCTTCGACTTCTTGCCCCACGGAATGCCGAGCAGCCAGTCGAGATAGTTGCGGACAACAGTCGCCTCGGCCGACATCGGGCTCATCTGCCGCAGCTTCTTCAGCTCGGCATCGGCCTTTTCGCGGGCTTCCTTCGACAGCTTGGTCTTGGAGATGCGCTCTTCCAGTTCGGCCATCTCGTCGCGGCCTTCCTCGCCGTCGCCGAGCTCCTTCTGGATCGCCTTCATCTGTTCGTTCAGGTAGTACTCGCGCTGGGTCTTTTCCATCTGGCGCTTGACGCGCGAGCGGATGCGCTTCTCGACCTGAAGGACCGAGATTTCGCCTTCCATGAAGCCGAGCGCCTTTTCGAGGCGTGCCTTGACGCTGGTGGTCTCCAGCATCTCCTGCTTCTCGGTGATCTTGATCGACAGGTGGGAAGCGACCGTGTCGGCGAGCTTCGAGTAGTCGTCGATCTGACTGGCGGCGCCAACGACCTCGGGAGAGATTTTCTTGTTGAGCTTTACGTAGCTCTCGAATTCAGACACGACCGAGCGGCTGAGCGCTTCGAGTTCGACCGGATCGTCATGCGGCTCTTCGAGAACGTGACCAAGGGCTTCGTAAAAGTCCTCACGATCGGTGTAAGCATCGATCTCGGCGCGTGCGCGACCTTCGACCAGAACCTTGACGGTGCCATCAGGCAGCTTCAGCAGCTGCAATACGTTGGCGACCGTACCGACATTGTGAATGGCAGACGGCTCCGGATCGTCATCGCTCGCATTGATCTGCGTGACGAGCATAATCTGCTTGTCCGATCCCATGACCTCCTCAAGCGCACGGATCGACTTCTCGCGGCCGACGAATAGCGGCACGATCATATGCGGGAAGACGACGATGTCGCGCAGGGGCAAAACCGGATATGCAATGCTCGCAACTGACGTTTTCTTCGTCATTTTATTTCCTTTCCATCGTCCCGTTTCCGGGCTCTTCTGGCGCGGCCACTAGAACCGGCCGCACTCCACTTGAAACAACAAGTGGAGGTTCTGACTATGCTTTTCAAGCTGCGCCATGGCCGGTGCCCCCCTGGACATGACAGCTATGCGACAACGGAACACCTTCACTCTGGAGCGCCTGGCTTGGCCGGCGCTTACCACTTCCGCGCCGGCTAACACACAAGGCCGAAACACACCAACGGAATCATTCCATAATTGCCACGGACGTGGGAATCCGCAACCGTAGCAGAGGCGCTTTCAGACCTCTTTAGCAAGATTTATCAGGCTCGTGCACTGGTTTTGAAATAGAAAGGGGCCTGCCAACGGCAAGCCCCTTAAATTCACGGTTCGTATCGTAAGGATATCTCTAATGCCTCACGCCGAAGCGTTGGCCTTCTCATCCTGACGATCGGCATAGATGTAAAGCGGACGGGCGGAGCCGCGTGCCACTTCCTCGGAGATGACGACCTCGCGGACACCTTCCAGCGCCGGCAGTTCGAACATCGTGTCGAGCAGGATCTTTTCCATGATCGAACGAAGGCCGCGAGCACCCGTCTTGCGAACAATCGCCTTGCGGGCGATCTCGCGAAGAGCGTCCTCGTGGAAGGTCAGTTCCACGTCTTCCATCTCGAACAGGCGCTGGTACTGCTTGATCAGGGCGTTCTTCGGCTCGGACAAGATCTGGATCAGCGCATCCTCGTCGAGATCCTCGAGCGTCGCCAGAACCGGCAGACGACCAATGAACTCGGGAATGAGGCCGAACTTGACCAGATCTTCCGGCTCCAGCTCGCGCAGGACTTCGCCGACGCGGCGGTCGTCCGGAGCCTTGACGGTCGCGCCGAAGCCAATCGAGGTCTTCTCGCCACGGGCGGAGATGATCTTGTCGAGGCCCGCGAATGCGCCGCCGCAGATGAACAGGATATTCGTGGTATCGACCTGCAGGAATTCCTGCTGCGGATGCTTGCGGCCTCCCTGCGGCGGCACCGAAGCGACCGTGCCTTCCATGATCTTCAGAAGCGCCTGCTGAACGCCCTCACCCGACACATCGCGCGTGATCGACGGGTTGTCGGACTTACGCGAAATCTTGTCGACTTCGTCGATGTAGACGATGCCGCGCTGAGCACGCTCGACGTTGTAGTCGGCGGCCTGCAGCAGCTTCAGGATGATGTTTTCGACGTCTTCACCGACATAGCCGGCTTCCGTCAGCGTCGTCGCATCGGCCATGGTGAAGGGAACGTCGATGATGCGAGCGAGCGTCTGGGCAAGATACGTCTTGCCGCAACCGGTCGGGCCGACCAGCATGATGTTCGACTTCGCCAGTTCGACTTCGCTGTTCTTCGTGGCATGCGCGAGGCGCTTGTAATGGTTGTGAACGGCGACCGACAGGATCTTCTTCGCCTGGCGCTGGCCAATGACGTATTCGTCGAGAACCTTGATGATGTCCTGGGGCGTAGGAACGCCATCACGGGACTTGACCATCGAGGACTTGTTCTCTTCGCGAATGATGTCCATGCACAATTCGACGCATTCATCGCAAATGAAAACCGTCGGTCCGGCAATCAGCTTCCGGACTTCGTGCTGGCTCTTTCCGCAGAAGGAGCAGTACAGGGTGTTTTTAGAGTCGCCGCCGTTGCTGCCGCTGACCTTGCTCATATCACTTTCCTTCCAGCACGCCGCATTTCAAGGTGAAAATACGGTCCACTCATTGGCCTGCTCCACGTTTGGAGCCCCAGCCGGCCAAGGCCTTTAAGGGGTACGAACCGGTCCAAACTAAGCTGTCCTGGCTCCGGCGGCAACGAATTCCCCTTCGACTGCCGATGCTATGTCATAAAAATTCAACATAGCATTAATACTTGAGATTGCCGCACCCGCCACCGGGTTTCTTCCCTTGTTCGATCACAAATGAGATAGAACTGTGGCGGATACAACACCATCCCTGCTTATCACTAGGCGGCATCGCCTTCCATCTCGACGCGAGATGTCAGGACCTTGTCGATGACACCCCAGGTCTGAGCCTCGTCCGCATCCATGAAGTGGTCGCGGTCGAGGGTCTTTTCGACCTCCTCGTAGGTGCGGCCGGTATGCTTGACGTAAACTTCATTGAGGCGGCGCTTCATCTTCAGAATATCGCGGGCGTGACGCTCGATGTCCGATGCCTGGCCCTGGAATCCGCCCGATGGCTGATGCACCATGATACGGGAATTCGGGGTGGCAAAGCGCATGTCCTTGTGACCGGCGGCCAGAAGTAGCGAGCCCATGGAGGCGGCCTGTCCGATGCAGAGCGTCGAGACCGCAGGCTTGATGAACTGCATCGTGTCGTAGATCGCCATACCGGCAGTAACGACGCCACCCGGCGAGTTGATGTAGAGCGCGATTTCCTTCTTCGGGTTCTCGGCCTCGAGGAAGAGGAGCTGGGCGCAGACAAGCGTCGCCATGTGATCCTCGACCGGGCCAGTCAGGAAGATGATGCGTTCCTTGAGCAGGCGCGAATAGATGTCGTAGGAGCGTTCACCGCGATTGGTCTGTTCCACGACCATCGGCACGAGTGCCATAGCGGTATCGACTGGGTTTCTCATGTGCGTCCTTTGTCAACGTCTGCCGGCTATGGCCGGGAATCAAAGAAAATGCCTTATCCCTACATAGAGCTTCCCTGCCCTCCTCTTCAAGACGCGCTGATGGATAACGTTAAGAGGGGCAGGCGCAAGGCGAACAACTTTTCGTCCGATATGGGCTCATTCCTGCAAATAGCTTCGAAGAGCGAGCGGCGATCGCGCTCCCGCACAGCTTTTGTCAATGCCAGGATGAACGAATTCTGAATCCGGTTGCGACTGCGCTGCGTTTACAGGCCAGAAAGCCTAACGACAATTCGGCACAAAAATGCACCGACGGGCCAGGCGCAATTAATGAAGTTGCCAGTTTCTTCCGAAAGAATACGCGCAATGCAAGGGGTATTGCCGTGTTCAATGTTACGACAGGATTAGCCATTTGGTGCTCGGAAGCAATGACGCTCGCGCTGGTAGCGTTCATGGCCTGGCGCCACGATGTCCGAAACAAGGCCTATTTCTATTGGGGAATGGGTTTTCTTCTCAGTGGCGTGGGCTTTGCGATGGTTGCGCTGCGCGGGCAGATACCCAGCATTCTCTCCATCGAGATCGGCAACATGATCGCGCTATCTGGGCAAAGCGCGTGGGTTGCCGGGTATCTCGCGCTTGATCGTCGCAGACTCGAATGGTGGGCATTGCTGCCGCCCCTCGTGTGGCTGGGCGGCGTCTTCCTGCCGTGGGTCAACGACGACTACACCAATCGCGTCATTCTCTACAACCTGGCCTCAGCCACCGGCGCGACGGCGCTAGCAATGGCAGTCTGCATGGCCGGCCAGCGCAACGAGGCCTCGAGAAGCAAACTGGGCGCTATCTTTGTGATCCAGAGCCTCCTGTGCTTCGGTACGGCGATGGCAATGGCGGCCATCGGCGTCACCGACGCGGAAGCCGCCAACCTCGCGGGCGCCGCGGCAATGGCTACGGGCTTCCTGCTGACCTTGGCGTGCGCCCTCACCTGCCTCGTCATCATGGAACGCTCGGAGAAGCATCTTCGCATGCTCAGCCTCACCGATTCCCTGACGAGCGTCTTGAACCGGCGTGGCCTTTTCGGACGGTTCGATACCATTCAGGAGAGCGCATTCAACAATAACCGCCAGATCGCCGTGCTGCTCTTCGATCTCGACCACTTCAAGCGCGTCAACGATCGGTTCGGACACCAGGCTGGCGACATCGTACTGACGGTTTTTGCACGTATGGCCCGGCAATTCGTACCCGCCGGAGCCTTCGGCCGCATGGGCGGCGAGGAGTTTGCAGCTTTCGCGACGGTGGCCGACCAGACCGAGGCTGAAGCCCTCGCGGAATCAATTCGCGCCGAATTCTGCCGGGTTCCGGTGAGCACCGGCGACGCGATCATTCCGGTCACAGTTAGCACCGGTGTTGCTCTCGCCTCCGCCATCGAAGCCAACAGGGACAAGCTGGTTTCGGCGGCCGATCGCGCATTGTATGCTGCCAAGGCAGCCGGCCGCAACTGCACGGTCATCTTCGGTGAAGCCGAAGCCGCGGCTCCGCCACCTCCGCAGCCGGATCAAACAAGTGGCGAGCTTGTCCCAACACTCGACGACCAGATTCACGCGCTTCGCCGCGTCGGATCACTGTCCAGAGGTTGACCCATCTTTTCGAGGCTTGGCAAATCCGCTAAGCCTCGAAACATGATGATCCCACCTTTCCTTTCCATTGACACCACGACACGCCACGTCTCCCTGGACGCAAGCAATCCAGCCTTTTACAGCGATCCGAACACCGTCTACGCCGCTTTGCACGCGCACTGCCCCACATTCTATTGGGAGCAGCAGAAGCAGTGGTTCTTCACAGGCTACGACCACGTCAACAGCCTGCTGCGCGATCGTCGTTTCGGCCGCCAGATCCTGCACATCGCAAGCCGCGAAGAACTCGACCTTCCCGAGCCGGACAAGCACGTCGCGAACTTCGACCTCGCTGAACGATACTCCTTGCTTGAGCTGGAGCCGCCTGAGCACACGCGCCTGCGAACGCTCGTCAATCGCGCTTTTGTCTCCCGCCACGTGGAGAGGATGAAGCCAGAGCTTGCCGAGCTTGCCAACAAGCTCATTGACGGCTTTGAGAAAGACAACGAAGTCGAGTTGCTTTCAGCATTTTCCGACATCATTCCGGTGACGATGATTGCCCGCATGATCGGCATTCCGGAGGAAATGGGACCGCAGCTCCTGAAGTGGTCCCATGCCTACATCCGCATGTATCTCTTCGGTCGCACCCGCGAGGATGAGGATGGTGCCGAGCGGGCTGCGAAGGAGTTTTCCGACTATGTAAAAACTGTCATTGCCGAGCGCCGTGCCGACCCGCGTGACGACCTCCTGACGCACATGATCCATACCGAACACAAGGGCCAGTATTTGACCGAGGACGAACTCGTTTCGACGACGATCGTCCTGCTCAATGCCGGTCATGAGGCGACGGTCCACCAGATCGGCAATTCGGTGCGCATCATCCTGGACAGCGGGCGCGATCCGGCCGATCTTTTCAAGGACGAGGCCACGACCGAACGAACCGTTGAAGAGTCCCTGCGCATCTGCGCACCGGTTCACATTTTCCAGCGCTGGGCGTTGGAGCCGGTTGAGATCGATGGCATTTCATTCAAGCGAGGCGACAAGGTCAGCCTCATTCTGGCCGCCGCCAATCTCGACCCGGCAAAGTTCAGCGATCCGCTCGCCTTCAGGCCTGATCGCAACGAGGCTCCAAATCTCTCCTTTGGCGCTGGCATCCACTTCTGCATTGGGGCACCGCTGGCCCGGCTTGAGCTAAACGTCGTCCTCCCAATTCTCTTCGAGCGGCTGCCGGGGTTGAGGCTTGCCCGGACACCCGTCGTGAAAGACGTTTATCACTTCCACGGATTGGATCGACTGGATCTCGCTTGGTAAGCCGTCAATGAAAACGTCCGCGCCCCAGCGAGCGCGGACCTTTCTGTCACATTTCCTGTGTCTTGCGGCGAAGCGTTATTCCGCAGCCTGCAGAGCCAGCACGCCGTCTGCCGGTTCCTGCGGCAACTTGCCGGCCATCGCAGCAGCAAACTTCGTCTGGTCAAGCTCATTTTCCCAGCGGGCGACGACGACCGTCGCAACCGCGTTGCCGACAAAATTCGTCAGTGCGCGGCATTCCGACATAAAGCGATCGATGCCGAGGATCAGCGCCATGCCGGCAACGGGAACCGAAGGCACGACCGAGAGCGTTGCGGCGAGCGTGATAAAGCCGGCACCGGTGATGCCGGCAGCGCCCTTGGAGCTCAACATCGCAACCAGCAGAAGCAGGATCTGATCTGCCAGCGTCAGCGGCGTGTCCGTCGCCTGCGCGATGAAGAGTGCCGCGAGCGTCATATAGATGTTCGTGCCGTCCAAGTTGAAGGAATAGCCCGTCGGAATGACGAGACCGACGACAGAGCGCTTGCAGCCCGCCTGTTCCATCTTGGCCATGAGACCGGGAAGTGCTGCTTCCGAAGAAGAGGTGCCGAGCACCAGCAGCAGTTCTTCCTTGATGTAGCGGATCAGCGCCAGGATCGAGAAACCGTTGTAGCGGGCGACGGCGCCGAGAACGACTAGAACGAAGAGCAGCGATGTCAGGTAGAACGTCCCGATCAGCATTGCCAGGTTTGCAATCGAGCCGATGCCGTATTTGCCGATCGTGAAAGCCATGGCACCGAAAGCGCCGATTGGAGCAGCTTTCATCAGGACCGCCACCAGCTTGAAGACGGGTGCCGTCAGGGCCTGCAGAAAATCCACGACCGGGCGTCCGCGATCACCAACCATGGCAAGCGCGATGCCGAACAGGACGGAGAAGAACAACACCTGAAGAATGTCGCCGTCGGCAAAGGCTCCCACGATCGTGTTCGGAATAATGTTCATCAGGAAGCCGGTGACCGTCGCGTCATGAGCCTTCGCCGCGTAACTTTCCACGGCCTTGGCATCCAGCGTCGCCGGATCGATATGCATGCCGGCACCCGGCTGGATGACGTTGGCGATCAGCAGACCGACCGCCAGTGCCAGCGTTGAAAAGACGAGGAAGTATAGCATTGCCTTGCCGGCAACGCGTCCGACCTTCTGCAGATCCGACATGCCGGCGACGCCGGTCGCGACGGTCAAGAAGATGACCGGGGCGATGATCATCTTGACGAGCTTGATGAAAGCGTCGCCAAGTGGCTTCAGAGAAGTGCCGATGTCGGGATAGAAATGACCGAGCAGGATGCCAGCACAGATGGCGGCAAGAACCTGCACGTAGAGAAGCCGATAGAAGGGAACCTTGTCGCGCGGCCGCGCGACTGGAATTGCTGCACCCATGATGTCCTCCATGTGCCCCAAAACCAAAGGTGGCCTCCCGGGGCGATTGCGTTACCAAGTCAACAGCTCACGCGGCTGTTTGAGAAGGCATTGCAACATGCGTGCCAAGTTGCGGTATTCAAATTAAGCCTTTGATTAATAATATCTTTATCGAATTCACCTCATCGCACATTGGAGGATTTGCGCGTATTTTCGCACAAATTGATTTGACGGAAGTCCGAAATTACGCACAAAGTGAATGATGCTGCAGTCTCCTTCGACATCAGGTTTCAGCTCTGTTTACCGCGTCAGCCGGCGTATACGGCGGGCGTGGATTCTGTTTGCCTCCGTTTCGGCGGTACTGATCCTTACCGCGTTGTTTGGCGCCACGGTCTATGGGCGCCGCTCCGCCATTGACACGATTGCGAGCCAAAGCCGAACCGACGCCAGCCTCAAGGTCGCGCTCCTCAACGCAGTTTTGGAAAGGCCGCGCGCTTTGCCTCTGCTTCTTGCCGAGGACCAACAGGTTTTCGATGCCCTGTCCTCCAAAAGCAGCGATGCGATCGACATATTGAACCGGAAGCTCGAGCGGCTCGTCACGGGAACGCAGGCCGCCGTGCTGTACGTCATCGGTCCCAACGGCATCGCCGTCTCCTCGAGCAATTGGCGGGAGCCGATCAGCTTTGTCGGCAACGACTACACCTTCCGCGACTACTTCACAAAGGCGATGGACGACGGAACTGCCGAGCACTTTGCCCTCGGCAGCGTGAGCAAGCGGCCTGGCCTCTACATTTCGCGCCGTGTGGGCAGCGCAGCGGCACCTCTCGGCGTCGTGGTTGTCAAGTTTGAATTTGATCAGCTTGAAAGCGATTGGCGCGATACGCACCGCCCTGTTTATGTCACCGACGATCGCGGCGTGGTTCTGATTACCAGCATTCCCTCCTGGCGTTTCATGATGAACAGGCCCGTGCCGGAGGCCGACCTTGCCGCC
The DNA here is from genome assembly GCF_002211315.1 of Rhizobium sp. R693. Classification (NCBI taxonomy): domain Bacteria; kingdom Pseudomonadati; phylum Pseudomonadota; class Alphaproteobacteria; order Hyphomicrobiales; family Rhizobiaceae; genus Rhizobium; species Rhizobium sp. R693. The sequence continues at coordinate 142,519 of NZ_LOKY01000005.1, read as the reverse complement.
ATCCGCAACAGTCTGCAGTTCGGCGGCGCGCCGCTTGCGACTTTGCCGATCATGCGCCCTCAGCCGATCGACGCCGAGGCTTCGCTTGTCGCCGCTGTTCTTCCCGGCAGTGGCGAGGGCCAGTATTTGCGCCTTTTGACACCCGTCCCGACCACTCCGTGGCATCTCGAGTACCTTGTGCCGACCGACGCGCCGGTCGCGGCGTCGGTTCGTGAAATGCGACTGCTGTCGCTGGCCGTCCTTCTGCCGCTTCTTGCGATCGCGGCCTTTCTTTTGTGGAGACGTAAGGCGGCTGCCACAAAGATCGCGGAAGAACAGGCTATGCGTGAGGAGCTAGAACGACGGGTCATCGCGCGAACCGACGATCTCAGCCGGGCACGCGACCGTTTGCAGGCCGAAATTTCCGATCACAGAGAAACTGAAGCGAGACTTCAGATCGTCCAGCAAGAGCTGGTGCAGGCGAACCGGCTTGCGATCCTGGGTCAGGTCGCGGCAGGCGTCGCGCATGAGATCAACCAACCCGTCGCAACCATACGCGCTTACGCGGACAATGCCCGCGTCTTCCTGGAGCGCAAGCAAACGACTCCCGTCGATGAAAACCTCGAAGCGATCGCCGGCCTCACCGAGCGGATTGGCGCGATTACCGACGAATTGAAGGCGTTCGCGCGCAAAGGCCGTGTAGCACCGGAGCCCGTTGAATTGCGTGGCGTTATCGATGGGGCGGTGGTTCTGCTGAAAAGCCGATTTGCCGGCCAGCTGGAGGCGCTCCACATCCGCCCGCCCCCTGCAGGGCTATGTGTGCTTGGCAACCGGATCAGGCTTGAGCAGATTCTGATCAACCTGTTCCAAAACGCCTTGGAAGCCCTTGATGGACGGGCCGATGCCAGGGTCGACGTCTCGGTGAGCGAGACGGACGACGAGGCTGCGATCGAGGTCGCCGACAATGGTCCGGGTATTTCGCCCGTTATCCTGAAGTCACTTTTCACCCCGTTCAACACCTCTAAGGAAAGAGGCCTGGGCCTTGGCCTCGTGATTTCCAAGGACATCGTGGCAGACTACGGCGGTCGCATCGACGTAACCAGCGATGAAACAGGAACCTGCTTTACAGTGCATTTACGGAAGGCCAGGGCATGAACGACGTGACGCCGATCTTCCTCGTCGACGACGACAGAGGCCTGCTGCGGGCAACCAAGCAGACGCTCGAACTCGCCGGCTTCGCCGTTTCCGCCTTTTCCCACGCCGGCGAAGCGTTGGCGGCATTGAACTCGGATTTCGCAGGCGTTCTCGTTTCCGACATCCGGATGCCTGAGATCGATGGCTTGCAGCTCTTCAGCCGCGTGCGACAGCAAGACGAGGACCTGCCGGTCATTCTGGTCACCGGCCACGGCGACATTCCGATGGCAGTGAAAGCCATGCAGGATGGCGTTTACGACTTCATCACGAAACCCTTTGCGACAGACCGGCTCATCCAGAGCGTGCGCCGCGCTGCCGAAAAGCGTCGTCTCGTGATGGAGAACCGGTTTTTGCGGAAAGCGACCGAACAGGCGCGTGACGACCTGCCGCTGATCGGACAGACACCGGCGATGGAACGGCTGCGGCACACCTTGCGGCAGATTGCCGATACGGATGTCGATGTTCTCCTGACGGGTGAGACCGGCAGCGGCAAGGAGGTGGTGGCAAGCCTATTGCACCGCTGGAGCCGACGCGCAGCGGGCAATTTCGTCGCGCTCAACTGCGGAGCGCTGCCTGAAAGCGTCGTTGAAAGCGAGCTGTTCGGTCACGAGCCTGGCGCCTTTACCGGCGCTCAGAAGAAGCGCGTCGGGCGCATCGAACATGCCAGCGGCGGCACGCTCTTTCTGGACGAGATCGAGAGCATGCCGCCGGCAACGCAGGTACAGATGTTGCGCGTGCTCGAAATGCGCGAGGTGACGCCGCTTGGCACGAACGAGGTCCGGCCGGTCGATCTGCGCGTCGTTGCCGCCTCCAAGATCGATCTCAGCGATCCCCGCCAACGTGGCGACTTCCGCGAGGATCTATACTATCGGCTCAACGTCGTGACGATCTCGATCCCACCACTCAAGGAGCGCCGGGACGACGTTCCGCTTCTTTTCGGCTACTTCGCCGAGCGCGCCGCGAGCCGCTTCAAGCGCGACGTGCCTGCTATCCCCTCGTCCGTCCATCGCCACCTGCGGGAATATGACTGGCCGGGCAACGTTCGCGAACTGTCACATTTTGCAGAGCGGTTTGTCCTCGGCGTTGGCCACATCTCGGACCAAACTGCTGCAGCAGCACCTGTGACGGACGAAACCCTGTCGCTGCCGGACCGGCTGGAGCGATACGAGGCCCACATTATTCGCGAAGCGCTGAACGCTAATGACGGCGACGTGCGTCGTACCATCGCGGAGCTCGGCATTCCCAGGAAGACATTCTACGACAAGCTGCAGCGCCATGGCATCGTCCGCAGCGATTTCGCGTCTTCTTCCGACAGGAGTTAGGTTTAGCGCAAAGCGGGCCAGGGCGAGCGCCAACGATCTTTCAGCACCACTTCTCAGCCTTGTGCTGCGCTGAAATCAGAGTCTGATGACATAGTCCTTCCGAGTCGTTTCAATGACTTCCCAAGTTCCCTTGAAGCCAGGTTTGAGGATCATGCGATCGCCCGCCCGAAGATGTACGACATCACCGCCATCTTCCGTCACGATCGAGTATCCCGAAAGCACGCTGAAATACTCCCACTCTTCATAGACGATGCGCCACTTGCCGGGCGAGGCCTCCCATATGCCGGAATAGAGGCCGCCATCGGCCTCCTCCAAGTTCCAGGTCGTGAACTGCGGGTCGCCGGCAAGCACGCGGTCGGCTGGCGGGGCGCCGAACTCGGGTTCGACGTCGTTGACGTCAAAGGTCAGATAGTTTGCCATGTCCCCTCAGATCTTCGCCAGCGACTGCTCAAGATCGGCGATGATATCCCTTACGTCCTCGATGCCGACCGAAAGGCGAACGACGTCGGGGCCTGCACCGGCGGCGATCCTTTGTTCGTCCGTCAATTGCCGGTGCGTGGTCGACGCGGGATGGATCACGAGCGAACGCGTATCGCCGATGTTGGCGAGATGCGAGAACAGCTCCAGTCCCTCGACCAGCGTCTTGCCCGCCTCGTAGCCGCCCTTGACGCCGAAGGTGAAGACGGAACCCGCCCCCTTCGGCGAATAGCGCTGCTGCAGCGCATGGTTCGGGTCATCCTCGAGGCCCGCATAGTTCACCCAGGCGATCTTGCTGTGCATCCTCAACCACTTTGCGACAGCAATCGCGTTGTCGCTGTGGCGCTGTATGCGGAGCGGCAGCGTTTCGATTCCCGTCAAAATCAGGAACGCATTGAAGGGCGAGATCGCCGGACCGAGATCGCGCAGGCCGAGCACGCGGCAAGCGATGGCGAAAGCAAAATTGCCGAAGGTCGAATGCAGGACCACGCCGTTATATTCGGGCCGCGGGCTGGACAGCATCGGATAGTTGCCGGACTTCGACCAATCGAAGGTTCCACCATCGACAATAATGCCGCCCATCGAATTGCCATGGCCGCCGAGGAATTTCGTCAGCGAATGCACGACGATATCGGCACCGTGTTCGATCGGACGGATGAGATAGGGGCTGGCCATGGTGTTGTCGACGATCAGCGGCAGGCCGTGCCTGTGCGCAACCGCGGCGATCGCGGCAATGTCGACGAAGGTGCCGCCCGGATTGGCGAGGCTTTCGATGAAAATCGCACGCGTCTTGTCATCGATCTGGCTTTCGAAGCTCGCAGGGTCGGCGGAGTCTGCCCAGCGGACCTGCCAGCCGAAATTATCGAAGGCGTGGCCGAACTGGTTGATCGAGCCTCCGTAGAGCCGTTTCGCGGCCACGAAGTTTTCGCCGGGGCGCATGAGCGTGTGGAAGACGATCACCTGCGCCGCATGGCCGGACGCAACGGCAAGCGCTGCAGTGCCGCCCTCAAGTGCCGCGACGCGCTCTTCGAGCACAGCTTGGGTCGGGTTCATGATGCGGGTGTAGATGTTGCCGAACTGCTGCAGACCGAACAGCGCGGCCGCATGATCCGAATCATTAAAGACATAAGCCGTCGTCTGATAGATTGGCGTGACGCGCGCGCCAGTCGCGGGATCAGGCTGCGCTCCCGCATGGACTGCCAATGTATTGAAACCCGGACCGTTCTTGGCCATGAAGCCCTCCCATTCAGCGTGATCGAACGGCGGCGAGCATAACGAACAACCGTGAAAAGTTAATCGCGTTCCATTTCAACCCAGGCACGTTATTTGGAAAATCCAACCTGTCAGCCGACAAGCCGTGGATACTCGATTGCCGGGCAGCGATCCATGACGACCTTGATGCCGGCCACCTCTGCTCTTGCGGCAGCCGCATCATCGCGCACACCGAGCTGCGCCCATATCACCTTGGGTTGCGGGTTCATCGCCAACGCCTCCTCGACGACGCCAGACAGATATTCCGAGGCCCGGAAGACCTCGACCATGTCGACCGGTCCAGGCACGTCGGCAAGCCGGGCGTAAACCGTTTGGCCCTGAATCTGCTTGCCAGCCTGGCCTGGATTCACCGGGATGACCTTGTATCCGCGCGACAACAGATAACCCATGACGCCATTGCTCGGTCGCGCGGGATTCGGCGACGCTCCGGTCAGCGCAATAGTTTTCACGGAACGCAAAATATCGAGGATGTAGTCATCCTCATACCTGTCGTGATTCAAGGGCTTCGCCTCCGATAACAATCGCATTTATTTCGCAGTTCATTGAAACCTGCAGTTAGTTTCGGCGTATATAGGAATTAGGACGCCGAAGGAGGATGTTGCCATGAAAAAATTGGTCGTCGTGATCGCCTTCGTTATGACCGCCTCCCCGGCGCTGGCTATTTCGCGATACAACTCGCTCTCGATGAGCTGCCAGGCTGCACGCGCAGCGATTCACAACGAGGGCGCCGTAATTCTCCGGTATCCGTCGACGCGGGTGAGCGGGATGACACTATTCGACCGCTACATTCGCAACAGCAATTATTGCGACCCCAACAAATACGCCGAATGGACAACCATCCCGACAAAGGACAATCCAAGGTGCCGTGTTCTGAATTGTCAGAATATAGACAACCTGGACAGGATGTTTATCATTCCATATTACTCGCTGTAAAAGCGCACTCCTGCCATACCAAATCGTGACCCACGGGCCTTGCCGACGCAACCGCGCGCGCCGCGGAGATCCGCCTGAGCGGTGGATTCAGTGACGGCTTTGTCACACTCCTGTAAAATTCGATGCGACAGAGCCGCTACCCACCATCAAAGTTCTATGTATATCCTGTATATGTCCACATCTGTTCTCGATCATGTTAGCAACTCCTCATAGTTGAATAAGCGGCCACCAAATAAACACTTCTGGTGTACGTTCCTCTTTTTATAGGCTTGGGAAAGCAAGCATCCTTAGGTTGCCATAGGGTATGATTAAGCTCCGCTGCCTCGTCAAACGGGATTGCTTTTTGTCGGCAGCGGCGTAACAAGCATTTCGCCCGCTATTTTCACACCGTCCGGTGGTCTTTTTGCCGATCCACGTCATTCTGCTCGTTCTGTTTGGTGCGCTACTGCACGCGACATGGAACGCCATGATCAAGGCGGGCACTGACAAGTCGCTGGATGCCAGCTTGATATCGGCAGGTGGCGCCGTTTGCGCCCTTCCGTTCCTGATATTCCTGCCATTGCCGAACTCGGCGGCGTGGCCGTTCATCGGCGCTTCGGCAGTCCTCCAGTTCGCGTATTTCCAGCTTGTTGCCGGCGCGTATCGCGCGGGAGACATCGGCCTCGTTTACCCCCTGATGCGCGGGTGCGCGCCGCTCCTGATTGCCGCCACCAGCAGTTTCATCCTGAACGAAACGCTGTCAGTGGGCGCGCTCGTTGGCACGATGACGATCTGCTCCGGTATTCTCACTCTAGCCTTCGAGGCGCGAAAAGGCGGTGGCCATGCGATCCGGTTGGCGCTCGCCAATGCGTGTGTGATTGCGACCTACACCTATGTCGACGGCGTCGGCGCCCGCATCTCCGGCAATGCGGTGTCGTATACGCTGTGGATGTCGCTGCTGCCGCCGGTATTGCTCTTCACATGGGCGATCTCCAAGCGGGGCGCGGTCGCCGCCGCCGCGCATGTCCGCTACAATTGGTGGCGCGGTCTGATTGGTGGCGGCGGATCGATCGCGTCCTACGGCCTCGCACTTTGGGCGATGACCAAGGCGCCGGTCGCGACCGTTGCCGCGCTGCGCGAGACGTCGATCCTCTTCGCCCTGCTGATCTCGGTCATCGTTTTGAAGGAAAAGGCCAGCCCGTGGCGCTATCTCGCCGGCGCAATCATCGCGCTCGGCGGGCTGATCCTCAAACTCGGCTAGCTATTCGCCCGTCCACTGCGGCATGCGCTTCGAAAGGAAGGCGCCGATCCCCTCTTCGGCATCGGCCGTCAGCATATTATCGACCATGACCTGAGCCGCGTAACTGTAGGCTTCCTCGATCGGCATTTCGAGCTGACGGTAGAAAGCCTCCTTGCCGATCTTCAGCGTCAGCGGCGATTTACTTGCGATGACGGACGCATATTTGGTGACGACCTGCGTCAGATACTGCTTCGGGACGATGCGGTTCACCAAACCGAAATCCTTGGCGGTAGAGGCGTCGATCGTCTCGCCGGTGAGCAACATTTCCATCGCCTGTTTGCGATGCGCCGCTCGCGAAACCGCCACCATCGGCGTCGAACAGAACAGGCCAATATTGACGCCTGGTGTGCAGAAGGTTGCCGTATCGGTGCAGATCGCAAGGTCGCAGGAAGCGACGAGCTGGCAGCCGGCAGCCGTTGCGAGCCCATCGATCTCAGCGATAACGGGCTTCGGCAGGCGCGTGATCTCGAGCATGAGATCAGCGGCCAACGCGAAGGCTTCTTCGAAGAATGCCTCGCCGCCGTCCTCATCGGCGCGATGCGCGGTCAATTCCTTGAGGTCGTGGCCGGCAGAAAAGACATTGCCGGTCGATGCGATGATGACCACGCGAACGGCTGCGTCTTCAGCAGCGCTTTGGAGTTCGCCGATCAGGGTTTCCATGACGGCGATCGAGAGCGCATTTGCAGGCGAATTGCTGAGCGTCAGCCGCAGGATGCCGTCGCTCAATTGCGGGATGACGAGCGCGCCCTCGCCCGCTTTGTTTGGGTCCTTTCGAAAGGATACGACTTCGGCCATGGTCTAACTCCCAGCATTGCTTTTCCGTGCTAATTGTTCTGCCACAGACGACAAGCAATTTCGAGGCGAACTCATGCAGCCGATCATGACGATCGACGAGCTCCACCGTTTTCTGGATACGGACTTTCCGCAGATTCATACGGATGGGCGGGTGTTCACGATTACCGAGATCAGACCCGGCAGCGTCTCGATGCGGCTCGACCCAAGCGAGAGGCATTTGCGTCCTGGGGGCACCGTCTCCGGCCCTGCCCTCTTTGCCTTGGCTGATGTAACGGCCTACGCGGCGGTACTCGCCCATATCGGGCCTGTCGCGTTGGCCGTAACCACCAATCTCAACATCAACTTCCTGCGCCTGCCGAAGCTTAGGCCAACTACCTGTACCTGTAGGATTCTGAAGCTTGGCAAGCGGCTCGCCGTCATCGACGCCTCGATTTTTCAGGAGAATGCAGACGAGTTGATCGCCCACGCGACCGCGACTTACTCCATTCCGCCGCGCGAAATATGAGGTATCCAAATACCACATATACAACACATTGATTTTGCACACGTATTTTTGCATGTCGGCAATCTGATATTGTTGACCAAGCCGCCCTTTGTCTTTATACACACCGCCAGAAACGCAGCCTTTCCGGGCTGCTTTCTTTTTGGTGTGTCTTCGGGCAGCCAAACCAAGCAACAAGAAACGCCCTCTCGCCTTCGGGTCGAGGGATCCAAAAGAGAGTAACAACTATGGCAACCTTCTCCCAGAAGCCTGCAGAGGTGGAGAAGAAGTGGGTCATCATCGACGCCGAAGGGCTCGTCGTTGGTCGTCTCGCTTCCATCATCGCTATGCGCCTGCGCGGCAAGCACAAGGCAACCTTCACGCCCCACGTTGACGACGGCGACAACGTCATCGTCATCAACGCCGACAAGGTCGTATTCACCGGCAAGAAGTACTCCGACAAGGTTTACTACTGGCACACCGGTTATGCCGGCGGCATCAAGGAGCGTACCGCTCGCCAGATCATCGAAGGCCGCTTCCCGGAGCGCGTTCTCGAGAAGGCTGTTGAGCGCATGGTTCCGCGCGGCCCGCTCGGCCGTCGTCAGATGAAGAACCTCCGCGTCTACGCTGGTTCCAACCATCCTCATGAAGCACAGCAGCCTGTCGTTCTCGACGTCGCCAAGCTGAACAAGAAGAACGTAAGGAGCGCCTAAGAATGGCTGACCTCTCCTCCCTAAAGGATCTCGGCTCGTCCGAAGCAGCTGCTGCTCCGGTTCACGTCCGCAAGGTCGACTCGCTTGGCCGTTCCTACGCGACCGGCAAGCGCAAGAACGCTGTTGCCCGCGTATGGGTCAAGCCGGGTTCCGGCAAGATCATCGTCAACGGCAAGGAATTCGCGGAATACTTCGCACGCCCGGTTCTGCAGATGATTCTGCGTCAGCCGATCGTCGCTGCTGCCCGTGACGGCCAGTTCGACATCGTTGCAACGGTTGCTGGCGGCGGCCTCTCCGGCCAGGCCGGTGCCGTTCGTCACGGTCTTTCCAAGGCTCTCACCTACTTCGAGCCGGGCCTGCGCTCGGTCCTGAAGAAGGGTGGCTTCCTGACCCGCGACAGCCGCGTTGTTGAACGTAAGAAGTACGGTAAGGCCAAGGCCCGCCGTTCGTTCCAGTTCTCCAAGCGTTAATCGCTACCGGAATACGGAATTGCGAAGGCCGGGCTTTTGCCCGGCCTTTTCTTTTGGCGAGCGCTTGAAGCGGCTCGTTCCGTTGCCAGTTCTACCGCATTCCACGCGCTTCACGCGCATGCCAAGGGAGGCGGGAATGACCAAGCGGGCAATTTACGTCGAACTGAAAGCAAGGTCCGGCAAGGCAGAAGAAGTGGCGGCGTTCTTGAAAAGTGCAAAGTCACTTGTTGAACAGGAACCCGGTACGGTGGCGTGGTTTGCCATTCGCTATGACCAGAGCACATTCGCCATCTTCGATGCTTTCGATGACGAGGCAGGCCGACAGGCGCATTTGAACGGCAAGGTGGCCGCAGCGTTGATGGCCCGAGCAGAAGAACTGCTTGCCGAGGCCCCGCAACTGAGGACTCCAGAAGTGCTGGCCGACAAATTGCCGGGCTAAACCAACTTGGCCAAGCGACCGGCACCACTTTGCCCTTTCGGTTTGAAATTCGTTTCTGGTAGGCATAGCGGACCAACACTCTCGAGGAGCATCACTTGGCCAACAAGTCGATCGACCACGCTTTCACGGCAGCGAGCCTTACATCAGCAGCCAGCGATCCGACCTTCGCCGGAGCGCTGTCGTTCATGCGTCGCCGCTTCACGAAGGACCTGACCGGCGCCGATGCGGTCGTTTGGGGCATCCCCTTCGATGCCGCGACATCCAATCGGCCGGGAACACGGTTCGGGCCGCAGGCGATACGGCGCGCGTCGGCGATCTTCGACAACGACCCGCAGTACCCCTTCAACCGCGATCTCTTTGCAGAGATGGCCGTCATCGACTACGGCGACTGCCTGCTCGACTATGGCAATCACCACGAGACGCCCGCGGCAATCGAGCGGCAGGCCAAGACCATTATCGACAGCGGCGCCTTCATGCTGACCCTTGGAGGCGACCACTTCGTCACCTGGCCAGTCCTCAAGGCGCATGCGGCTATGCATGGACCGCTTGCACTCGTCCAGTTCGACGCCCACCAAGACACCTGGTTCGACGACAACAGGCGGATCGACCATGGCTCCTTCGTGGCACGGGCTGCGCGAGACGGCATCATCGATCCGGATCGGTCGATCCAGATCGGCATCCGCACCCACGCCCCCGAGGATTTCGGTATTCAGATTCTCTATGGTCATCAGCTTGAAGAGATGAGTGCAGGCGATATTGCCTCGACAATCATTTCGCATACCCGCGGCGCGCCAGCCTATCTGACCTTCGATATCGATTGCCTTGACCCCGCCTATGCGCCCGGCACCGGTACGCCCGTATCCGGCGGTCCCTCGAGCGCGAAGATCCTCTCCGTGCTGCAGCGTCTGCATCAGCTCGATATCAGGGGTGCCGACGTCGTCGAGGTCTCACCGGCCTACGACCATGCCGATATCACCGCCATTGCGGGGGCGACGGTCGCGATGTATATGCTTGGCCTGCATGCCGAGCGCCGCGCGAGCGTGTCACAGGGCTGACTTATCTCTCTTACAAAGTGATTCCGGACTTCTTTCTAACCTATTGAAAGTGTGAGCAAGACAATGGCACCGAAGATCTTCATCGATGGCGAACACGGCACGACGGGCTTGCAGATCCGCACGCGCATGGCCGGCCGTCGCGATGTCGAGCTTTTGTCGATTCCGGAAGCGGAGCGTCGCAACGCGGCAATGCGCGAGGACATGTTGAACGGCGCCGATATCGCCATCCTCTGCCTGCCGGACGACGCTTCGAAGGAAGCGGTGCAGATGGTCTCCGGCAACAACAGCGTACGGGTGATCGACACCTCCACGGCGTTCCGCGTCAATCCTAGCTGGGCCTATGGCTTTGCGGAGATGGACAAGGGGCAGGCGGACAAGATCAAGTCGGCACGCTTCGTTGCCAATCCGGGCTGCTACCCCACCGGTGCGATCGGCCTCATTCGGCCGCTGCGCGCTGCCGGCATCCTGCCGGACGGCTATCCGGTCACGGTCAATGCAGTCTCCGGCTATACCGGCGGCGGCAAGCAGATGATCGCGCAGATGGAAGACCAGAGCCGCGACGATGCGATCAGCGCACCTCACTTCCTCTACGGCCTGACGCTCACTCATAAGCACGTGCCCGAGATGAAGATTCACGGCCTGCTCGATCGGGCACCAATCTTCTCGCCGTCGGTCGGAAAGTTCCCGCAGGGCATGATCGTTCAGGTGCCGCTGTATCTCGATGATCTTGCCGAAGGGACGACGCATGAAAGCATCCACGCTGCTCTCGTGGCCCACTACGCGGGTCAGGACATCGTGACAGTCGTACCGCTGGAAGAGAGCAGCAAGGTACCCCGCATCGATGCCGTCGAGCTCGCTGGTAAGGACACGATGAAACTCTTCGTGTTCGGCACGCCGGGCGCCTCGCAGGTCAACCTCGTGGCGCTGCTTGACAACCTCGGCAAGGGAGCTTCGGGCGCCGCTGTCCAGAACATGGACCTGATGCTCGCCTCGTAATCCCCGGAGCCGATTGATGTCGCCTGATACGCTGCTGGCGGACACGAGCGCTTGGTTTGTCGCTGCCTTGCCGGATCACGGCATTCCATCGCTTGTCGTCATCGCTTTCATTGCAGGATTGGCACGTGGCTTCTCGGGGTTCGGGGCAGCGCTGATCTTCATTCCGCTTGGCGGCGCAATCATCGGTCCGAAGCTGATATCGCCGGTCCTGCTTGTCATCGATGGCCTTGCGACACTCGGGATGATTCCGCCTGCTTGGCGCAACGCGAACCGGCGTGAGGTCTTCACGATGGCCGCAGGTGCGCTCCTCGGCGTACCGGCGGGGACCGCAGTGCTCGCGCTGATGGATCCGCTTGCGTTGCGCTGGGCGATTACGGCAATTGCCATCTGTCTGCTCGCACTGCTTGTTTCCGGTTGGCGCTACCACGGCGAACCACGCATGCCACTCACCTCTCTGACAGGTGTCATTGCCGGCCTTTTCAGTGGCGCCGCGCAGCTCGGCGGGCCTCCGGTCGTTGCCTACTGGCTCGGCGGCAAGACCGATTTTACCCGGGTGCGGGCAAACATTATTCTCTATTTCGCGATTTCAACCTGCTTCAGCGTCGTCAGCTACTATTTCGGTGGGCTCTTCGTTCAAGCCGTCGTCGCTCTGACGATCGTCATCTTGCCGAGTTACGCCATCGGCCTTTATGCCGGCTCGAAGCTGTTCGGGCTGGCCAAGGAGAGCACGTTCCGAACGATCTGCTATCTGCTGATCGCAGCCTCCGCCATCCTGGGAATGCCGGCACTCGACGGGATCCTCCGCTGAGCATATTTCCCCGCCAAACTGCTGAATGAGGCGCAGCGCAACCGGCGTTGATCATATTCGCCACTGCCGGAAGCCCGACGGCGTTCGAACGCCTGCTCGATGAATTGGCACCCCCTCCGGATAGGGACCCAGACTTCTATCGAGCCATCAGTGGCGAACGCGTCCTCAGGACCAGCGTGTCTCCCGGACCATGCACGGCCGCGAAAAGCAGGCCGGCGAGGAAGGTGAAATGATCGACAAAGAAGCCGAACTCCGCTTGACTGCTGCTCCAGTGGCTGGAGCCATGGAAGGCGAAGGCCAGGAATACCACGTAGATGCCAGCCAAGACCGAGGCTTCTGAGAAGAAAGCTCCCGTCAGGAATGCCAGGGTCAGGCCAAGTTCGAAGAACGCCGCTACCCAAGCCAGGAAGAGCGGGAATGGAAAGCCTGCCGCGGCGATATAGCTTGCGGTCGATTGTATATCCATGAACTTGAAGCTCATGGCCATCGCGAAAACGGCGCCAAAGATCAGTCGCGCCAACAGAATTGCAATCGTCTTGCTCATATCATCTCTCCCTCGGCCGAAGCCGCTCAGCAATCATTGTCCAGACTTCCGGCTTCCCGCATCTGCGGTTGCGATGCCGTTAGCTTCCACCAAAGGACGCCGCGCAACCTTCTCTCCCGACAGGCAACCACCATTATTTTCGACCGAGCGATCCCGGCCTCACGTCCATGCCACATGATCGGCCACCACATCATCGATGACCTGCCACGACTTCTTGACGTCTGCGGGATTTGCGCCTGCCATACCGGCCGCAACGATCAAGGCCTTCCATAACGTCCATCCGCGGCCTCGCGCCCACGTTTCCGCGTCCAGCGGGCGTGCCTTGCGAAACACCTCACGGCTCTGCCCTTCGAACAGGTGCCAGGCGATTGCAAGATCACAGGCAGGATCGCCGACGCCCGACGTTCCGAAATCGATGACGGCATCGAGTCGACCGTTCTTAACCAGAAGATTGCCGTGAGCGACATCACCGTGGAACCAGACGGGTGCACCTTGCCACGCGGTCGCAAGCGCTGCTTCCCAGGTCTCCCCGGCCAGTTTCGTGTCGACCCGCCCGTCCAGGCGCGTCAGCGCCTCGCGCGTTTGCGGGTCGTAGACTTTCAGCGATCCACCGCGAAAGAAATTGTGAGAGCCGGGCAGAGGTCCTCCCGTTGCGTCAACTGCCTGCAACGCATCGAGGAACCCCGCCAGCGCGGTGGCAAACTGGCTGAGATCGTCGATACGTTCCACCAGCGCCGTCTCACCGTCACGCCATTCATAGACGGACCACGGCCACGGATAGGTTTCGTCCGGCCGTCCCATGGCCAGAGGCACGGGTATGGGCAGGGGCAGCTGCGGTGCGAGGATCGGCAGCCACCGCTGTTCCTTGGCGACCTGATCGGCATAGTGAGCAGCGCTTGGCAACCGAACTGTCATGCCGGCGCCAAGGTGGAATGTCCTGTTGTCCCATCCGCCGAACTCGACGGGTCGGATCGGCAGACCTGACCACTTTGGAAACTGCGTGCTAATCAGCCGACGCACGAGCGTTGTATCGATTACTGGGCCATCCATCGTTCTGGCATTCCTCCCCAGATGCGCCGGCATAATGTCTGCGTTTCCAAGAAGAGATCAACTCTGGGTTCGTCTTCGACCGTTCAAGTTTTGAATCAAGGCCTTGATGAGATGAATCCGGGTTCGCCGCCAATATCCTGAAGGTAATAGCATTTCTGCCGCGCCACCGCTTTTGTCGGATCTTGGCCCTTTATACCATTTCTATATCTTTGCGCTTGCGCACGAACGGATTTCCTACCGGAAGCGGCGTTAGCCTTCCCTTGAAATGTGAAGGCTGAAAACATGCGATACTTCATACGACCGAACGCTTCGGTCACCCGCCCTCGCCGCCCCGCACCGAAACGACAGATGCGTGAGCGACGTACGGCCCAGGCGCTCATTCTCTTCGGCATCGTACTTGCCGCAGTTGAATTCTAGTCGTTCTCGGCGGCATTTAAGACGCAAGGATGCCCGCAGACAAAGTATTGCGGCTTGGCGCCGTGACGACAGCGCTTGTCACGCCATTTTGTGCCGGATGGCATCATCTTGCAATTCAGCGTGCTCGGCGGCGACAGCGAAATGCACTCACGTCGACGCCGTCGGCGACGGACCCGCTGCCTGCCGCCAATGGCAAACGCTTCCTTAACTGGAATGCGCCTATGGTGCGGCACGAGACCAGCCACGCCGAAGACCGATGCCAAAACCGAATTTTCGTTTTACCCACTACGATCTCAACGAGCAGCGCGCCGGGACGATCATCGAGGTGACGTTGAACGCGGTGGCGAATGTGCGCCTGATGACGGCGCCGAACTATCAGCGCTTCACCGAGGTCCTCGACTTCAAGTACGTCGGCGGCGTCGCGCGGAAATCTCCTATCCGTCTTTCCATTCCCGAGAGCGGCCACTGGCATCTCGTCGTGGATATGGAAGGCCATCACGGACTTGCGGAATCTGCCGTCAAGCTCGTCGCACCCGCGGGACAGATGCGCGCATCCTGATCAGCGCTGGTTGCGTTCTTTTCTGAGCTTCACCCACCATTCAAGACGTTTGCGAATATCCCGCTCGAAGCCGCGCTCCGGCGGATCGTAGAAAGTCTGGCGACCCATCTTCTCCGGGAAATAATCCTGGCCGGAAAAGGCGTCCGGCTCGTCGTGGTCGTAGCGATAGCCTTCGCCGTAACCCTCGCCCTTCATCAGCTTCGTCGGCGCGTTCAGGATGTGCTTCGGCGGCAGTAGAGAGCCATTCTGCTTGGCGGCCATCGTCGCGGCCTTGAAGGCGGTATAGACGGCGTTCGATTTCGGCGCGGTCGCGAGATAGACGCAGGCTTGCGCCAATGCCAGTTCGCCTTCGGGAGAACCGAGGTAGTCATAGGCGTCTTTTGCGGCATTGCAGATCACGAGCGCCTGCGGGTCGGCCAAGCCGATGTCTTCCACGGCCATGCGGACAAGGCGCCTGCCCAGGTAGAGCGGATCTTCGCCAGCGTCGAACATGCGGGCGAGATAGTAGAGCGCAGCATCGGGATCCGAGCCGCGGACGGATTTATGCAGTGCCGAGATAAGGTTGTAATGCCCGTCCTGAGCCTTGTCATAGACAGGCGCCCGGCGCTGCACGATCCGTGTCAGCCCCTCAGTGTCGAAGGTTTCCCCTTCCCGCGCGGCACGCCAAACCTCTTCCGCCAGGGTCAACACGGCACGGCCATCGCCGTCCGCCATTCGCAACAGGCTTGCACGCGCATCGTCGGTCAGCGGCAGCACTTTGCCTTCGGTCGTCTCCGCACGCTTCAACAACTCTTCAAGGCTCTCATCGTCGTGCGACTTGAAGGTCAAGACGCGCGCGCGTGACAACAAAGCCGCATTCAGTTCGAAGGACGGATTTTCGGTCGTGGCGCCGACGAGAATAACAGTGCCGTCTTCCATAACAGGGAGAAAGCTATCCTGCTGCGCCCTGTTGAAACGGTGAATTTCGTCGACGAAAAGCAACGTCTGCCGGCCGTCCATCCGGCGCAGACGGGCTGCCTCGAAGACTTTCTTGAGATCGGCCACGCCCGAGAAAATCGCTGATATCTGTTCGAACGCGAGACCGGCTTCACCCGACAACAATCGGGCAACGGTCGTCTTGCCGGTTCCTGGCGGACCCCAGAAAATCATCGAGCCGAGCGAGCCACTGTCGATCATGCGCCGCAACACGCCGTCTTCACCGGTAAGATGGTCCTGACCGGTCACTTCCGAAAGCGTGCGTGGCCGCAGGCGATCGGCAAGAGGCCGCCGATTGGCGACCTCCTCGGGAATACGCGGTGCAAATAGATCGTCACTCATCGGAAGAACTGTCTAATGCGTTGGCCGTCGCGCTCGATCTCGACACGCCAGAAGCTGGGATCCTCGTCGGCGATCCCGGCAAGTTCCTTAGTCGTCTTCACTTCCGTGCCATTGATCGAAACGATGATGTCCTTCGGCTCAAAGCCAAGGCGAGCGGCAAGAGAATCCTCCTTCACCTCGGAAACAACGACGCCGGTGGATTCGGAGGGCATACGAAGCTCGTCGGCGACGCGAGGCGACAGGTTTTCGACGACGGCACCGGTAAAGGGTGTGCGGCCTCCGATCGTGCGCTGATCACGTGGCGCCGTCTCGGGCGCTCTGGCGAGTGCGAGCGCGATCTGCTGCTCGTGGCCGTTCTCGAGCACAGTCAACTGGACCGATTTGCCAAGCCCAGCCGTTGTCAGGCGATAGAGAAGCGCATCCGGATGCTCGACCGGAATGCCATCGACGGCGGTCACGATTTGACCTGCCTTCAATCCGGCCTTTGCGGCTGGAGCACCGTCAGTCACCTTGACGATGAGAGCGCCACGCGCCTTGTTGAGCCCGAGCGCTTCGGCAACCTCCGATGTTACCGCATCGAACGTTGCCCCGACATAAGGCCGCTCGAAAGATTTCACGCCGGCATCGGCCGAGGCGAGGAACACCTTCACCAGATTCGCAGGGATCGCAAAGCCGATACCGTTCGAGCCGCCGCCGCGCGAGAAGATCGCCGTGTTGATGCCGATCAGTTCGCCCTTCATATTCATCAGCGCACCGCCGGAATTGCCCGGGTTGATCGATGCGTCCGTCTGGATGAAGAAACCGAACTCGTTCTTGACCACCTGATTGCGCGCCAGCGCCGAGACGATGCCACTCGTCACTGTCTGGCCGACACCGAAGGGGTTGCCGATCGCCAGCACGAGATCGCCGACTTCAACCGCATCGGAATTGCCGAGCGCGAGCGTCGGGAAGCTTTCCTTCGTATCGACCTTGAGAACGGCGAGATCGACGCGGTCATCCCTCAGGACGACCTTGCACGGAAACTCACGCCCGTCCGAAAGCGCAACCTTGATATCGTCGGCGCCTTCCACGACGTGGTTGTTGGTGACGATCGTTCCGTTCGATTCGACGATGACGCCGGATCCCAGCGAAGATTGCTTCTCGCTGCGATTCGGCATCTGCTGACCGAAGAATTCTTCGAAGAAGGGATCGCCGGCGAAGGGAGACTGCCTGCGGACCGTCTTCTCGGCATAGACGTTCACGACAGCGCCGGCCGTCTGCTTGACCAGCGGCGCGAAGGAAAGCTGCATTTCCATCTGGCTCTGCGGCACAGTCTTGGCCGTCTGAGCGTTGGCGGAAACCGGTAGCGCGAGCATCAAAGCCACGAAAGGCAGGGCTGTGCGCTTCAACAGGTCATGCATGGGGAGTCCTTCTAAAATTCTCTTGTGAAAACGTTGTAGCGTCGGACGCTAGAAAGGAAAGAGGGCGGAAGCATGGAAGAATAGGGCAGCTCACGAACTGCTGAACATGCCTCTCAAACTGATTCAGAAACAAGCTCCATGCGGCTGATATCTAAAGGTAAAGGAAGATCAAAGTCACCTATGGGAGACATCCTGACTCTACGGATGGCAGCGCAAGACCTAGCGCTTCGCGGATGGCTCTGTTCTTGCCGAAGCAGTGGCGTGCATCATCTACCGAAGGGCACCCACCGCCAATCGAACAGGAACTCACGCATGAGACGTTTCCGCCGCACGCTTCGCATTTTCGCGACATCTATCCTTTTTGTAGGCCTGACAGGCGCTTCCCATTCTGCCAGCTTCGACTGCGAGGCCAAAGAGTTGAAGCCGGACGAAAAGGTGATCTGCGAGAACCGCGCGCTGAACGATGCCGATGTGAAGATGGTAACGACGTTCGACCTGCTGTCCGGGCTGATGGCGATGGGTTCGCGCGGCACCTTGCAAGACGAACAAACGGCTTGGCTCAAGAAGCGCCAGGAATGCGGCTCAGATGCCGCCTGCATCAAGGCCGCCTATGACGAGCGCTTGAAACAGCTGGATGAAACCTACAAAAAAATAAACCGGCCGCTTTAGCGACCGGTCCATTTCACATTCGTTTTTGATCTGAGACTTAGCGGTTGCCGAGATCCCGGACGGCGCCGCGGTCGGCGCTGGTTGCGAAGGCGGCGTAAGCCTTCAACGCGGTCGTGACATTGCGCTTGCGTTGCTCGGACGGATGCCAGCCCTTCTCCTCTTGCTCGGCGCGACGGTTTGCCAGTTCCTTGTCGTCGACGCGCAGGCTGATGACGCGGTTCGGGATGTCGATGTCGATCATGTCGCCCTCACGGACCAGGCCGATCGTGCCGCCGTTTGCCGCTTCCGGTGAAACGTGACCGATGGAGAGGCCGGAGGTGCCGCCGGAGAAGCGACCGTCCGTGATCAGCGCGCAGGCTTTGCCGAGGCCCTTCGACTTCAGGTAGCTCGTCGGATAGAGCATTTCCTGCATGCCGGGCCCGCCCTTCGGGCCTTCGTAGCGAATGACGACAACATCGCCGGCAACAACCTGGTTCGAGAGGATGGCCTTCACTGCCGCGTCCTGGCTTTCATAAACCTTGGCCGGACCGGAGAACTTCAGGATGGATTCATCGACGCCTGCCGTCTTCACGATACAGCCATCGAGCGCGAGATTGCCCTTGAGGACAGCAAGACCGCCATCTTTCGAGAAGGGGTGCTCCACCGAGCGGATAACGCCCTTTTCGCGGTCC
This sequence comes from Rhizobium sp. R693, assembly GCF_002211315.1. Classification (NCBI taxonomy): domain Bacteria; kingdom Pseudomonadati; phylum Pseudomonadota; class Alphaproteobacteria; order Hyphomicrobiales; family Rhizobiaceae; genus Rhizobium; species Rhizobium sp. R693. The sequence goes on along the minus strand of NZ_LOKY01000005.1, from coordinate 123,679 downwards.
GTGTCGAGTTCGTCCCAACGCGCTTCCTGGCTGAAGGCAACCTGGGTCGGGATGCCGCCGGGAGCCGCCCGGTAGAAATTGCGGACGGTCTCGCTGTTGGTGCGGGTGATGTCCCAACGGTCGATTGCGTCGCCGAGGGTTTCGGCATGGACCGTCGGGCATTCCCGGTTGAGCAAACCGCCCTTGTCCAGTTCGCCCAGGATCGACATGATGCCGCCCGCCCGGTGAACGTCTTCCATGTGGACGTCGTTCTTTGCCGGCGCGACCTTGGAGAGGCAGGGAACGCGACGCGACAGCGCGTCGATGTCGGCCATTGTGAAATCGACCTCGCCTTCATGCGCCGCTGCAAGGATATGCAGAACGGTGTTCGTCGAGCCACCCATGGCGATATCGAGAGCCATGGCGTTCTCGAATGCCTGCTTGGAGGCAATCGTGCGGGGTAGAGCCTTGACGTCGTCCTGTTCGTAGTAGCGACGGGCGAGATCGACGATCAGGTGGCCAGCCTCGACGAACAGGCGCTTGCGGTCGGCATGCGTTGCGAGCGTCGAGCCGTTGCCAGGCAGCGACAGACCAAGCGCCTCCGTCAGGCAGTTCATGGAGTTGGCGGTGAACATGCCCGAGCACGAACCGCAGGTCGGACAGGCGGACCGTTCGATGACCTTGACGTCCTCGTCGCTGATCTTGTCGTCGGCGGCGGCAACCATCGCGTCGACGAGATCGAGCGCGTGTGTCTTGCCGTGCAGGACCACCTTTCCGGCTTCCATGGGGCCGCCGGAAACGAAGATCGTCGGAATGTTGAGGCGGAGCGACGCCATCAGCATACCGGGAGTGATCTTGTCGCAGTTGGAAATACAGACCATGGCGTCGGCACAGTGAGCGTTGACCATGTATTCGACGCTGTCGGCAATCAATTCGCGCGAGGGCAGCGAATAGAGCATACCGTCATGGCCCATGGCGATACCGTCGTCGACCGCGATCGTATTGAATTCCTTGGCAACGCCGCCGGCGGCTTCGATTTCGCGGGCAACGAGCTGGCCGAGGTCCTTGAGATGGACGTGACCGGGCACGAACTGGGTGAAGGAGTTCACCACCGCAATAATCGGCTTGCCGAAATCCGAGTCCTTCATGCCCGTTGCGCGCCAAAGGCCGCGCGCACCCGCCATATTGCGGCCGTGAGTCGTGGTTCTCGAACGATAGGATGGCATTGGTGTATTCCTTGCGTGTCGGAAATTGTCGGCGATGCGGGGGCGCAATGATCTAAGCGACCGGGCTATCGCTGTTTTTTGGAATTGTCCTAATCCAAACGCTGTGGGCTGTCACTACCGCGAAAGCCGAAACCGGTACGCCTGGGCTCTTGGGTGCGTCGACCATATACGGTCGCAGCAGTGTTTTTGTTACAGACTATTCCATCAAACACCGTACACAAAAAGTTGGCTTTCCGCAGCCATGCCGGTGGGCATAAACAATGATCCAAAGACGTGTTTGATGCGTTGAAGGTTTATACCGAGCTCTGATGCTCAGGAGGTTTCCGATGCCAGCCTATCGTCCACCCAAGATCGCATCTTCAGAGATCACGCCGCAGCAGCTCTATCTCAGGCGTCGCGAGTTCCTCGGGGTCGCGACACTGGGCGCCATGGCGCTCTACGGAGCCAGCAAGGCCAGCGCCGCCGCACTGTCGGTCATCGACAGCAAATACACGGTCGGCGAGAAGGCCACGCCGTTGAAGGACGTGACGACCTACAACAATTTCTACGAATTCGGCCTGGACAAGGGCGACCCCGCCGCGCTCTCCGGCGACTTCAAGCCGCTGCCCTGGACGATCAAGGTCGACGGCATGGTCAACAAGCCCGGCACGTTCGATGTCGAAGCGCTGATGAAGGAATTCCCGATCGAGAGCCGCACCTACCGCATGCGCTGTGTCGAGGCGTGGTCGATGGTCATTCCGTGGGATGGTTTTCCGCTTGCCTCTCTCCTCAACAAGGTGGAGCCGCTTGGCAGCGCCAAGTACGTTGCCTTTGAAACGGTCGTGCGGCCAGACCAGATGCCTGGCCAGAAGGGCATCTTCCAATCACTCGACTGGCCCTATGTCGAAGGCCTTCGGCTCGATGAGGCGCGCCATCCATTAACGCTGCTTGCCGTTGGCCTCTATGGCGAAACTCTGCCGAACCAGAACGGTGCGCCGATCCGACTGGCCGTACCGTGGAAATATGGCTTCAAGGGTATCAAGTCGATCGTTCGGATCACGCTGACTGACAAGGAACCGAAAAACACCTGGCAAGTGACCAATCCGCAGGAATACGGGTTCTACGCTAACGTCAATCCGGAGGTCGATCACCCACGCTGGAGCCAGGCGACGGAGCGGCGTATCGGCGAAAGCGGCTTCTTTGGCGCCAGCCGCCATCCCACTCTGCCGTTCAACGGCTATGCCGACGAGGTGGCAAGCCTCTACAGCGGCATGGATCTCCGGAAGAACTTCTGATGGCGGCCCTCTCGTTCAGTCTCCCGAAGCGTTGGCAGTCGGCCTCCATCTGGGCTCTCTATACCGTGGGGCTGCTGCCCGCTGCTTGGACCTTTTATCTCGGCGCCACGGATCAGCTCGGCGCCGACCCGGTAAAGACCTTCGAGTTGTTCCTCGGCCTCTGGACGATCCGCTTCCTCATCCTGACGCTGGCTGTCTCCCCTGCCCGGGACCTTCTCGGCTGGAACTATCTTCGTTATCGCCGAGCGCTAGGGCTCCTGACTTTCTACTATGCCCTGATGCACTTCACGGTCTACATGGTGCTGGACCAGGCGCTCGACATTTCGATGGTCGTAAGCGACGTGCTGAAGCGGCCCTTCATCATGTTCGGTATGGCCGGCCTAGCTCTACTGGTACCGCTTGCTCTCACCTCGAACAACCTCTCGATCCGGCGGCTCGGACCGAATTGGGTGCGGCTGCACCGCCTCGTCTATATCGTCGCTGCTGCTGGCGCCGTACACTTTGCGCTATCGACGAAGGTTCTTGGCCTCGAGCAATCCGTCTATATCAGTCTGCTGATCCTCCTGATCCTCTACCGGTCCTACCGACCTATCGCGCGCAACAGGAAGGCCAAGAATGGTTGCGGAAGACAGGGACAACAAACGGCCATTCGCCAGCGGGTTCCCGGCTGACCGAATTGTCATCGATAGCAAAATCCGCCACCGTGTGCCGATGGAAACACCCTGCCCAGTCTATCTCTACCGCGACCCGAATTTTTCAGCGTTAGGCGACACCTTCGCTGCAGCAGCACCGCTTAGAGAGGTCGCTTCCGTCTATGGCGGTGGTGGCCTTGTCGGCGAAGGCGGGCTCAGTAGGGCGTTCGGGCGAGCGACCGTCTTCAAGCAGGAAGGCACCGGGCAGTATTTCCTTGGCGTATGGGGGAGACGGAACACCGCACGCTTCAGAGCAGCGCTGCGAAGTGTCGGTGATGTCGTTGTCATCGGGGAGCCGCCACCTGCCCGTCTGATCCATTTCAACAAGCGACGCGAACGGCCGAAGCGTGGCGAGCCAAAGGCTGATCCCTAAAACGAAAACAGCCGGGCTTTGCAGCCCGGCTGTTTTGCTTCCGGCGAGCCGGAAAGGATTAAGCGGCTTCAGCTGCAGCAGCTTCGGCTTCAACGCGAGCCTTGTCGGCTGCGCCCTTCGCATAGGTGTCGCGGTCAACGAATTCGATGACTGCGAGAGCAGCGTTGTCGCCCTGGCGGAAGCCTGCCTTCATGATACGCAGGTAGCCGCCGTTGCGGGTTGCGTAGCGCGAAGCGATCGTGTCGAACAGCTTCGAAACAACAGCAGCGTCGCGGATCTGCGAGATCGCCTGACGACGAGCGTGCAGGTCGCCGCGCTTGCCGAGCGTTACGAGCTTTTCAACGATCGGACGGATTTCCTTTGCCTTCGGCAGGGTGGTCACGATCTGCTCATGGGTAATGAGCGAAGCCGCCATGTTGGCAAACATTGCCTTGCGGTGGCTAGCGGTTCTATTCAGCTTGCGGCCGGCTTTACCGTGGCGCATGGCTATTCTCCTTCACATGCAGGCATCTTGCCCGCCGTTTGATGGTTAGTACTGGTCTTCGTAACGCTTGGCGAGATCTTCGATGTTCTCAGGCGGCCATGCCGGCACTTCCATACCGAGGTGCAGGCCCATGGAAGCGAGAACCTCCTTGATTTCGTTCAGCGACTTGCGACCAAAATTCGGTGTGCGGAGCATTTCTGCTTCGGTCTTCTGAATGAGGTCGCCGATGTAGACGATGTTGTCGTTCTTCAAGCAGTTTGCCGAGCGAACAGACAGTTCGAGTTCGTCCACCTTCTTGAGGAGCGCCGGGTTGAAAGCGAGTTCGGTGACCGCTTCCTCTTCGGTTTCCTTCTGCGGCTCGTCGAAGTTGACGAACACGCCAAGCTGATCCTGGAGGATGCGAGCCGCGAAAGCGACGGCATCTTCGCCGGAGATCGAACCATCGGTCTCGATCGTCATGTTCAGCTTGTCGTAGTCGAGAACCTGTCCTTCGCGGGTGTTTTCCACCTTGTAGGACACCTTCTTGACCGGCGAATAAAGGCTGTCGACCGGGATGAGACCAATCGGAGCATCTTCCGCACGATTGCGATCGGCCGGAACATAGCCCTTGCCGTTGTTGACGGTGAATTCCATACGGATTTCGGCGCCCTCGTCGAGCGTGCAGATGACATGGTCGGGGTTGAGGATTTCGATATCACCGACCGTCTGGATGTCGCCAGCCGTTACAACGCCCGGGCCCTGCTTGCGCACGACCATGCGCTTTGCGTCATCGCCATCCATCTTGATGGCGATTTCCTTGATGTTGAGGACGATGTCCGTGACGTCTTCGCGGACGCCCGGGATCGACGAGAATTCATGCAGCACACCATCGATCTGCACGGCCGTCACTGCGGCACCGCGCAGCGAGGACAATAGAACGCGGCGCAGCGCGTTGCCGAGGGTGAGGCCGAAACCGCGCTCCAGCGGCTCTGCTACGAGCGTCGCCTTGGTGCGCGAGCTCGAAGAGAACTCGACCTTGTTCGGCTTGATCAATTCCTGCCAGTTTTTCTGAATCATATTTTTGCCTTCCGTTCGTTGCCACCATCCAATCGTGACAACCGAGCTTGAGAAGCACCGGGAGCGAAGATCCACCCACCGGTGTTGTGAATGGCGATGATCAGACGCGGCGCTTCTTGCGCGGGCGGCAACCATTGTGCGGGATCGGCGTCACGTCGCGGATGGACGTGATCATGAAACCAGCGGCCTGGAGGGCGCGCAGAGCGGATTCGCGACCCGAACCCGGACCGCAAACTTCGACTTCCAGCGACTTCATGCCATGTTCCTGGGCCTTCTTGGCGCAGTCTTCAGCAGCGATCTGAGCAGCGAAGGGGGTCGACTTGCGCGAGCCCTTGAAGCCCTTCGCGCCAGCAGACGACCAGGCAATCGCGTTGCCCTGAGCGTCGGTGATGGTGATCATCGTGTTGTTGAAGGTCGAATTGACGTGGGCAACACCCGACGAAATGTTCTTACGTTCGCGACGACGAACGCGGACGGCTTCCTTGGCCATTTAAATCCCTTTCTTGGATCTCTGCACCGCCGTAATGCCAGCGGCTACACCGGAACGAGACCTTACGGCCCTGCCCCAAACTCAAAAGAGGCCGGCGCAGACCGCCAGCCCCCTCACCTCCGGTTTCCCGGAAATTACTTCTTCTTACCAGCGATGGCCTTTGCCGGGCCCTTGCGGGTACGAGCATTGGTGTGCGTGCGCTGACCGCGAACCGGAAGGCCACGGCGGTGACGCAGGCCGCGGTAGCAGCCGAGGTCCATCAGACGCTTGATGTTCATCGAGGTTTCGCGACGCAGATCACCTTCGACCTGATAGTCACGGTCGATGGTTTCGCGGATCTGCAGAACCTCGGAGTCCGTCAGCTGATGGACGCGCTTGTCGGCCGGCAGGCCAACCTTTTCCATGATTTCCTGCGCGAATTTTGGACCGATCCCGTGGATATACGTCAGCGCGATTACAACGCGCTTTGCAGTCGGGATGTTGACGCCAGCGATACGTGCCACGCCTATTCTCCTTGCGTTCCAGTTGCCATCCGGCAAGTGGTGTCTCGTTACACGACCCAGAGAGGTCGCAATTACAATTCAGGTTCTCAACAAGTCAAAAACGATCGAACCCGGAATTCCCTTGGGAAGTCCGCGCCGATCGCATGAGATATCGCGAGTTGGCGCGGTGTTTAGCGGAATCAGCGCTTAAAAGCAACCGCTTCCGCCAAGTTTATTTTCAAAGACTAAAGCTTCGAAAGTATCTTATCGATCTCGCCGGTGACGTGATCGATCTCAGCCATGCCGTCCACCGACTTCAGCTTGCCCTTGGCATAGTAGTAGCCGATCAACGGAGACGTTTCCTTGTAGTAGGCCTGCAGGCGCGTAACGACTGTTTCGCGATTGTCGTCGGGCCGACGCTTGAAGTGAGTCGAGCCGCAACGGTCACAGACACCTTCCTCCTTCGGCTTGACGTTCGTGTCGTGGTAGCCCGCGCCGCAGTTCGCGCAGGTGTAGCGACCGGAAACGCGGTCCGCGAGAACCTTGTCGTCAACCTGGATCTCGATCACGGTCGAGAGTTCCAGGCCCTTGCTCTTCAGCATGGCTTCCGTGGCGTCGGCCTGAACCAGCGTGCGTGGGAAACCGTCGAGAATGAAACCCTTGGCGCAATCTGGAGCATCCAGACGCTCGGAGACGATGGCATTGACGATCTCATCGGAGACAAGCTTGCCGGCGTCCATGACGGCCTTTGCCCGCTTGCCTACCTCCGTGCCAGCCGCAACAGCAGCACGGAGCATGTCACCCGTGGAGAGTTGCGGAATTCCGTACTTCTCCACGATCCGCTGAGCCTGGGTCCCCTTACCCGCGCCCGGCGGCCCTAACAGTATGAGTCTCATCGCCCCCTCTTTCCTCCGCGCAACTTCGATTTCTTGATCAGGCCTTCGTACTGCTGTGCGATCAGATGACCCTGAATCTGCGCCACCGTATCGAGAGTTACGCTAACCACGATCAAGAGAGAAGTGCCACCCAGGGACAACGGAATGCCCGTTTGCGACACAAGAATTTCCGGCAGGATGCACACGAAGACGAGGTAGATCGCGCCGATCACCGTAATGCGGGTCAACACGTAATCGATATATTCGGCGGTCCGCTCGCCCGGACGGATGCCCGGAATAAAGCCGCCATGCTTCTTCAGATTGTCGGCTGTGTCCTTCGGATTGAAGACGATCGCCGTGTAGAAGAAGGCGAAGAAGGCAATCAGCAGGCCGTACAGCAGCATGTAGAGCGGCTGGCCATGGCCAAGGGCTGCAATAACAGAGGTCGCCCATGCCGGCAACGCTGTCGTGTTCGCGAAGCCCGCGAGCGTCGCTGGCAGCAGCAGAAGCGAGGATGAGAAAATCGCAGGGATAACGCCCGAGGTATTGAGCTTCAGCGGTAGATGCGAGGTATCGCCCTGGAACATCCGATTGCCGACCTGACGCTTCGGATACTGGATCAGCAGGCGACGCTGCGCACGCTCAACGAAAACGATGATGGCGATGACAGCGATGGCGATGACGATAACCGCGAGAATCAGCGTCGTCGACAGAGCGCCCGTACGACCGAGTTCAAGCGTGCCGGCGAGCGCCTGCGGAAGGCCGGCGGCGATACCCGCGAAGATGATCAGCGAAATACCGTTGCCAATACCCCGCGAGGTGATCTGCTCGCCGAGCCACATCAGGAACATTGTGCCGCCGAGCAAGGTGACGACCGTCGAAATACGGAAGAATATGCCGGGATCGACAACAAGGCCGTTGCCGCTCTCAAGACCGACGGAAATGCCGTAGGCCTGAAGCGCACCGAGTAGCACCGTGCCATAGCGCGTGTACTGGTTGATGATCTTGCGGCCCTGCTCGCCTTCCTTCTTCAGGTTCTCGAGCGCCGGGACGACCGAGGTCATCAGCTGCACGATGATCGAAGCGGAAATGTAAGGCATGATGCCGAGCGCAAAGATTGCCATGCGCTGGACGGCGCCGCCCGAGAACATGTTGAAGAGGCCGAGAATGCCACCTGCCTGGCCGCGGAAGGCCTGCGCATAAGCTTCTGGATTAAGGCCTGGGAGCGGAATGTGGGTACCGAGCCGGTACACGAGGAGAGCTGCCAGTGTGAACCACAGGCGCTTCTTGAGATCCTCGGCTTTGGCGAAGGTCGAGAAATTGAGGTTGGAAGCCAACTGTTCCGCTGCAGACGCCATGCGATTCTCCGCGCTACCAATTTCGGGCACAAGCCAAGCGAGGTGCAGGACCCGGAATCAGCATTCTGAATTATTCAAAAGCGGGCTTCGGACGGATTGCGGGAGCAACCTATGCCTCACCCTTGTGTTCGTTCCTACCGTTTATGACGCACGTGCGTCCAGCCGGTTTTTGTGAGGCTCACATATGGGAGCAAAATCGCCCGGTGTGAAGCACCCCGGGCGACTTATCATAAGATTAATTATTCTGCAGCTGCGGCAGAAAGAAGCGTGACGGAACCGCCAGCCTTTTCGATCTTTTCGATCGCCGGCTTGGAAGCGCCAGCAACTTCGAACTTGACCTTTGCCTTCAGCTCGCCGTCGGCGAGAACGCGTACACCGTCCTTGACGCGGCGGATAACGCCGGCAGCCTTGAGAGCAGCTGCATCAACCGTGGACTTGGCGTCGAGCTTGCCAGCGTCGATCGCAGCCTGAACACGCTCAAGCGACACGACAACGAAGTCGGCCTTGAAGATGTTGTTGAAGCCGCGCTTCGGCAGACGACGGTAGATTGGCATCTGGCCGCCTTCGAAACCGTTGATAGCGACGCCGGAACGGGACTTCTGACCCTTCACACCGCGACCACCGGTCTTGCCCGAGCCCGAACCAATACCGCGGCCGAGGCGCTTGCGGCTATGGGTCGAACCTTCGTTGTCTTTGATTTCATTGAGTTTCATAGCGAATCTCCCGGCTTACTTCTCGTCGACGACGCGAACGAGATGCTGGACAGCACGGATCATGCCACGAACGGAAGGGGTGTCTTCCAGTGTGCGGCGACGGTGCATCTTGTTGAGTCCGAGGCCGATCAGCGTGCGCTGCTGGACGTCCGGACGGCGAATCGGGCTGCCGATCTGTTCGACAGTAATCGTCTTCGCTTCAGTCTTCTTGGTAGCCTTAGCCATCTGTCAGACTCCTCTTATTCTTCAGAGGCATTGCCAGAAGCGGCACGGCGAGCCTGGAGCGTTGCATACTTGATGCCGCGCTGAGCTGCGATGTCCTTCGGGTGAACCTGGTGCTTCAGAGCGTCGAAGGTAGCGCGAACCATGTTGTATGGGTTCGAGGAACCGGTCGACTTGGCGACAACGTCGTGAACGCCGAGCGTTTCGAAAACGGCGCGCATCGGACCACCGGCGATGATACCGGTACCGACCTTGGCCGAACGAAGCAAAACCTTGCCGGCGCCATGGCGGCCATGAACGTCGTGATGCAGCGTACGGCCGTCACGCAGCGGTACGAAGATCAGTTCGCGCTTGGCAGCTTCAGTCGCCTTGCGGATTGCTTCCGGCACTTCGCGTGCCTTGCCGTGACCGAAGCCAACGCGGCCCTTCTGGTCACCAACGACGACGAGAGCGGCGAAACCGAAACGGCGGCCACCCTTAACAACCTTAGCAACGCGGTTAATCGCAACCAGCTTGTCGACGAATTCGCTATCGCGCTCTTCACGGGCCTGGCGGTCTTCCCGCTGCGGCCTTCTTTCCTGTGCCATTGTCCTCTTCCTTTTTCTTTTCCGGGTGCAATCGGCAAACAAACGAGGACCGCATCGGCCTCCCTTTTTCGGGACGCCTGCGGTCCGGTGAGATCCGGCCGGTGCCTTTAGAGCCGCCGGCCGGAAACTTTATTAGAAGGACAGGCCGCCTTCGCGGGCTGCTTCTGCCAGGGCCTTGATGCGGCCATGGTAGATGAAGGCGCCACGGTCGAATACGACGTCCTTGACGCCTGCCTTCGAGGCGCGCTCAGCAACAAGCTTGCCTACGAGGGCAGCTGCTGCCGTGTCAGCACCGGTCTTCAGAGAACCGCGCAGATCCTTGTCGAGGGTCGAGGCAGACGCAAGCGTCTTACCAGCGACATCGTCAATGACCTGGGCATAGATGTTCTTCGACGAGCGATGAACCGACAGGCGCGGACGGCCGTTGGCCACCGACTTGAGGTGACGACGCACGCGGTTGGCGCGACGTGCAAGTGCTTCTTTCCTGCTAGCCATTTCGCGTGATCCTTACTTCTTCTTGCCTTCTTTGCGGACGATCCGCTCTTCGGCATACTTGACGCCCTTGCCCTTGTAAGGCTCAGGACCGCGGTATTCGCGGATTTCAGCGGCAACCTGGCCGACCTGCTGCTTGTTGATGCCGGTGACGACGATTTCCGTCGGCTTCGGCACAGCGATCGTGATGCCCTGCGGCGGCTCATAAACAACGTCATGGCTGAAGCCGAGTGCCAGCTGCAGGTTCTTGCCCTGAAGCGACGCACGGTAACCAACGCCGTTGATTTCGAGCTTGCGCTCAAAGCCGTCCTTAACGCCCTTGAAGATGTTCTCGATCATCGTGCGGGACATGCCCCACTTTGCACGAGCATCCTTCGTCTGGCTGAGCGGCGTCACGACGACCGCATTATTTTCGAGCTTCACACCGACTTCGTCGTTTGCGACGAAGAACAGCTCACCCTTCGGGCCCTTAGCGGTAACCTTCTGGCCATCGACCGTAGCCGTGATCCCAGCAGGCACCTGAACGGGCTTTTTACCGATACGAGACATTTTTCAATCCTGTCTGTTCGCTATGGAGATCCCTGCCCTGTCTTAGAAGACTGAGCAAAGAACCTCGCCACCAACGTTCTGTTCGCGAGCCTGGTGATCGGCCATCACGCCCTTCGGGGTCGAAAGGATGGTGATGCCGAGGCCGTTCGCGACCTGCGGAATGGACTTGACCGAGACATAAACCCGGCGGCCCGGCTTGGACACACGGCCGATCTCACGGATCACCGATGCGCCTTCGTAGTACTTGAGTTCGATGTTGAGCTCAGACTTGCCATTGCCGAAATCGACAACGGAATAGCCACGGATGTAGCCTTCAGACTGCAGAACATCGAGAACACGTGCACGGAGCTTCGAAGCAGGCGTCGAAACCGACGACTTGCGGCGAGAAGCGCCGTTGCGGATGCGAGTGAGCATATCGCCCAACGGATCAGTCATTGTCATCTAACCTGCTCCTTACCAGCTCGACTTGACGATGCCCGGCACCTTGCCGAGATTGCCGAGTTCACGCAGCGCGATACGCGACATGCGCAGTTTGCGGTAGTATGCGCGCGGACGGCCCGATACTTCGCAACGGTTGCGAATGCGGGTCTTGGATCCATCGCGCGGCAGGGATGCCAGCTTGATCGATGCCTTGAACCGCTCTTCGATCGGAAGAGCCTGGTTCATGATGATCGCCTTCAGAGCTGCGCGCTTGGCAGCCTGGTTAGCGACCGTAGTACGGCGGCGCTTGTTCTTTTCAACTGCGCTTGTCTTCGCCATGTGCGGTTCCTTTTCTACGCTCGTCGTTACGGTTACTGACGGAACGGGAAGTTGAACTCTGTCAGCAGAGCCCGTGCTTCGTCGTCCTTCGTTGCCGTCGTGCAAACGATGATGTCCATGCCCCACATCTGATCAACCTTGTCGTAGTTGATCTCAGGGAACACAATGTGCTCCTTGATGCCCATGGCGAAGTTGCCACGGCCGTCAAAGCTCTTCGGGTTTAGGCCGCGGAAGTCGCGAACGCGCGGAAGCGCGATATTCACGAGACGGTCCAGGAACTCGTACATGCGAGCGCCGCGCAGGGTGACCTTCGCGCCGATCGGCATGTTTTCGCGGACCTTGAAGCCAGCGATAGAGTTGCGGGCACGGGTGATGACCGGCTTCTGACCAGCGATAGCGGCCAAGTCGGCTGCAGCAACAGTCGGCTTCTTCGAATCAGCCGTCGCTTCACCAACACCCATGTTGATTACGATCTTGTCGAGCTTCGGGATCATCATTTCGTTGGCGTAGGAGAACTTCTCCTGCATCGCCGCACGAATGCGCTCGACATATTCCTTCTTGAGCCGCGGCTCGTACTTTGCGTCAGCCATCAGATCACCTCACCGGAACGCTTGGCCACACGGACCTTCTTGCCGTCAACAACCTTGAAACCGACGCGGGTCGGCTTGCCGTCCTTGTCGACGATTGCAACGTTAGAGAGGTGAACAGCGGCTTCCTTGCTGATGATGCCGGCTTCCTGGCTCTGCGTCTGGCGCTGGTGGCGCTTTACGACGTTGATGCCACGAACAACGGCACGATCTTCCTTAGGCAGAACCTGGAGGACTTCGCCAGTGCGGCCCTTGTCCTTGCCTGCGAGCATGACGACCTTGTCGCCCTTACGAATCTTTTGCATCGTTCGCGCTCCTTACAGTACTTCGGGAGCCAGCGAGATGATCTTCATGTGGTTCTTGGCGCGAAGTTCGCGCGGAACCGGTCCGAAGATACGGGTGCCGATCGGCTCTTTCTTGTTGTCGATGAGGACTGCTGCATTGGTGTCGAAGCGGATGATGGAACCATCAACGCGACGGATTTCCTTGGCGGTGCGAACAACCACCGCCTTCATCACGTCACCCTTCTTCACGCGGCCGCGCGGGATCGCTTCCTTGATCGAAACGACGATAACGTCGCCGATCCCGGCATACTTGCGCTTCGAGCCGCCCAGCACCTTGATGCACATGACACGACGTGCGCCGGAATTATCCGCCACATCGAGGTTTGTTTGCATCTGAATCATATCAGGTCGCCTTTTTGTTTTACCGGAATGGTTGGGCTTTGAGCCCCCTTTCCCGGCATATGAAAATCTGTCAGCCGACCGAACCCATCTCGAAGACAGGCACAGATACGGCAATAGCTTGAATAGCGCGGGAAAATCGTGCCAGGGTGGTTTCCCCAAGGGGACCTTCCGTGCGCTCAAAGCAAAAGAACGCCCGTCTTTCGAGCGTTCTGACGCTGCTTCATACAGAAATTTTCGCGAGACGCAAGGCCTCGCGAGAAATTCTTACTTTGCCTGGGCGGAAACGACCGTCCAGCGCTTGTCCTTCGAGATCGGCGCGCATTCCTCGATGGATACGACATCGCCGATCTTGTACTGGTTGTTTTCGTCGTGGGCCTTGTACTTCTTGGACCGACGAACAGTCTTCTGAAGCAGCGGGTGAGCGAAACGACGCTCAACGCGAACTACGACAGTCTTCTCGTTCTTGTCGCCAACGACAACGCCCTGCAGAATGCGCTTCGGCATGTTATTCTTCCTTTACGCCTTTGCTTCTGCCGCCTTCTGGCGGGCAATGGTTTTCACGCGGGCAATGTCCTTGCGGACTTCGTTGATGCGCGAGGACTTTTCCAGCTGACCGGTAGCCTTCTGGAAGCGCAGGTTGAACTGCTCCTTCTTCAGGTCGGCGAGCTTGTCCTTGAGCTGGTCGGCCGTGAGGCCGCGTACTTCTTCGGCTTTCATGTGCCTTGCTCCTTACTCTGCAATGCGCTGAACGAAGCGCGTCTTGACCGAGAGCTTGGCAGAGCCGAGGCGAAGCGCTTCACGAGCGATTTCTTCGCTGACGCCGTCGATTTCGAACATCATACGGCCTGGCTTGACCTTGCATGCCCAGTATTCGACAGAGCCCTTGCCCTTACCCATACGGACTTCGGTCGGCTTTGCTGTTACCGGAACATCCGGGAACACGCGGATCCATACACGGCCGGCGCGCTTCATGTAACGCGTGATCGCGCGGCGGGCCGCTTCGATCTCGCGTGCATTGACGCGGTTCGGCTCTTGAGCCTTAAGGCCGAATTCGCCGAAGGCCAGGTCAGAACCACCCTTGGCGACGCCCTTGATGCGGCCCTTAAATTGCTTGCGGTACTTGGTACGCTTTGGCTGCAACATTTTCTTATTCTCCGAACTTATCTGCCACCAACGCTATTAAGCGTTGTCGCGGCGACGATCGCGGTCGCGGCTTGCCGGACCCTGAGCGTCACCCTCGAGTGCGCGGCGCTCGGAGGCCATCGGATCGTGCTCAAGGATTTCGCCCTTGAAGATCCAAACCTTGATGCCGCAGATGCCGAAAGCGGTTTCCGCTTCAGCCGTACCGTAGTCGATGTCAGCGCGCAGCGTGTGCAGCGGAACGCGACCTTCGCGGTACCACTCCGTACGAGCGATTTCAGCACCGCCGAGACGGCCTGCGCAGGTGATCTTGATGCCTTCGGCGCCAAGACGCATTGCAGACTGAACGGCACGCTTCATGGCGCGACGGAAAGCAACACGACGCTCGAGCTGCTGAGCGATCGACTGTGCAACGAGCGTAGCGTCGACTTCCGGCTTGCGAACTTCAACGATGTTGAGGTGCGTTTCGGAATTCGTCATCTCCGACAGCTTCTTGCGGAGCTTGTCGATGTCTGCGCCCTTCTTGCCGATGATCAGGCCCGGACGAGCCGAGTGGATCGTGACGCGGCACTTCTTGTGCGGACGCTCGATGACCACCTTGGCGATACCGGCCTGCTTCAGTTCGCTCATGACGAACTTGCGCATCTTCAGGTCTTCGTGCAGCAGCTGGCCGTACTCGGCATTGTCCGCGAACCAGCGGCTATCCCAGGTACGGTTGATGCCAAGACGGAAACCGATTGGATTAATTTTCTGACCCATTATGCGGCCTCCTCTTGTGCCTGCACTTCGCGGACAACGATCGTGAGGTGCGCGAACGGCTTCTCAATGCGAGATGCACGGCCACGGCCACGAGCGTGGAAACGCTTCATGACGATCGACTTGCCGACGTAGGCTTCTGCGACGACCAGCGTGTCAACGTCGAGATCGTGGTTGTTCTCAGCGTTTGCAATCGCAGATTCGAGCGTCTTCTTGACGGCGCCTGCGATGCGCTTGCGGGAGAATTCCAGCTCAGCGAGTGCACGATCGACCTTCTTGCCGCGGATAGCCGCAGCAACGAGGTTGAGCTTCTGTGGGCTGACGCGGAGCGTGCGGGCGACTGCTTGCGCCTCGTTGTCCTTCAGCCGGCGTTCGGCTTTTGCCTTGCCCATTGTTACTTCCTCTTTGCCTTCTTGTCCGCACCGTGACCGTAGTAGGTCCGGGTCGGAGAGAATTCACCGAATTTATGACCGACCATGTCTTCATTGACGCTGACCGGAACATGCTTGCTGCCGTTGTAGACGCCGAAGGTGAGACCGACGAACTGCGGCAGGATCGTGGAGCGACGGCTCCAGATCTTGATTACTTCTGCACGTCCGCCTTCACGAACCTTCTCAGCCTTCTTGAGAAGATAGCCGTCAACGAACGGACCTTTCCATACTGAACGAGCCATTGGAGACTTCCTCTCTTACTTCTTACGCTGATGACGCGAGCGCATGATCATCTTGTCGGTCGACTTGTTCGACCGGGTGCGCTTGCCCTTGGTCGGTTTACCCCACGGAGTAACCGGGTGACGGCCACCAGAGGTACGGCCTTCACCACCGCCGTGCGGGTGGTCGACTGGGTTCATGACAACACCGCGGTTGTGCGGACGCTTGCCGCGCCAAACGGTACGACCGGCCTTGCCGTCGTTGATGTTGGCGTGATCCGGGTTCGAAACCGCACCGATCGAAGCAAGGCAAGTGCCGTGTACAAGGCGCTGTTCACCGGAGTTCAGGCGAAGGATCGCCATGCCCTGGTCGCGGCCGACGAGCTGTGCGTAACCGCCAGCCGAACGTGCGATCTGGCCACCCTTGCCCGGCTTCATTTCCACGTTGTGGATGATGGAGCCGACCGGGATGAACTGCAGCGGCATGGTGTTGCCTGGCTTCACGTCGACAGCCTTCTCCGAAGAGATGACCTTGTCGCCGGCAGCGAGACGCTGCGGAGCGAGGATGTAGGCCTTCTCGCCGTCAGCATAGGTCACCAGCGCGATGAAAGCCGTACGGTTCGGATCGTATTCGATACGCTCGACAGTGCCTTCAACGTCGAACTTGCGACGCTTGAAGTCGACCAGACGGTACGTGCGCTTGTGACCGCCGCCGATGAAGCGGGCTGTGATGCGGCCGAGGTTGTTACGACCGCCGCTCTTGGTCAGACCTTCCGTCAGCGCCTTGACCGGCTTGCCCTTGTAGAGGCCGGAGCGGTCGACGATGACCAGCTGCCGCTGGCTCGGGGTCGTAGGATTGAATGTTTTCAATGCCATCTTTTTATTCCTCAGAGACCGGTGGAGACGTCGATCGTCTGGCCTTCAGCCAGCGTTACGACTGCCTTCTTCACGTCCTGCTGCTTGCCGACAAAACCGCGGAAACGCTTGGTCTTGCCCTTGCGGAGCAGAGTGTTGACGGCCGTGACCTTGACGCCGAACAGCGCCTCGACTGCAGCCTTGATTTCCGGCTTCGACGCCTTCTTGGCGACATTGAAAACAACCTGGTTGTTTTCCGATACCAGCGTGGACTTTTCGGTAATCGCCGGCGAGACGATCACATCATAGTGGCGAAGGTCGGTCACTTGAAACGCTCCTCTAGAGCTTCGACGGCAGCCTTGGAAAGCACGAGCTTGCCGCGGCGCACGATGTCGTAAACGTTGATGCCCTGGATCGGCAGAACATCGATGTTCGGGATGTTCTGAGCTGCGAGCTTGAAGTTGCCATCAAGTTCAGCGCCACCGATGAAGAGCGCATTGGTCAGGCCGAGCGTCTCGAAAGCAGATGCCAGTGCCTTGGTCTTTGCTTCTGCAGCAACCAGGCTGTCGATGATGATGACATCGTCGGACTTCAGCTTGGCCGAGAGGGCGTGACGCAGGCCGAGAGCACGAACCTTCTTGGGAAGGTCGTGTTCGTGGCTGCGAGCGACCGGGCCGTGTGCCTTACCACCGCCGCGGAACTGCGGAGCGCGAGCCGAATGGTGACGAGCGCGGCCCGTACCCTTCTGCTTGTACATCTTGGCGCCGGTGCGCGAAACGTCCGCGCGGCCCTTTGCCTGGTGCGTGCCCTGCTGCTTCTTGGCAAGCTGCCAGCGGATCACGCGGGCAAGAATGTCTTCGCGGGGCTCAAGGCCGAAAATCGCGTCAGAAAGAGAAACCTTCCCTGCGTCTTTTCCCTCGAGGGTTTTGACGTTGAATTCCATTGGTCTGGCTCCCTTACTTCGCGGCCGACTTGACGGCGTCGCGCACGATGATCCAGGCACCCTTGGAACCGGGCACTGCACCCTTGATCAGGATCAGACCACGATCTTCGTCGGTCGAAACCACTTCAAGGTTCTGAGTCGTTACGCGCGTCTGGCCCATGTGACCAGCCATCTTCTTGTTCTTGAAAACCTTGCCCGGATCCTGGCGCGAACCCGTCGAACCATGCGAGCGGTGCGACACAGACACACCGTGCGTGGCGCGAAGACCGCCGAAACCGTGGCGCTTCATAGCACCCGCAAAGCCCTTACCGATCGTCGTACCCGTCACATCGACGAGCTGACCAGCTGCGAAGTGACCCGCCTTGAGCTCGGTACCAACCTCGAGGAGGTTGTCTTCCGACACGCGGAATTCAGCGAGCTTAGCCTTCGGCTCGACGTTGGCGACAGCAAAATTGCCGCGCATCGCCTTTGACGTATTCTTGACCTTCGCCGTGCCAGCACCGAGCTGAACTGCGGCGTAGCCGTTCTTTTCTACTGTGCGCTGGGCCACAACCTGGCAGCCTTCCATGCGCAGTACTGTTACCGGAACATGTTCGCCAGCGTCGTTGTAGACGCGGGTCATGCCCACCTTCTGTGCAATCACACCTGAACGCATCGGTTCAATCCTTCCAACTCAGCTCGAGCGGGGCTCAGAGCTTGATCTCAACATCGACACCAGCGGCGAGATCGAGCTTCATCAGCGCGTCTACCGTCTGCGGTGTCGGGTCAACGATGTCGAGAAGGCGCTTATGTGTGCGCATCTCGAACTGCTCGCGGCTCTTCTTGTCGATGTGTGGGGACCGGTTGACCGTAAACTTCTCGATGCGAGTCGGAAGCGGAACGGGGCCCCGGACGCTAGCACCGGTGCGCTTCGCCGTCGACACGATCTCGCGCGTAGAAGCATCGAGAATCCGGTGATCGAACGCCTTCAGGCGAATGCGGATATTTTGGCCGTTCATTCGACGTTATCCTTGTGTTTGTTTCCCACGTGCCTGTTGGGCAGACACGGGTTGTTCTTTTTCCTAAGGCGGACCACCGGTTTCAAAGATCGAGAGGGACACCGGAATGCAGCATCCCTATCTAGTCTTCAGGCCTGACGGCCCACCTTATTGTTTGCTGTAGTCACCCGCTCCAATGAACGAAGCAGGGCGCAAATCGCGCTCGCGCGCCATTTGCAACATTTCTCTGTAATAAGCAAGCGGCTAGAGCCGCTTGCATCATAATAATGTCATCGAATCGGCCGCTCCGAATGAAGCGGCCGGTCGAAGCTTACTCGACGATGGAGGCGACGATGCCTGCGCCGACGGTACGGCCGCCTTCGCGGATCGCGAAGCGCAGCTTTTCTTCCATCGCGATCGGAACGATCAGCTCGACGTCAACCGTGACGTTGTCGCCAGGCATAACCATTTCCGTGCCTTCCGGCAGCGTGACGATGCCCGTGACGTCCGTCGTGCGGAAGTAGAACTGCGGACGGTAGTTCGTGAAGAACGGCGTATGACGGCCGCCTTCTTCCTTCGTCAGGATGTAGGCTTCGGCCTTGAACTTCTTGTGCGGCTTGACGGAGCCCGGCTTGCACAGGATCTGACCACGCTCGACGCCGTCACGGTTCACACCGCGAACGAGAGCGCCGATGTTGTCGCCAGCCTGGCCCTGGTCGAGCAGCTTGCGGAACATTTCAACGCCGGTCACCGTCGTCTTCGAGGTCGGGCGGATGCCGACGATTTCAACTTCTTCGCCAACCTTGACGATACCGCGCTCGACGCGACCGGTCACAACCGTACCACGGCCCGAGATCGAGAACACGTCTTCGATCGGCATCAGGAACGGCTGGTCGATCGGACGCTCAGGCGTCGGGATGTAGGCGTCAACAGCAGCCATCAGCTCGCGGATCGCGTCTTCGCCGATCTTCTTGTCGCTGTCTTCGAGAGCAGCCAGAGCCGAGCCCTTGATGACCGGAATGTCGTCGCCCGGGAAGTCGTAGGACGACAGAAGTTCGCGCACTTCGAGCTCGACGAGCTCGAGAAGCTCGGCGTCGTCAACCTGGTCGACCTTGTTGAGGAACACGACGATTGCCGGAACGCCAACCTGACGAGCGAGCAGGATGTGCTCGCGGGTCTGCGGCATCGGGCCGTCAGCAGCTGAGCAAACCAGGATCGCGCCGTCCATCTGGGCAGCACCGGTGATCATGTTCTTGACGTAGTCGGCGTGGCCGGGGCAGTCAACGTGGGCATAGTGGCGGTTCGGGGTCTCATACTCGACGTGCGCCGTCGAGATGGTGATGCCGCGAGCCTTTTCTTCCGGAGCCGCGTCGATCTGGTCGTACGCCTTGAACTCGCCGAAATACTTCGTGATCGCTGCCGTCAGAGACGTCTTGCCGTGGTCAACGTGGCCGATCGTGCCGATGTTAACGTGCGGCTTGTTGCGCTCAAACTTACTCTTTGCCATGTGGGCTCTCCACTCTTTTAAGGTCCCCTGAGGGATCTAATTCTTGTTATCGGTCAATTGGTATTCCGGTCACTTCTGACCGGAATACTTTGCCTGGATTTCCGTTGCGACGTTCGACGGGACCGGCGCGTAGTGATCAAAGGTCATCGTGTACTGAGCACGGCCCTGCGACATGGAGCGCAGGTTATCGACGTACTTGAACATGTTCGCCAGCGGAACGTTGGCGCTGATAACGACGGCGATACCACGGCTTTCCTGGCCCTGGATCTGACCACGGCGAGAGTTCAGGTCGCCGATAACGTCGCCGACGTAGTCTTCCGGCGTTACGACTTCTACCTTCATCATCGGCTCGAGGAGCTGAGCGCCGGCCTTCTTGGCTGCTTCACGGAAGCAGGCACGCGAAGCGATTTCGAACGCCAGAACCGACGAGTCGACGTCGTGGAAGGCGCCGTCGATGAGCGTCGCCTTGACGCCGAGCATCGGGAAGCCAGCCAGCGGACCGGAGGACAGAACGCTTTCGATACCCTTCTGAACGCCCGGGATGTATTCCTTCGGAACAGCACCGCCGACGATCTTGGATTCGAACTTGAAGTCTTCGCCATCCGGGTTCGGTTCGAAGACGATCTTGACGCGCGCGAACTGACCGGTACCACCGGACTGCTTCTTGTGCGTGTAGTCTTCTTCGTGCTGACGTGTGATGGTTTCGCGGTAAGCGACCTGCGGAGCACCGACGTTTGCTTCAACCTTGAACTCGCGACGCATACGGTCAACGATGATGTCGAGGTGAAGTTCGCCCATGCCGGCGATGATCGTCTGGCCGGATTCCTGGTCGGTCTTGACGCGGAAGGACGGGTCTTCAGCAGCCAGGCGGTTGAGCGCGAGGCCCATCTTTTCCTGGTCGCCCTTGGACTTCGGCTCGATCGCGATCTGAATGACCGGCTCGGGGAATTCCATGCGCTCGAGAATAACAGGCTTCAGCGGATCGCAGAGCGTGTCACCCGTGGTGGTTTCCTTCAAGCCAGCGAGAGCGACGATATCGCCTGCAAAGGCTTCTTCGATGTCTTCACGCGAGTTCGAGTGCATCTGCAGCATACGGCCGACACGCTCGCGCTTGTCCTTGACCGTGTTCATAACCGACGAGCCCTTTTCGAGCTTGCCGGAGTAGATGCGTGCGAAGGTGAGCGAACCGACGAAGGGGTCGTTCATGATCTTGAACGCGAGCATCGAAAGCGGCTCGGAATCGTCAGCATGACGCTCGATTTCAGCTTCGGTCTTGAAGTCGATGCCCTTGATCGCCGGAATGTCGAGCGGCGACGGCAGGTAGTCGACGACGGCATCGAGCAGAGGCTGAACGCCCTTGTTCTTGAAGGCGGTACCGCAGAACATCGGGTGGAACTTGACGTCAATCGTGCCGCGGCGAACGAGCGCGCGGATCTGATCGTTGTCGGGCATGTTGCCTTCGAGGTAGGCTTCCATCGCGGCTTCGTCGATCTCGACAACGGTCTCGATCAGCTTTTCGCGATATTCTTCAGCCTTCGCCTTCATGTCCTCAGGGATTTCGACGACGTCCCACTGGGCGCCGAGCGATTCATCGCGCCAGACGAGAGCATTCATCTCGATCAGGTCGACGACGCCTTTGAACTCAGTTTCTGCGCCGATCGGAAGCTGCATGACGACAGCCGTTGCACCGAGACGGGTCTTGATCATCTCAACCGAGCGGTAGAAGTCTGCGCCGGTCTTGTCCATCTTGTTGCAGAAGATCATGCGCGGAACATTGTACTTCTCAGCCTGACGCCAGACGGTTTCCGTCTGCGGCTCAACCCCGGCGTTGGCGTCGAGAAGAGCAATAGCACCGTCGAGAACGCGCAGCGAACGCTCGACTTCGATGGTGAAGTCAACGTGGCCGGGGGTGTCGATGATGTTGAAGCGGCGCATCTTGCCGTCACGGCCCTTCCAGAAGGTCGTGGTGGCAGCGGAGGTGATCGTGATACCACGCTCCTGCTCCTGCTCCATCCAGTCCATCGTGGCCGCGCCATCGTGCACTTCGCCGATCTTGTGCGACTTGCCGGTATAGTAAAGGATACGCTCCGTCGTCGTCGTCTTGCCGGCGTCGATGTGCGCCATAATACCGAAATTTCGGTAGTCTTCGATTTTATATTCGCGAGCCATTGTGGACTGCCTTTCGAACCCGTTCGGGATTACCAGCGATAATGCGAGAACGCACGGTTGGCGTCAGCCATCTTGTGCGTGTCTTCGCGCTTCTTGACCGCGGAACCACGGTTGTTGGATGCATCGAGAAGCTCGCCCGACAGTCGATCGACCATGGTCGTTTCGTTGCGCTTGCGCGCGGCAGCGATCAGCCAGCGGATGGCCAGAGCCTGACGGCGCTCTGGACGAACATCAACCGGAACCTGATAGGTTGCACCACCAACGCGGCGCGAACGGACTTCAACGTGCGGAGCAACGTTATCCAGAGCCTGATGGAACACGCCGAGCGGCTCCTGCTTGGACTTGCCCTGCACGGCGTCGAATGCGCCGTATACAATGCTCTCTGCGACAGACTTCTTGCCGTCAAGCATGATTGCATTCATGAACTTGGTTACAACCAGATCGCCGAACTTCGGGTCCGGGTTGATCTCGCGCTTTTCTGCTCTGTGACGTCTGGACATACTTCTCGTCTCTTCAACTGTTAAAGGCGCTCTACCACGCGGAGGACCTCGCGCAGCGCCGGGATTTCAAAACCGAATTACTTCGGACGCTTCGCACCGTACTTCGAACGGCGCTGCTTGCGGTTCTTGACACCCTGGGTATCGAGAACGCCGCGGATGATGTGATAACGAACACCCGGAAGGTCCTTAACGCGGCCGCCACGGATCATGACGACAGAGTGTTCCTGAAGGTTGTGACCTTCGCCCGGGATGTAGCCGATGACTTCGAAGCCATTGGTCAGACGGATCTTTGCGACCTTACGGAGAGCCGAGTTCGGCTTCTTCGGGGTCGTCGTGTAAACGCGGGTGCAAACGCCGCGCTTCTGTGGGTTTTCCTGCAGAGCAGGAACCTTATTACGCTTTACGTTCGCCTGACGCGGCTTGCGGATAAGCTGGTTTACGGTAGGCATTCAACCATCCCTTACGTTTATATCTCAATCCCTTGCGGGCGTAACTCGCGCCGTCTCCGGCAAGACCACACGCTTGTCTCAATGCGCAAAACGTGGCCCGATCCGCTTTCGCAGATGGACCACTGAGAGCAGAGGACGCAAAAGACATGCGTCATGCGTGCAGGCATCATATCTTCAACGTGCGTTTCGAACCTTGTTTGAGGTGATCTCCGGGGCGCGTCGCCCCGAATGGCCATGCCTCACATGGGTCCGGATGGCGCGGGTACTACTGGTTTCCCGTCGTCTCGTCAAGGCCGTTAAGAAATAAACTTCGGCTGAACGCCTTGAAACCGGGCCATTACACCCTCTTTTGGGGCTTCTAGGCGAATTCACCGCAGCACGGCAAGATAAACTTGGGCATTGCAACAAAAAGCCGCTATGGAATCACCGATTGCAGACGCTAAGCGCATGAAATCAGATTCAAATCTCGAATCGAAGGACATCCGATGATTACTGCCCCCGACAACGACAACAATTCCGAAGGCCCGATGGTCTTCATCATCATCGGCAAGGGCTATGAGTCCGACAACAGCGAGGGTGTCGACCTCCACATCATGCTCAAGGCCGCCGACGACGATAGTGCAGTGCGGGAAGCTCTGAACGCCCTCGCCGAGGAAGGCTTCATCGAGGCCGATCTCGATCAGATCGGCATGCTGACCGAGGTCCCGGAAGAGGAGCCGCATGCCTCCGCCTATCAGCGCGCCGTCGATGGCGAAGTCGCGATCATCCGCTTCAGCTGAAGCAGCGATGAAGCCGGATGCGCTCAAGGTGCTGATCTATGCGACCTGGCGCGACCGGCTCCTGGTTTTCGATGAGCCCGACTTTCCCGAGGTCGAGCTTCAGGTTCCGGGCGGCACGGTAGAGATCGGCGAAGATATCGACGCCGCCGCATTTCGGGAATTCTCTGAAGAGACCGGGATCCGACCCGCAACTCCCCTCACTCCGCTCACCGTCCACGACTATCGCTTTTCCAAGGACGGTGCGGAAGTCCGCCATCGGCGGCACTACTTCCACATTCACCTTGAAGGCGACCACCCCGTCACCTGGCAGCATCGAGAAATGACGCCTTTCGGCGGCGGTCCGATTCTGTTCCGTTTCTTCTGGCTCGGCTTCGACGACGCCCAGAGTCGGCTCGGCTATGGCATGGAGCATGGATTACCGCTGCTTGGCTAAGCCTGCTCGCAGCGATAACGAACCTAAAACAAAAGCCGCCCGGATCGCTCCGGGCGGCTTTTCAATTCTCAGAACCAAGCTGCCGACTATTCGGCAGCCGGTGCGCTCTCGCCTGCGAGATCCTGCAGCATCGGCGTGGCGACATCGGCGCCCGTGCCCTTGCGGCGTTCTTCGAGGATCAGCTCGTCACGCGACGTAGCGATACGGCGGATCTGGGTCATCGTGCCACCGGTACCGGCCGGGATCAGGCGGCCGACGATGACGTTTTCCTTCAGCCCCTGCAGCCCGTCGGTCTTGCCGGCGATCGCTGCTTCCGTCAACACCTTCGTGGTTTCCTGGAAGGAAGCCGCGGAGATGAAGGACGGGGTCTGCAGAGACGCCTTGGTGATACCCAGCAGAACCGGATCGCCATAGGCGGGCTTCTTGCCCTGTTCGATCAGCGCGTCGTTGACGTCTTCGAGCTCGATACGATCGACGTTGTCGCCGACGATATAGGTCGAGTCGCCGGCATCGGTGATTTCCACCTTCTGCAGCATCTGACGGACAATCACCTCGATGTGCTTGTCGTTGATGACAACGCCCTGCAAGCGATAGACTTCCTGGATTTCGTTGACCAGGTACGAAGCCAGAGCTTCGACGCCCTTGATCGCCAGGATGTCGTGCGGAGCCGGGTTACCGTCGAGGATGTAGTCACCCTTTTCGATGTAGTCGCCTTCCTGAAGGTGGAAGGGCTTGCCCTTCGGGATCAGGTATTCGACAGGCTCGACACCGTCTTCCGCCGGTTCGATGATGACGCGACGCTTGTTCTTGTAGTCACGGCCAAGGCGGATCGTACCATCGATCTCAGCGATGATGGCGTGGTCCTTCGGACGACGAGCTTCGAACAGTTCGGCAACACGCGGCAGACCACCGGTGATGTCCTTGGTCTTGGCGCTTTCCAGCGGCGAACGCGCAAGAACGTCACCCTGGGAGACCTTCGTGCCCGGCTCGACCGACAGAATGGCGTCGACCGAGAGCAGGAAGCGAGCGTCACCGCCACGGGACAGCTTCATGACATTGCCGCTGGCGTCCTTGATGACGATTGCCGGCTTGAGGTCCGAACCGCGCGGCGTCGAACGCCAGTCGATAACCTGACGCTTGGTGATACCGGTGGATTCGTCGGTCGCTTCGAGAACCGAGAGACCGTCGATCACGTCTTCGAACTGAACAGTACCAGCCACTTCCGTCATCATCGGACGGGTGTAGGGGTCCCACTCTGCCAGACGCTGGCCGCGCTTGACCCTGTCGCCTTCGTCGACGTGCAGCTTCGAACCGTAAGCAACGCGCTGCGAGGAGCGCTCGACACCACGCTCGTCCAGGATCTGGACGGTCATGTTACGGCCCATCGCGACCAGAACGTTCTCCGAGTTGCGTAGAACGTTGCGGTTCTTGATCTGGATCGTACCTTCATACGAGGCTTCCAGGAACGACTGGTCGACCACGTTTGCAGTGCCACCAAGGTGGAACGTACGCATGGTGAGCTGCGTACCAGGCTCGCCGATCGACTGAGCCGCGATAACGCCGACTGCTTCGCCCATGTTGACGGGCGTGCCGCGTGCAAGGTCGCGACCGTAGCAAACCGAGCAAACGCCGGTCTGAACTTCGCAGGTCAGAGCCGAACGAATGCGGATCGACTGGATACCAGCCTTTTCGATCTCGATGACATCGGGCTCAAGGATCATTTTGCCAGCATCGACGAGACGCTCGCCGGTGACCGGATGATCGATATCATCAAGGGCCGTACGACCGAGGATACGCGCGCCGAGCGAGGCAACGACCTGACCGGCATCGACGATGGCGGTCATGGTGAGGCCCTTGTCGGTGCCGCAATCCACGAGGTTGACGATGCAATCCTGCGCGACGTCGACGAGACGACGGGTCAGGTAACCGGAGTTGGCCGTCTTCAGAGCGGTGTCTGCGAGACCCTTACGGGCACCGTGGGTCGAGTTGAAGTACTCGTTGACGGTCAGACCTTCCTTGAAGTTCGACGTGATCGGCGTCTCGATGATTTCACCCGACGGCTTGGCCATGAGGCCACGCATGCCGCCCAGCTGACGCATCTGGTTCGGAGAACCACGGGCACCGGAGTGCGACATCATGTAGATGGCGTTCATCGGCTTCTGGCGACCGGTGTTCGGATCGAACTCGACGGCCTTAATGCGTGCCATCATGTCCTCAGCGACCTTCTCGGTTGCCTTGCCCCAGGCGTCAACGACCTTGTTGTACTTCTCGCCCTGAGTGATCAGGCCGTCGTTGTACTGCTGCTCGTATTCCTTGACCAGATTTTCGGTGTCACCGACGATCTTTGCCTTGGTTTCCGGAATGACCATGTCGTCCTTGCCGAACGAAATGCCGGCGCGGCAGGCATGGGCAAAGCCGAGCTGCATGATACGATCGCAGAAGATGACCGTGTCCTTCTGGCCGCAATGACGGTAGACCGTGTCGATCATCTTGGAGATGTTCTTCTTGGTCATTTCCTGGTTGCAAACGTCGAAGGTCACCTTGCCGTTCTTCGGCAGGAGTTCGCCGATGAGCAGGCGGCCCGGAGTCGTTTCATAGATCTTCGAGTACGGCTTGCCGTCCTCGCCGATCGACTTGAAGCGGCCGCGGATTTTGGTGTGCAGCGTAACGACCTTGGTCTCGAGCGCATGGTGCAGTTCGCCGAGGTCGGAGAAGGCCATACCTTCGCCCGGCTCGTTCTGGTTCATGATCGCGAGATAGTACAGGCCGAGAACCATGTCCTGCGACGGAACGATGATCGGTGCGCCGTTTGCAGGGTGCAGGATGTTGTTCGTCGACATCATCAGAACGCGGGCTTCGAGCTGCGCTTCGAGCGACAGCGGCACGTGAACGGCCATCTGGTCACCATCGAAGTCGGCGTTGAAGGCCGTGCAGACGAGCGGATGCAGCTGGATGGCCTTGCCTTCGACCAGGGTCGGTTCGAAGGCCTGGATGCCCAGACGGTGCAGCGTCGGTGCGCGGTTCAGGAGAACCGGATGCTCGCGGATGACCTCGTCGAGGATATCCCAAACCTCAGGCTTTTCCTTTTCAACCAGCTTCTTGGCCTGCTTGACGGTCGAGGAGTAACCCTTGGCGTCGAGGCGGGCATAGATGAACGGCTTGAAGAGCTCGAGCGCCATCTTCTTCGGAAGACCGCACTGGTGCAGCTTGAGTTCCGGACCGGTCACGATGACCGAACGGCCGGAATAGTCGACGCGCTTGCCGAGCAGGTTCTGACGGAAGCGGCCCTGCTTGCCCTTGAGCATGTCGGACAGCGACTTCAGCGGACGCTTGTTGGCGCCGGTGATGACGCGGCCACGACGGCCGTTGTCGAACAGCGCGTCCACAGATTCCTGCAGCATGCGCTTTTCGTTACGGATGATGATGCCCGGAGCGCGCAGTTCGATCAGGCGCTTCAGACGGTTATTACGGTTGATAACGCGGCGGTACAGATCGTTGAGATCCGACGTCGCGAAACGGCCGCCATCCAGCGGAACCAGCGGACGCAGGTCCGGCGGGATGACCGGGACGACCTTCATGATCATCCATTCCGGACGGTTACCGGATTCCATGAAGTTCTCAACGATCTTCAGGCGCTTCATCAGCTTCTTCTGCTTGAGGTCCGACGTGGTGTCGGCAAGCTCGGAGCGCAGATCGCCAGCGATCTTCTCGAGGTTCATCGATGCCAGCATCTCGTAGATGGCTTCAGCACCGATCATGGCCGTGAACTGGTCCTCCCCGTATTCGTCGACGGCCAGCATGTACTCTTCTTCCGAGAGGAGCTGGTGCTCCTTGAGGGCGGTGAGGCCCGGCTCGGTGACGATGTAGTTTTCGAAGTAGAGAACGCGCTCTACATCTTTCAGCGTCATGTCGAGCAGCGTCGAGATGCGAGATGGCAGCGACTTCAGGAACCAGATGTGGGCAACGGGAGCTGCGAGCTCGATATGGCCCATGCGCTCACGGCGAACGCGCGACAGCGTGACTTCGACGCCGCACTTTTCGCAGATGATGCCCTTGTACTTCATGCGCTTATACTTGCCGCACAGGCACTCGTAGTCCTTGATCGGTCCGAAAATACGCGCGCAGAAGAGACCGTCGCGTTCCGGCTTGAACGTACGGTAGTTGATGGTTTCCGGCTTCTTGATCTCACCGTAAGACCAGGAAAGAATCTTCTCCGGAGAAGCAATCGAAATCCGGATGGAATCGAAGTTCTGTGCAGGCACCTGCGGATTGAAAAGATTCATGACCTCTTGGTTCATGCCTGTCTCCTTCATGGGCGATGCGCCCTTATCTTGCATGGACGGCGGCAAATCCCGGGAGCCGCGCCAACGCTCAAAACGACAATAACCGCAGAATGCGGCGAAATCGTCCCTGCCCGGCCGACACCTGTACGGGGCCAGAGCAGGAACGGTGTGCGCTGCATGACAGCGCACACCCGATCAGTGCTTACTCGGCAGCGTCCGGCAACTGGCTGGCCTGCTGCTCCTCGAGCTTCGAATTCTCGAGTTCGACGGAGAGACCGAGCGAGCGCATTTCCTTGACGAGAACGTTGAAGCTTTCCGGAATACCGGCCTCGAACGTATCGTCGCCACGGACGATGGCTTCGTAGACCTTGGTACGGCCGGCAACGTCGTCCGACTTGACCGTAAGCATTTCCTGCAGCGTGTAAGCTGCACCGTATGCTTCCAGAGCCCAGACCTCCATTTCGCCGAAGCGCTGACCGCCGAACTGCGCCTTGCCGCCCAGCGGCTGCTGGGTAACAAGCGAGTAAGGACCGATCGAACGGGCGTGGATCTTGTCGTCGACCAGGTGGTTCAGCTTCAGCATGTAGATGTAGCCAACCGTGACCTGGCGGTCGAACTGCTCGCCGGTACGGCCGTCGTACAGCGTCGACTGGCCGCTTTCCTTGAGACCAGCCAGAGCCAGCATCGCATTGACGTCACCTTCATGAGCACCGTCGAAGACCGGCGTTGCAATCGAAACGCCGCGCTTCCACTGGTCAGCCAGACGCAGAACCGAGTCATCGTCGAAGTCCTTGACCTGTTCGGCCTTCGGACCGTCGCCGACAACGTCGCCGATCGTCTTGCGCAGAGGCTCGATGTTGCCGCTCGCCTTGTAGGCTTCCAGCATATCGCCGATCTGACGGCCCATGCCGGCGCAAGCCCAGCCGAGGTGCGTCTCGAGGATCTGACCGACGTTCATGCGTGAAGGCACGCCGAGCGGGTTCAGAACGACGTCAACATGCGTACCGTCTTCCAGGAACGGCATGTCTTCGACCGGAACGATACGCGACACAACACCCTTGTTGCCGTGACGGCCGGCCATCTTGTCGCCTGGCTGGATCTTGCGCTTAACAGCAACGAAGACCTTGACCATCTTCATGACGCCCGGAGGCATTTCGTCGCCGCGCTGGACCTTCTCGACCTTGTCCATGAAGCGCTGTTCAAGGCGCGACTTGGATTCGTCGTACTGGCCACGCAGCGCTTCGAGTTCACCCTGGACCTTTTCGTCTTCGACGGCAAACATCCACCACTGCGAGCGGGGATATTCGGAAACGACGTTGTTCGCCAGTTCCGTGCCCTTCTTGAAGCCCTTCGGGCCGGCAATCGCGACCTGGCCACGCAGCATGTCCACCAGACGACCGTAGACGTTACGGTCGAGGATCGCCTGCTCGTCGTCGCGGTCCTTTGCAAGACGCTCGATCTCTTCTCGCTCGATAGCCATCGCGCGCTCGTCCTTCTCAACGCCGTGGCGATTGAAGACGCGCACTTCGACGATCGTGCCGTAGGTGCCGGGCGGCATACGCATCGAGGTGTCGCGGACGTCCGAAGCCTTTTCACCGAAGATGGCGCGCAGGAGCTTTTCTTCCGGCGTCATCGGGCTTTCGCCCTTCGGCGTGATCTTGCCGACGAGGATATCGCCCGGCTGAACTTCGGCGCCGATGTAGACGATACCAGCTTCGTCGAGGTTCTTCAGCGCTTCTTCCGACACGTTCGGAATGTCGCGCGTGATTTCTTCCGGACCAAGCTTGGTGTCACGGGCCATCACTTCGAATTCTTCGATGTGGATGGAGGTGAACACGTCGTCAGCAACGATACGCTCAGAGAGCAGGATCGAGTCTTCGTAGTTGTAACCGTTCCAGGGCATGAACGCGACGAGTGCGTTGCGGCCGAGAGCGAGATCGCCCAGATCCGTCGACGGGCCGTCGGCGAGGATGTCGCCACGGTTGACAACGTCACCAACGGTGACCAGCGGCCGCTGGTTAACGCAGGTGTTCTGGTTCGAACGCTGGAACTTCTGCAGGCGGTAGATATCGACGCCAGACTTGCCAGCTTCAAGGTCTTCCGTCGCACGGATAACGATACGCGTCGCGTCGACCTGGTCGACCACGCCGCCACGACGGGCGCCGATAGCAGCACCAGAGTCGCGGGCAACGACCGGCTCCATGCCGGTGCCGACGAACGGAGCTTCAGCGCGCAGCAGCGGAACGGCCTGACGCTGCATGTTCGAGCCCATGAGAGCGCGGTTGGCGTCGTCGTTTTCCAGGAACGGGATGAGAGCCGCAGCAACCGAAACGACCTGCTTCGGCGAAACGTCCATCAGGTTCATGCTGTCGCGCGGAGCGAGCATAACTTCGCCTGCGTGACGGCAAACAACGAATTCGTCGGTGAAGGAACCGTCGGCGCCGAGCTCGGCGTTCGCCTGTGCGACGTAGTACTTCGCTTCTTCCATAGCGGAGAGGTAAAGAACGTCGTTCGTCACCTTGCCATCAACGATACGGCGGTACGGGCTTTCGATGAAGCCATACTTGTTGACGCGAGCGAAGGTCGCAAGGCTGTTGATCAGACCGATGTTCGGGCCTTCCGGCGTTTCGATCGGGCAAATACGGCCGTAGTGGGTCGGATGCACGTCGCGGACTTCGAAGCCTGCGCGCTCGCGGGTCAGACC
This sequence comes from Rhizobium sp. R693, assembly GCF_002211315.1. NCBI lineage: Bacteria > Pseudomonadati > Pseudomonadota > Alphaproteobacteria > Hyphomicrobiales > Rhizobiaceae > Rhizobium > Rhizobium sp. R693. The sequence continues at coordinate 92,651 of NZ_LOKY01000005.1, read as the reverse complement.
ACCCGGGCCAAGTGCCGAGAGACGGCGCTTGTGGGTGATTTCCGAAAGCGGGTTCACCTGGTCCATGAACTGCGACAGCTGCGAGGAGCCGAAGAATTCGCGAACGGCAGCAGCTGCCGGCTTCGCGTTGATCAGGTCCTGCGGCATGACCGTGTCGATTTCGATCGAGGACATACGTTCCTTGATCGCACGCTCCATGCGGAGCAGGCCAAGACGGTACTGGTTTTCCATCAGTTCGCCGACAGAGCGAACGCGACGGTTACCGAGGTTGTCGATGTCGTCGATTTCGCCCTTACCGTCGCGCAGTTCGACCAGCATCTTGACCACGGCCAGGATGTCGTCCTTGCGCAGGATGCGGACGGTGTCTTCGACGTCGAGGTCGAGACGCATGTTCATCTTCACGCGGCCAACAGCGGAGAGATCGTAACGCTCCGCATCGAAGAACAGCGAGTTGAACATGGCTTCGGCCGAGTCCATTGTCGGCGGTTCGCCCGGACGCATGACACGGTAGATATCGAACAGAGCGTCCTGACGGTTTTCGTTCTTGTCCGCGGTCAGCGTGTTGCGGATGTAGGCGCCAACGTTGATGTGGTCGATACCGAGAACCGGGATCTCGTCGAAGCCGTTTTGCAGAATGATCGGCAGCGTCTTCTCGTCGATCTCGTCGCCCGCTTCGAGGTAAATCTCACCCGTCGAGTAGTTGACGATGTCTTCGGCGAGGTAGTTGCCGTACAGGTCTTCGTCGGTTGCCTTCAGAGCCTTGAGGCCCTTGTCAGCGAGCTGGCGGAGCAGACGTGGCGTCAGCTTCTTGCCGGCTTCGACAACGACTTCGCCGGTGTCGGCGTCAACCATTTCGGTGATTGCCTTGGCACCCTTGAGGGTCTCGGGCTTGAACGGAATACGCCAGCCCTTGCCGTCACGCTGGTAATCCGACTTCGTGTAGAAGGTCGACAGGATTTCTTCGCCATCCATACCGAGTGCCATCAGCAGCGAGGTCACGGGGATCTTGCGACGACGGTCGATACGGGCATAGACGATGTCCTTGGCGTCGAACTCGATATCGAGCCAGGAACCGCGATACGGGATCACGCGGGCAGCAAAGAGCAGCTTGCCGGAAGAATGGCTCTTGCCCTTGTCGTGGTCGAAGAAGACGCCCGGCGAACGGTGCATCTGAGACACGATAACGCGCTCGGTACCGTTGACGATGAACGTACCGTTGTTGGTCATGAGCGGCATGTCGCCCATGTAAACCGACTGTTCCTTGATGTCCTTGATGGACTTCGCGCCCGTATCTTCATCGATATCGAACACGATCAGACGAAGAGTAACCTTCAGCGGCGCGGCGTAGGTCAGGTCGCGCTGGCGGCATTCATCAACGTCAAACTTTGGCGGTTCGAATTCGTAGGACACGAATTCCAGCATGGAAGCGCCGGAGAAATCCGTGATCGGGAAAACAGACTTGAAGACAGCCTGAAGGCCCTCATCAGGGCGACCGCCCTTGGGCTCTTCAACCATCAGGAATTGATCATACGATGCCTTCTGAACCTCGATGAGGTTCGGCATTTCTGCGACTTCTGGGATCTTACCGAAAAACTTGCGTACGCGCCTACGACCATTGAACGAAAGGGTCTGAGCCATCGTCGCTCCTTCAAAAATTGCATCCGGGCCTGCAACGGACGGGAACCGATGGCCAGTCGACCCCGTCAATCAATGGGTAGTTCAATCTCGTCTCACTTCCCGAAATGTGAGGCCGGATTGCCTTCACGTCTCGGTTCGAGACCATCCTCTTGAAGAACCCATTACCCAAAAGCCGTTTTCACGCGGCTTTTGGGTAATTCGTTCCAGAAAACGGCAAATGGGAGGCCGGAAATCCAGCCTCCCAGATGCAGTTCAAGATTACTTAACGTCGACCTTAGCGCCGGCGTCTTCAAGCTTCTTCTTGATGTCAGCAGCTTCAGCCTTGGAAACGGCTTCCTTGACAGCCTTCGGAGCGCCTTCGACGAGGTCCTTGGCTTCCTTGAGGCCGAGGCCGGTGATGCCACGAACTTCCTTGATGACGTTGATCTTGTTAGCGCCGGCATCCGTGAGGATAACGTCGAACTCGGTCTTTTCTTCTTCAGCAGCAGCAGCAGCGCCTGCACCGCCAGCAACAGCAGCAACAGCTACCGGAGCAGCAGCGGAAACGCCCCACTTTTCTTCGAGAAGCTTGGACAGTTCTGCAGCTTCCAGAACGGTCAGCGAGGAGAGGTCTTCAACGATCTTTGCGAGATCAGCCATGTTATCAGTTCCTTTTGTTCGGTTCGAACCGGTGTTTTATAAACAGCAAAAAACCGCCTTATGCGGCTTCGTCCTTCTTGGCGTAAGCCGAAAACACGCGAGCAAGCTGGCTTGCCGGTGCTGCAACAACGCCTGCGATGCGGGTGGCCGGAGTCTGGATCATGCCCAGCAGCTTCGCGCGCAGTTCGTCCAACGACGGCAGGGTCGCAAGCGACTTGACTGCATCGGCGTTGAGCGTCGTTGTTCCCATGGCACCACCGAGAACAACGATCTTATCGTTGGTCTTGGCGAAATCCACGACGACTTTCGGAGCGGTGATCGGGTCATTGCTGTACGCAATGAGCGTCTGACCGGTGAAGAGATTGGAAATCCCTTCCGCTTCCGTACCCTGAAGGGCGATCTTGGCCAGGCGGTTCTTCGCGACTTTGACGGTACCGCCAGCTGCACGCATCTTTGAACGGAAGTCGTTCATCTGCGCGACTGTAGCACCAGCATAGTGGGCCACGACAACCGAGCCCGAAGCCTTGAAGACTTCGTTCAGTTCCGTGACGAATTCGCGTTTTTCCGCTCTTTCCACTGCCTATCTCCAGTTGGCAGGACCTTTTTGACGGGCCCCACCGGGTTGCCTTTTGCCTCCTGGGATCAAAAGAGATCCCAAGCGACGCTTGAGGATCCTGTCCCCTCGCGCTTCGCGCCAGAAAGGCCGAAGGCACAAGGCATCCAAGGCTCGAACCAAATTCCTAGAAGTAGAACTTCATGCAATTCGGGTCTTACCCGTCTCATGCAGGCCAAGTGATTAAGGGAAAACCACCTGCAATCTCGGACAGGATTCCGGATTTCTCCGGAATATTCCGGCCCCTTTCGAGGCCGGAATTCTTTAAACCGGGCCGAAGCCCGGCGAATTCGTTAAGCGGCCGGAGCCGTAACGGACGACGGGTCAATCTTGACGCCCGGACCCATGGTCGAAGAGATCGCTACGCGCTTGACGTAGTTGCCCTTCGCGCCAGCCGGCTTCGCCTTGATGACGGCATCAGCGAAGGCACGGATATTTTCTTCCAGAGCCTTTGCATCGAAGGATGCCTTGCCAACGCCAGCGTGAACGATACCAGCCTTTTCGACGCGGAACTCGACAGCGCCGCCCTTGGATGCCTTGACGGCACCAGCAACGTCCATCGTAACCGTACCAACCTTCGGGTTCGGCATCATGCCACGCGGGCCGAGAACCTTACCGAGGCGGCCGACGAGCGGCATCATGTCCGGGGTCGCGATGCAACGATCGAAATCGATCTTGCCGCCCTGGACGATTTCGACGAGCTCTTCAGCGCCGACGATATCTGCGCCAGCTGCCTTGGCTTCATCAGCCTTGGCGCCACGAGCGAAGACAGCAACGCGAACGTCGCGGCCGGTGCCGTTCGGCAGGTTGACAACGCCGCGGACCATCTGGTCTGCGTGACGCGGATCGACGCCGAGGTTCATGGCGACTTCGATGGTTTCATCGAACTTCGCGACGGCACGTTCCTTGACCATGCCGATAGCAAGGTTCAGAGCGTAGAGCTTTGTGGGATCAACACCTTCGTTGATCTTCTTGGTGCGCTTGCCAGCCATGGTCTTATCCTACCACTTCCAGGCCCATGGCGCGGGCAGAGCCCTCGATCATCGCCATTGCACCTTCGATATCCGCTGCGTTCAGATCCTTCATCTTGGCTTCTGCGATCGACTTGATCTGAGCCTTGGTGAGCTTGCCGGCGACGGCGCCCTTGCCAGGCGTCTTCGAACCGGACGTGATCTTCGCTTCCTTCTTCAGCCAGTAGCTTACCGGCGGCTGCTTCATCGCGAAGGTGAAGGACTTGTCCTGATAATAGGTGATGACGACCGGGATCGGCATACCCTTTTCCATTTCCTGCGTAGCGGCGTTGAACGCCTTGCAGAATTCCATGATGTTAATGCCACGCTGACCAAGCGCCGGGCCGATTGGCGGGGACGGGTTTGCCGATCCTGCCTTGACCTGAAGCTTGAGCTGGCCTGCAACCTTCTTAGCCATATCTCTCTGCCTTTCACTGACGACCGGTTGCCCGGCCAATAAATGCCGGATCGCTCCGGCGGCTGCGGTTGCGTGGTTCGGATTTTAGGACCCGGCTAAGGTGCCCTCACCTTCCACGCGCTTTGCGGCTTGCGCCGCAAGGAAGCAAGTCTGTAATCGACCGACTTCCGAACTCAGACCTTCTCGACCTGAGCGTATTCCAGCTCGACCGGCGTAGCGCGGCCGAAGATCGACACCTCCACCTTCAGGCGCGAACGCTCTTCGTCCACATCCTGAACCGTGCCGTTGAAGGAAGCGAACGGACCATCGGAAACGCGGACCTGCTCGCCGATCTCGAAGGTAACGGACGCCTTCGGCCGCTCGACACCTTCCTGAACCTGACCGAGAATACGCTCGGCCTCATAGTCCGGAATCGGAACGGGCTTGTTGTCAGAGCCGAGGAAACCAGTGACCTTCGGCGTGTTCTTGATCAGGTGGTAGGCCTCATCCGTGAGGTTGGCCCGAACGAGAACGTAACCTGGGAAGAACTTGCGCTCGGAATCGACCTTGCGGCCGCGACGCACCTCGACCACCTTTTCAGTCGGAACGAGAATTTTTTCGAACAGATGCTCGAGACCCTTCTGTCGAGCCTTGTTCTCGATGTCTTCCGCGACCTTCTTCTCAAAATTCGAATACGCGTGGACGATGTACCAACGTGCCGCCATGTTACTACTCCACCCGATCAGTTGCCGACGTTAAGCACGAAGCTCAACAGCCAGCCAATCAGCTGGTCAGCGGCAAAAAAGAACAGCGCGGCAAAGATCACCATTACAAGCACCATGACCGTCGAGATCATCGTCTCGCGGCGCGACGGCCAGGTAACTTTCGACGTCTCGGAGCGAACCTGCTGCAGAAACGTAATCGGATTGGATTTGGATGCCATCGACTGCCCACGCAATTACGGCGCGTAAAGCCGAACATATCAGCCCCACGCACCGCGTGTCTGTTGAACCCTACATAAACACCGATTCCCAATTACACAAGAGGGAAACCGAAGTTTAACGAACTTAGCCATACGTCGCCTTTCCGTCCGAACCGCCGCGAGATATCCGCGCTACTCGGTCAAGAAAGATGGCAGGGGCAGAGGGGCTCGAACCCCCGACCTGCGGTTTTGGAGACCGCCGCTCTACCAGCTGAGCTATACCCCTTTACGCTTTACATTCAGCTTCTTGGCCGACCGGCCGCGAAGCGCAACTGCAAGCATGGCGCTCCCTTTAAGGCGGGAGCGCGGGATTGGCAAGTGCGTTTTTTGATTTTTCCAATCCTGTATCACCGGCAAGGCTTGCGATCAGACCTTCACGTATTTGCGCCAGTCGTGCTCTTCCTTGAAGCCCAGCACTTCGCGGATCTTCCGGTTGGAGAGCAGGCCTTCATATTCGCCGATCTCGCGCGTGAACGGCACGTTCGGATAGAATCGCTTGGCGAGTTCCTTCGAAGGCGTATTGGCCGAGACGGTGTCGTTCGCCGCATTGAACACCTGATAGCCAAGCCCATCCTTCTCGATGCAGAGATGGCAGATCTGCCCCAGGTCGCGGGCGTCGATATAGCTCCAGGCGATTCGCTTGCGCATTTCCGGATTGGCGAAGTAGGTCGGGAACCGTTCGTACTCGTGCGGCTCGATAACGTTGCCTATGCGCAGCGCGTAGATGTCGAAGCCGGAGCGCTCGGCGAAGGCGCGGGCCGTCTTCTCATTCACCACCTTGGAGAGACCGTAGGAATCCATTGGGTTGACGTCGTAATCCTCCTCCAAGGGAAACTGGTGGAAGTCGCGATGGCCTTCGGCAAAGCAGACGCCGTAGGTCGTCTCGCTGGAAGCGACGATGATCTTGCGGATGCCGAGCTTCACCGCCGCCTCGATGACATTGTAGGTGCCCATCGTGTTGATGCGGAAGGTCTCGTTGTCGGGCTTGATGAGGATGCGCGGGATCGCCGCGAAATGCACCACGGCGTCGAAGGGCTGAACGCCCCTCCCCGCATCGAGATCAGGAAAGTCCCGATGCATTGAAAGCGCATTGAATATCTGGCCGCTGTCCGTGATATCGGCGATTAGATTGGTTACGCCGGGACTATCAAAAGGGACCAGATCGACGTTGTGAACCTCATAGCCGGCATTGACCAGCCATGGCACTGCATGACGCCCCGCCTTGCCCGAACCACCCGTGAAGAGAATGCGCTTTTTCATCATGTCCTCCCATACGAAATCGGAGGGATAGATAAAGCCTTTGCAATCCAGCGCAAGGCCATCGCTGAAGTAGAACGGCCACCAGTGGCGACATCATTTCCGGAGAGCGCAAAGAGAAAAAGCCCCGCTGTTTCCAGCGGGGCCTCTTAAATCCGGATAATCCGAAGCTTACTCGACGATGGAGGCGACGATGCCTGCGCCGACGGTACGGCCGCCTTCGCGGATCGCGAAGCGCAGCTTTTCTTCCATCGCGATCGGAACGATCAGCTCGACGTCAACCGTGACGTTGTCGCCAGGCATAACCATTTCCGTGCCTTCCGGCAGCGTGACGATGCCCGTGACGTCCGTCGTGCGGAAGTAGAACTGCGGACGGTAGTTCGTGAAGAACGGCGTATGACGGCCGCCTTCTTCCTTCGTCAGGATGTAGGCTTCGGCCTTGAACTTCTTGTGCGGCTTGACGGAGCCCGGCTTGCACAGGATCTGACCACGCTCGACGCCGTCACGGTTCACACCGCGAACGAGAGCGCCGATGTTGTCGCCAGCCTGGCCCTGGTCGAGCAGCTTGCGGAACATTTCAACGCCGGTCACCGTCGTCTTCGAGGTCGGGCGGATGCCGACGATTTCAACTTCTTCGCCAACCTTGACGATACCGCGCTCGACGCGACCGGTCACAACCGTACCACGGCCCGAGATCGAGAACACGTCTTCGATCGGCATCAGGAACGGCTGGTCGATCGGACGCTCAGGCGTCGGGATGTAGGCGTCAACAGCAGCCATCAGCTCGCGGATCGCGTCTTCGCCGATCTTCTTGTCGCTGTCTTCGAGAGCAGCCAGAGCCGAGCCCTTGATGACCGGAATGTCGTCGCCCGGGAAGTCGTAGGACGACAGAAGTTCGCGCACTTCGAGCTCGACGAGCTCGAGAAGCTCGGCGTCGTCAACCTGGTCGACCTTGTTGAGGAACACGACGATTGCCGGAACGCCAACCTGACGAGCGAGCAGGATGTGCTCGCGGGTCTGCGGCATCGGGCCGTCAGCAGCTGAGCAAACCAGGATCGCGCCGTCCATCTGGGCAGCACCGGTGATCATGTTCTTGACGTAGTCGGCGTGGCCGGGGCAGTCAACGTGGGCATAGTGGCGGTTCGGGGTCTCATACTCGACGTGCGCCGTCGAGATGGTGATGCCGCGAGCCTTTTCTTCCGGAGCCGCGTCGATCTGGTCGTACGCCTTGAACTCGCCGAAATACTTCGTGATCGCTGCCGTCAGAGACGTCTTGCCGTGGTCAACGTGGCCGATCGTGCCGATGTTAACGTGCGGCTTGTTGCGCTCAAACTTACTCTTTGCCATTTGAATGCTTCCTGTGAACGAAATGGATGACCCCGGCGAACCGGTTTAGTGCCGCCGTTTAAGGCTTTCGAGGAGATTGCGCAAGACCTAATTGCGGACCGTATTCCTAGCCTGCGGACGCATATGGGAAGGAAGCGCCCGATCAGCAATATCCACTGCAGATGGCAGCGAAGATATAACCCGAAGAACGCGCGCGCCCAAGTCAAGGATATGATACTACTTCATTTGCTGCTCTCAATGGGAAGTACCGTCTGGAGACAACGCAATGGAACCAAAGGAAATTGCAAAACGATCAGCAGGCAACTTTCTCATCTTTGCCGCCTGCGCTTTCATATTGTGGATTCTTGCCGCGGCGATCGACTGGGTCGCGCAGATTGTACGCCTCTCCTCGCCTGAGCGGCTTCCGGCTCTGGCGACCTCGATTGTCAGTTCCTCGACGCTGCAGGCGATCGTCGCGATATGGCTGCTTACGGCGGCCTTCGCGATCGCCTTTCCGAAGATGCTGACGCCGCTTTCGACCACGACAATGCTGATGTTCGACGTCGGATACGGCATTCTCGGCGCGCTCACCGGTTTCGGGATCGCCATCGGTCTCTTCGGCGGCGGCTGGTCGATCCTGCTGCGCGCCGTGATCTACAGCGCATTGATTGCGATCGGGTTCATCGCCGTTCGTATGTGGCTTTCAAGGGAAGACCTCAGCGCCCAGGGACAGAGGCGATGGACGATCGCCGGCATCATCGCGCTGGCATCGCCTTTCGTGCTTTTGTGGGGATAGAAGTGCAGGCGCGCGTGCGCACGGAAAATTAAATTATGGAGGATTTGGAGCGGGTAGCGGGAATCGAACCCGCGTATTCAGCTTGGAAGGCTGCTGCTCTACCATTGAGCTATACCCGCGGGGTGGTATCCGATCCAATGACGAATGGTGGAGAGAGTTGGATTTGAACCAACGTAGGCTGAGCCAACGGATTTACAGTCCGTCCCCTTTAACCACTCGGGCATCTCTCCAGTCTTTTCGTCCGGATCGTGAGACCAAGCTCGTCAGACTTTCGAAGCGTTGCCGCCCCTCGGTCTGCGCCGCGTATATGACCGGACGATTTCCGCATGTCAACACGATGACGATGGAAAAAATGTGAAAAATTTCATCGACCGCGGAAAGCCGGGCTCCTGAAAGAAATCCTATGCGGAAAGAAGTGCCCTCGCTATAAAGCCGCATGAGCAAAGACAACAAAAGCGGTGGCAAGCCCACCAACGACAAGTCCGCCAAGGACACACATTACGCAACCCTGCGCCGCGCGCATCGCGACAGCAAGCGGGAACGCGGCGAGATTCCGACACCGCCACCGCAGAAGCGCCGGCGCGGCGCCGAGGACTGGAAGCCTCCGACACTCGCGCCCGAACAGGTCTATCTCTACGGCCTGCATACGGTTCGCGCCGCGCTCGACAACAAGGATCGCCGAAACGTCAAGTTGTCGGTGACACAGAACGCGCTCGCCCGCCTCGAGATCGATGCCGATTCACTTCGCATTCCGGTCGAAGTCGTCGCTCCGCACGATATCGACAAGATCCTCGGCCCCGATGCGATCCACCAAGGCGTCATGCTGGAAACACGGCCCCTGCCCGTTCGCCGGCTGGAAGCGCTGAAGAACAGCCAGTTGCTTCTCGTGCTCGACCAGGTGACCGATCCGCACAATGTCGGCGCCATCATGCGTTCCGCCGTGGCCTTCAATGCAGGCGCGGTCATTACCACGCAACGTCACAGCCCGACCGAATCAGGCGTCCTGGCGAAAGCGGCTTCCGGCGCACTGGAGCTGATCCCCTATATCCAGATCACCAACCTTGCCGACGCGCTCGGAGAACTGCACAAGCTCGGCTTCTTCACGATCGGCCTTGATTCGGAAGGCCCGGCTCCGCTCGAGGGCACGTTGTCAGGTGATAAGGTAGCACTGGTGCTAGGCTCCGAGGGCAAGGGGCTGCGGCAGAAGACGCGCGAAACCGTCGGCGCACTTGCGAGACTGGACATGCCGGGCGCGATCAAGTCGCTCAATGTCTCCAACGCTGCGGCGATCGCACTCTATGCGGCGAGGCTGCATCTGAAAGTCTGATAGGAGTAGGATGGATCACGGCCATACGAAATGCCATGATCCGTTCGATCCTTCGATCCGTGGCGCTTTTCGTCAGCTTGCTCGCAGGCGGACAAAACAGATAGCAACCCACTGTCACACCACGGCCGTCCGTTAGAAAGACTGGGCTCGCCACGGTTTTGACCCTACGGTTCTTTATATTGCCCGAACTGGAACAGGAGGAACGTATCCCATATGGCTATCCGCTCCCTCATTGTCGGCACTGTCTTCATCGGTGTATTCGTAGCCATCATTCTCAGCATTGCCTGGATCGACAAGTCGCAGCCAACGCACGAACCGGCTCCGCTGGCACCCGCCCCGGAACGCCCCATTCCGGCGCCCAACCAGTAGATCTCTTGCTGTCATTGAGGGAACCAACGGTCGCCCCCGCTGAGCATCACAAGCATGTCGCGGTCAGAAGCCGAAGGGACGCCGCCCTGGCGACGCGCTGCAGGCAAGCATGCGGCAGGCTGCTCCGAGCTAACGGCAGCGAAATTGGCCTGGGGGCCTTGCGACGCAGACTCAAAGGCCAAAGTCACGCGAATGAAATCAACGTCGTTCCGATTTCTGCTTTACAGAACGTCAGAATCTGGTACTTGGCACGCATCGCCCTTGTAGCTCAGTTGGTAGAGCACCTGATTTGTAATCAGGGGGTCGCGGGTTCGAACCCTGCCGGGGGCACCACAGATTTGTGAACGAAATCAGTGATTTGATGCTAAACCCGCCCTTAGTTGGCGGGTTTTTCATGTCGCGCGATGCTGCAGCCAGTCCCCTTGATTTCCAGCCATTCCCCTGCGCTGTCGGCGAATCCATGCAACATGGATTGCAACATGCGGCCTGCTCTGGCACGTACGAAGCTATCCGCGTCAAGCCCGGTTATCAGCGCATGGCCAAGGCGATCGAAGGTTGCCCAGAGGACCGCCGCGGCGAGAGCATTATCGAGCGCAACCTGCGGAACGCGAACATCGACGTCTACATGCCGGCGTTCTGGAAGGAGTTGCGCAAGCATCGGAGCCGCAAGCTCGTGGAGCGGCGTATGCCTTTGCTCGTCGGGTATGTCTTCGTACGTCGCGACCCGCGCGACGGCTTCGATCCGGTCAGGGAAGTTGACGGGGTGGGGGTATAGTTTCTCTAAGCCGGGACGGCGGCCCCGTCGCCTTCTCCGAGGAGGATCTGCAGCGACTGATGCTCGCTGGGTTCGATAGCCACCAAGCCTACAGGTTCAATAAGGCGACTTTGGTGGAAGACGCGCGACACAAACGGCGGAAGCACCTCCACACCCAGCTTGGAAGATTATTGCCGAAGGGTCGAAGCAGGACCGTTTCGCTTCGGTACTATGCGGAAGCCTGCATCGGAGAACTGGACGAACGCCTCAAGGCGCATGTTATGGGGATAATCGAGTTGCTTGACGGCCTCGAAGACGACGGATCTCTTGATGAATATCGCGAAGCAGTATAGATATTCTATACCCATTCGGGACGCCGTTGCGATCCACATGCTAAGCGCTGTGCTTCTGCCGGTCCCTTAATTTGGCGCACAGCCGCCGCTTGGGGAGAAATGCGCCTTTAAATGGGTGTGCCCTGAGCCCGCCTTGGTGCGGATGTAGTGCCGGGATTCCACACGGTAACGTCGCTTTCTCAGCCAAGTATTTGAGGTTAAGGATCGACGCATGTCCCGACCAGTGGTAGAATATTCGCCTTGCGTACTCAACCGCACGCAGGCTTTCGTAAGCTCTAATGCATAATACTCACCGACTGGTCATGGATACTCGCGCGCCGGAGCGCGCGGATTCTTAAGGGGGATGTTTCATATGCAGAACTATTCCGACGGAATTCCTAACGAAGTGATCCGCTTGCACAAGCCAATCGCAGCTTTCGCATTACTCTTGCTCGCCGCAATCAGTTCGTCATGTACCACCGGTGGGCCAGGGGCCCGCTCGCTAAATGAACCTGCGAACCCCGCCTGCGCAGATGGCTTCACACCCAAAGGCGGCGGTTCATGTGACTTTTAAGATCCGAGGTAGCGGGGGCGATCGGGTGGTGGGCAAAGCGGCGACAGGCCGCGTAACGAAACAACAAGCCAACCGCAGAGACGCCGGTCCACGCGGCCCCCTAAAGGCTAAGCCGCACGACGGGAGAAATATGCCTGGGGAATGCATAGTTCCTCGGCTTCCGAGCTACTTCAGTCGGTTGGCGGCCTTGTCACAGGCATCACGGTCAGAGCCATGAGTGTTTATGATGCGCTTTGCATCGGACGCGTCGATGCCGTGTTTCTTTGCAAACGTTGCAACGTGGTATGGTTCGCGCCCCGAGAACCCCGGATCGGCTTTGCCGCGTCGCGGTCTTTGGTATGACACTACGGTCTCCTGGTTGTATGTACCTTACTTCTTCTTCAGGGAGCTTTGGCTATCCTTGACCTGAGAACCTAGAGTGGGCGCGGCGCTTTTTTGAGCGACCTTGTCCTTTTTGGGCTTCTTGGCTTCCTTGTTGCTTCGTACCTGACCCTTGGCCATAGCGTAGTCTCCTCGTGAGAACAGACCTAGCTATCATTGGCCGCTGAATAGCAAGAGAAATCGGGGATTCCGTTCCGCAGGCTACATTTCGCCCTGAGGCGGGCGCTTTCATTTCAGGATATGGATATGTTCGGCAAGCTCATTAGCCTCGCGGTTGATACCGTCACGCTTCCGGTCTCGGTGGCCGTTGATGTGGTGACGCTCGGCGGCGCTCTCGTCGATCGTCCGGAGCCCTACACCGTCAGCAAGGCCAAGCGCATCGGCAAGGAAGTCGGCGGCGCGATTGAGAAGCTGGCTGAGGAAGGAGAGTGAGATGACGAGATTCCACAAAAAGGCGGATGACATTCTGATGATCTCCGACAGTGGACGCGCGCGTTTTCTCTCATTCTGGGGACGTCTTCTTCTGGCCATCGGAATCCGTCCGGCAGACGCATGACCCTCGCCCTCGCCATCCTCATCACTCTCACCCTCGGCGCCACAGTCCTCGCTTGCTTCCTCTCAAGCAGGAGCAGGTAAAGCCGGAACCGCAGGTGTTCAGGTATTGCGGGGTGGCGGGGCGAGACCTTTATCCGGCGGACGAAGAGTTTGGCGTAGCGTTCCTAGATGGAGGCCTTTTTCATGTGGGCAAGACGCTGCCGCTCGATATCCATTAGGTCTGCGATCTGCAAAAGCGTCTCCTTTACCAGGATAGTCACATATCCGCCGCTCTTGTTCGGGGCGTTGGTGATCAGGTTTGTGAAATCCCTCGGATCATCTGAATATCGCAGGATTTGAACCACCTTATTCATGTTTACGAAGAAGGACCGTTCTTCGTCAGAGAGTCGAAGGAACATTTGCGGCGGTCTCCGTTAGGTGCCGACGAAATAAGACGAGACGAAACTGTGAATCGCAAGGCTCTCGCAATGCAATCCGCACTATCCACAGGGTGCACCAACTCCAGCCGATCAGAGGGCGAGAGAACATGAGCAGACCCAGCGATTACACAGAAGAGTTGGCATCCAAGATTTGCGAGATGATCGCAGACGGAAAGAGCCTCCGAAGCATCTGCCGCGACGAGGACATGCCATCGAAGTCGACTGTTTTCAGTTGGCTTGCTGACGAGCGCTATTCGTCTTTCCGGACCAAGTACGCGCTCGCGCGAGAAGCGCAGGCCGACACCCTCTTCGACGAGATGCTTGATATCGCTGATGATGGCTCCAACGACTGGATGGAAAAGAACTTCGGCGAAGACACCCGGTGGGTTGAGAACGGTGAAGCAATGCGCCGCTCCGACATTCGGATCAAGAGGCGGCAGTGGATGGCTGCGAAGATGCGTCCGAAAGTCTATGGCGACCGGCTCGATCTCGACGTGAACGCCAAGTTGGCTTTGTCGTTGGCGCGCGGCCCGTCACTGAAGAGCAGTGGCTGGAAGAGCATGGATCAGGGACCGAGTCTTAGGCTCGCCTGGTCGCCCCAAGCAGGACCGCATTCGTTTGCGTCCTTGCTGCCGCTCGGAAGGCGGACGCGGAAGCTCCGGTCCTTGCCGACGCGACGCGCAATCTCCTGCGCCAGCGCCTCGCCTGGGCGTCAGTCGCCGGCAACTGTTTGAGAGTGTCGAACGTGCCGCGCTCGCCAGCCTTCCGAGTGAAGACTACGAGTTCGCCGAATGGCGTTTGGCCCGCGTCTCGACGGATTACCACGTCGAGTTCAAAACCTTCCTCTATTCCGTGCCGCACAGTCTCATTCGCCAGCAGGTCGATCTGAGGGCAACAGCACGCACCATCGAGATCTTCCACCGCGGCAAGCGCGTCGCCGCCCATCAGCGCCGCTATGGCGGTCCTCGCCATGGAACAGATCCGGATCACATGCCCAGCTCTCACCGGCGATATGCAGAGTGGACACCGGATCGTTTCCGGCGCTGGGGCGCATCCATCGGGCCACAGACAGAAGGTCTGGTGATCGCAATCCTTGCCAGTCGCCCACATCCCGAACAGGGCTTTCGAACATGCCTGGGTGTGCTTCGCCTGTTTCGCGATATCGAACGCAATCGGGCCGAAGCTGTATCAGCACGCGCTGTCGAGATCGGTGGGCTGAACTGCAAGAGCATTGCGTCGCTCTTGGCCAACCACAAAGCCGCACGCCATTCCACCGAACCGACTGCCATTGTCGATCACGCCAATCTGCGTGGCCCTGATTACTTTCATTGAGGAGACAAACCTATGCTGATCCATCCGACCATCAACATGCTGCACGAACTCGGCCTTCACGGCATGGCCACAGCCTTCCAGGAACTCGACGCACAATCCGAGGCGCGCGGCCTCGAGCATGGAGAATGGCTTGCCCTACTGCTCGAGCGTGAGGCTACCATGCGCCGCCAGAAGCTTCGAAGCCCGCGCCAGGGCTGCCAAGCTTCGCCATGATGCACAGATCGAGAATGCCGACTTTCGTGCGGCCCGCGGTCTCGATCGCAATCTATTCATGGCGCTTGCTGGCTGCGACTGGATCCGTAAGCACCACAGTCTCCTCGTCACCGGGCCAGCCGGCGTCGGTAAAAGTTGGCTTGCCTGCGCCCTCGGCCACAAGGCATGCCGCGAAGATTTCTCCGTCGCATACCACCGGGTTCCGCGGCTGTTCGCCACGCTCGCACTTGCAAGAGGTGACGGGCGCTACGGCAGGATCCTCAAATCTCTCGCCAAGATCGACCTGCTGATCCTCGATGACTGGGGACCAGAAAAGCTCAACGATGATCAGCGGCGTGATCTTCTCGAGATCATCGAAGACCGCTACGAGCGTCGATCAACGATCGTCACCAGTCAGGTGCCCCTGGATCGCTGGTGGGAAATCATAGCAAATCCAACGCTCGCCGATGCCATCCTGGACCGCCTTGTTCACAATGCCTATCGCATCGATCTCACTGGCGAGAGCATGCGAAAACAGCGTTCGCCAATAGCGTCTGGAACACCGCACGCTTGACCTGAAACAAAACCCGATCCAAACATCAACGAGACCCAGGATCAGTCCGAGAAATGGCCGGCTTCAAATCGGAACGCTGGCCGGCTTCATCGGAATACGCACGGTACCGACAGAGAATCGCTGATTGAGGGCCTGCCTTCAATGCCTTTTCGCCTGAACGCGACCGTTCAATCCGACCTTGGCTCCAGCCAGTGCCGCAGATGCACTTGACAAAATCGGCTTTTGTTGGCGCCTAGACGCCAAGACTATGTTATCGTTCGTTGAATACGACAAAGGAATTACATGGGCCGTTCATTTCAGACGCTTTCCTTCCTTGCCTCCTCGGCAACCGAGGCGCTGGCGGCTCGGGAAGAATTGATTGCCATTTATGGCGACGTGCCCCCTGATGATGCCGACGTGATCGTCGCCCTCGGCGGTGACGGCTTCATGCTGCAGACGCTGCACAACACGATGAACTCGGGCAAACTTGTCTACGGTATGAATCGCGGCTCCATCGGCTTCCTCATGAACGACTACCGAACGGAGAAACTGCAGGATCGTATCTGCGCGGCCGTGGAAAACGCCTTTCACCCCTTGCAGATGACGACAGCGAATTCAGACGGCACGAATTCGACGGCGCTTGCCATCAACGAAGTATCGTTGTTCCGGCAATCCTATCAGGCCGCCAAGCTACGGGTCGAGGTGGACGGCGTTGTCCGGCTCGACGAACTCATCTGCGATGGTCTGATGGTGGCGACGCCGGCGGGTTCGACGGCGTATAATCTCTCCGCCCATGGCCCGATCCTGCCGCTTGACGCCCCCCTGCTGGCGATGACCCCCGTCAGCGCGTTCCGTCCGCGACGCTGGCGCGGCGCGCTTCTGCCAAACAAGGTGACGGTCGATATTCATATCCTCGAGGCGGAGAAACGCCCGGTCAATGCGGTTGCAGACAACATGGAAGTGAAATCGGTGCTTCATATTCGTATCGCGCAATCGGAACATACGACGGCCCGCATTCTCTCCGATCCCGATCGAACCTGGTCCGATCGTATTCTTGCCGAGCAGTTTGAGGACTAACATGAGCCTGCGACGAACGACGCTTTGTGCCTTGCTTCTCGCCGCATCCACGTTCTGCGCTCGAGGCGCTGCGGCAGAAGACGCAATCCTGCCGGCTTCGATCATATTCGCGACCAGCACGGGTTACTGGGAAGACGATGGTACGGCACCCGCCGTCCAACGGGCACCATCGGCGCCTCAGGCCGCGCCGGCAGCTGCCGCTCCGGCAAAACCGCGCCACGGCTATTACAAGCTGTTTGCCGTCAGGCAAGTGGATCGCACGGCCAAGATCTATCTGCAACAGATCGAGCAGGGCGACGCTGAACCCTCCATCGCCTCTACCGTGGAATTGCGCGAACTCAACGAGCTCAAGCCCTATGTCACCGACATCCGTCCCGAAAACTCCTCCGGCATGCTCAAGGAGCCGGGGCTTTTTGCAATGGTCTATCTGAAGACCGATCCGGACGTGGAATCGGAGACTTGGACCGTCGTCATCGATGAGTTCGGTGAGGTTACCGTCGGCAAAGCAAGCAACTAGCCTGCGCGGTCTCTACTGATAAAAAGGTAGCACGCAGCGGAGGCGCCCCTCGGAATAACCTTGGATTCCGAGAGGGCAAAAATGCGTTTACTCGACGTCGTCGACGACCGCGTCCGGCTTGCCGCTGATGCGGTGGGCGAGAGCTGCCTCCATGAACTCGTTGAGTTCTCCATCGAGAACATCGCCCGGCGCCGTGCTTGCCACACCGGTGCGCAGGTCCTTGACCAACTGATAGGGCTGCAGCACGTAGGAACGGATCTGGTGGCCCCAGCCGATGTCGGTTTTTGAGGCCGCTTCGGCGTTCGCCGCTTCTTCGCGCTTCTTCAGTTCCGCTTCATACATGCGGGCGCGCAGCATATCCCACGCCTTGGCGCGGTTCTTGTGCTGTGAGCGCTCCTGCTGGCAAGCGACAACGATGCCGGTCGGGATGTGCGTGATGCGCACCGCCGAGTCGGTCGTGTTGACGTGCTGACCGCCGGCGCCAGACGAGCGGTAGGTGTCGATACGGCAATCGCTTTCGTTGATGTCGATGTTGATCGAGTCATCGACGACGGGATAGACCCAGATCGACGAGAAGGACGTGTGGCGGCGCGCGTTGCTGTCGTAAGGCGAGATACGAACGAGGCGGTGAACGCCCGATTCCGTCTTCAGCCAGCCATAGGCATTGTGGCCCTTGACCAGCAGGGTCGCCGACTTGATGCCCGCTTCTTCGCCATCGTGAACTTCGAGAAGCTCGACCTTGAAGCGCTGACGTTCAGCCCAGCGGGTGTACATGCGCAGCAGCATGTTGGCCCAGTCCTGGCTTTCCGTGCCGCCTGCGCCGGAGTGGACTTCGAGATAGGTGTCGTTACTGTCGGCCTCGCCGGAAAGCATCGCTTCGACCTGGCGGCGCGCGGCTTCGGCCTTCAAACCCTTCAGCGCGTCCTCAGCCTCCTTGACGACGCTTTCGTCGCCCTCTTCCTCGCCCATCTCGATGAGCTCGATATTGTCGTTGAGCTCCTGCTCGAGACCACGGACGCCATTGATGCCGTCATCCAGCTGCTGGCGCTCGCGCATCAGCTTTTGCGCTTCCTGCGCATCGTTCCAGAGGTTCGGATCCTCTGCCTTGTTATTCAACCAGTCCAGTCGTCTTATCGCCTGGTCCCAGTCAAAGATGCCTCCTCAGCAGGGTGATAGCCTGCTTGGTTTCATCGACCATATTCTGGATTTCCGCTCGCATTTTCCTGCTTCTTTGCGTTGCTTCGAAAGTTGCCCGTCAAATAATTGTGGCGGCTGCGGATGTAAAGAGCCGCAGCCGCCACAACTGTTCGGAGGAAGGTTAGTAGAGCCCGCCGGCGCCGGACTGCACGGCCTGGTTGGCCTGTGGAGAGGTTCTAAGAATTTCCTCTGGCGCCATCGTGCTGTCCATGCCGATAACCGAGAGGCTGTCAGCGGGACCGGTGCCCGGCTTGAAAGCTTCAATGATCGTATTCGGATCACCCTGCGCGGCAGCCATGCCGGTCTTACGATCGATCGGAATAAGGTTCATGCCGGCAGGAATGACGAACTTCGACTCGGGCATATCCTTGACGGCTGCCTGCATGAATTCGTTGAAAATCGGCGCCGACAGCGAGCCACCAGTACCGCCGCGGCCGAGTGTCGAAGGCGAATCGAAGCCGATGTACAGGCCGGCAACGAGGTCCGGCGTGAAGCCAACGAACCATGCATCCTTTTCATCGTTGGTAGTACCGGTTTTGCCCGCAACATCACGCCCACCGAGATCGATCTTGCCGGCTGCGGTGCCGCGCTGGATGACGCCCTGCAACATCGAGGTGATCTGATAGGAGGTCATCGGATCGAGAACCGTTTCACGATTATCGACGACATTGGGCTCGTCCTGGTTCTGCCAATCGCTGGCATTGCAGCCCTCGCAGACGCGCTCCTCGTGCTTGAAGATCGTCTTGCCGTAACGGTCCTGAATCCGGTCAATCAGCGTCGGCTTGATCTGCTTGCCGCCATTGGCGATGACCGAATAGGCCGACACCATGCGCATAACCGTCGTCTCGCCAGAACCCAGCGACATCGCGAGAACCGGCATCATGTGATCATAGATACCAAAGCGCTCGGCGTATTCGGCAACGGTATTCATGCCGAGGTCGTTGGCAAGGCGGACCGTCATGCGGTTCCGCGAATGCTCGATAGCGAAGCGAAGCGTATTGGCGCCACCGCCCTCGCCTTCATAGTTGTCTGGCGCCCATACTTGGCCATTGCCGGTCTGGATCGAGAGCGGATCGTCGCTGACGACCGAAGCCGGCGTATAGCCATTATCCATGGCCGCGGCGTAGACAAACGGCTTGAAGGATGATCCCGGCTGGCGCATCGCTTGGGTTGCACGGTTGAATTCCGACTGCGCATAGGAGAACCCGCCGACCATAGCAAGCACGCGGCCGGTTTTCGGATCCATGGCCACCAAGCCACCCTCGACTTTCGGCGGCTGGTGAAGTCGATAGGAATTCGACCCCTCGTCACCCAGCCGCTCGACGTAGACCACATCGCCCGCGGACAGGACACCCGCTGGCGACTTCGCGGTCTTACGGCCAACAGCCGAGCGGTATGCCCACTGCATGTCCTTGGCCTGGATAACACCGCGCTCGCGCTCTGCGGGAATCTTCCCGGCACCATCCTTCGGCGGCTGCAGCCCGATGTCGACGCTGTCGTCGGATACCGCCAGTACAACAGCCAATCGCCACTCGGGCACGTCGGTCAGCGCCGGAATATCGGCCAGCGCCTTGCCCCAATCAGCCGTCGTATCGATCTGCTTGATCGGGCCGTGGAAGCCACGGCGCTCGTCATAGTTCGTGAGGCCATCCTGAAGGGCCTTGCGCGCAAAGACCTGCAGCGCCGGATCAAAGGAGGTGCGAACAGACAGGCCGCCCTCGTACAGCATCTTTTCACCGTACTGGTCGATCAGCTGGCGCCGGACCGCCTCGGCGAAATAGCTGGATGCAAAGAGCGAGGGCCCGCTGCTGCGACCGGTGACACCGAGCGGCTGCTTCTTGGCCTCAGCGCCATCGGACTGGCTGACATAGCCATTCTCGACCATGCGATCGATAACCCAGTTGCGGCGGGTGACCGCTGCTTCGGGATGGCGGAAGGGATGATAATTGGCCGGGCCCTTCGGCAGGGAGGCAAGGTAGGCCGCGTCGGCGATCGTCAGCTCGTTCACCGATTTATTGAAATAGGTGAGCGAGGCGCTCGCAATGCCGTAGGAATTCAGGCCGAAGAAGATCTCATTCAGATACAACTCAAGGATCTTGTCCTTGCTGTAGGCCTGTTCGATGCGGAAGGAGAGGATCGCTTCCTTCGCCTTGCGCTCCATCGTCTGTTCGCTGGAAAGCAGGAAGTTCTTGGCAACCTGCTGAGTAATTGTCGAACCACCCTGCGTCGGGCCGCCCGTCAGATAAGCGACCACGGCACGCGCGAAACCGGTAACGTCGATTCCGGGATGCTGGTAGAAATTCTTATCTTCAGCAGACAGGAATGCAGCCTTAACGCGATCGGGAACAGCCTGGATCGGCAGGAAAAGTCTGCGCTCCTTTGCGTACTCCGCCATCAGCGCGCCGTTGCCTGCATGTACGCGGGTCGTCACCGGCGGCTCATAGCTGCTCAGCACTGCGTAATCAGGAAGATCCTTCGTGACAGTTGCCAAGTAGATGGCAACAACAGCCGCCACGCCCAGGAACAGGACGCAAGCCACTCCGAAGAAATATCCAAGAAGTCTAATCATATTTAAGCTACCGGTATCTCAATCATCGATCGGCGCGAGCATAACAATCGCATGGATCGGGGCATCTTGCACGATGGGCGACTTACTCCATGAGCGTTTTCGCCACAAGCCGATTCCGTTTCACCTTTGGAAACATAAGGCTGAGTAACGGCGTGAATGTGAGTAAAATAGGGCCTTGGAGCACTATTCCCAGATTGCAATTGTGTTACCCAAGCGAGTGTCACATCTGCGCCACGACCGACATCAGCCACCATTTGCAACCATCGCCGTGCGATAGTGTTTTACCGCCTCCGTCAAAAGGTCCGCCATCCTCCCCCGCCAGGCGTCGTCGAGCAGGAGTTTTTCGTCGTCCTTGTTCGAAAGAAAGCCCAATTCCAACAGGATAGACGGCACATCCGGCGCCTGAAGGACGCGGAAGCCGGCATGGCGATGCGGATTGTTGATCGTTCCCACCTGATCCTTGAAAGACGCGAGGACGCTCTCTGCGAGCGAAATCGAAAAAGCCTGCGTTTCGCGGCGCGTCAGGTCGAGCAGAATGTCGGCGACTTCGGGAGGCTCGGCTACGGTCTCCTTGCCGGCAATCTGGTCCGAGAGGTTTTCGCGATCGGCAAGATCGGCCGCGAGCTTGTCCGAGGCCCGGTCGGAAATCGTGTACACCGTCGCGCCGCGAATATCCTTCTGCTTCAAGGTGTCGGCGTGCATCGAAATGAAGAGGCCGGCATGGTTCTGACGGGCGATCTCCACACGCTCGGAAAGCGACAGGAACGAGTCGTCGCTTCGCGTCAGAAACGCCTTGATGCCCGACTCGCGGTTGAGACGGTCGGTCAGCGCCTTGGCAAAGGCGAGCGTTACGTCCTTCTCTTGCGTCTTGGTATCGACGCCAATCGCGCCTGTGTCGATCCCGCCGTGACCAGCGTCGACAGCAATGATGAAATCCCCGTCGGCCGGCTTCTCCGGGGCAGGAATGACGCTGGTCGTCTGTTGAGACGAGGGATCACTCCACGATTGAGCCTTGACCAGTTCTGCGAACTTGTCCTTGTCCGTCATCGCGGCATCAAGGACGAGACGCTGCCCCTTACCGTCCTCGTCCGCCTGAACCTTGGCGACTTCCATTTTCACTGGCTTTTTGGCCGTCAGCACGATGCGCGCGCTGTCCTCGTCCATCTTGCCGTAACGGATGTCCTTGAAAAGCCCCCTCGCCTCGAGGTCGCCGGTTGGGAACCCGAAAGCCGTCGCGGGCAGATCAATCACGACGCGTTCGGGATTGGCAATGTAATGGATCGAAAAGTCCGGGGCCCGATCGAAATCGATGACGATGCGGGTGCGTGCGTCGTCGCCGATGATGCGGGCACCATAGGCGAGCAAAGGCTCGACCTTGGTCGCATCATTTGCTCTCCCGTCCGGAAGACACACAAAAGCCATCGCCGCCACAGCGGCGAACGCACCCGCAACTCTTGTCCACCGCCACCCGGATATCACCGTCGCGGGCCATACCCTCTTAAACAATCGACCGCCACACCTTAAATAACATTCCGATCAAGTTCTCCCGGTAAACGCGAGATTGCCGGTGTCGGCACCGTTCGCGACCGGGGAGCCAAATCGGCGCCCTTGATCCCCAATTTTGTATGCCTTCCGAAATCCATCAATATTATGGCACATTTGGCTTTTCCCTTGCTATTGTGACAGAGAAAACATACAAGGATTTTTAGGGTAGAAGTGCTGACGGGATAGAGTCGCCTGCACGGCAGCCAAACCGCTAAGGAACTGGCGCCACAACCGGCAATCGTCCGCCGTCATATGTGTTTCCACTCGAAATTGGATCCTGAATTTTCCGGCGTATGCGGGAACTTCATCGGTGGATAGCCACCAACCGCTCTTTACAGAGAGAGCAAACTCATCGGACCTGAACAAGGTCTTAGTTTTGTCGATCTCGCTTGGTCTTTGATGGTGTCGCAGCAGGTTTTATCTGAAGTCTACAGGCCCCGGGAGAACATCTCCCCCGCTGCTGTCTGGCTGCTGCCTTCCACACCGCACCAATCGCGACTTTCATTATCCGGCGCTGCAATGACGAGCCGCACCTCTTCTGTCTCATCGACGCAAGGGGATGCCGACGTTCGGCCGCGCCGAGGAGCACAGCTTACATGGCAGACAAGATGCTTATCGACGCGTCTCACGAGGAAGAGACGCGCGTTGTTGTCGTACGCGGAAACCGCATAGAAGAATTTGACTTCGAGTCGCAGCACAAGAAGCAGATCCGCGGCAATATCTATCTCGCAAAGGTAACGAGGGTCGAACCCTCGCTGCAGGCCGCCTTCGTTGATTACGGCGGCAACCGGCACGGCTTCCTGGCCTTCGCCGAAATTCACCCCGACTACTACCAGATCCCGCTTGCCGATCGTCAGGCACTGTTGCGCGCCGAAGCCGAAGAGCATCGCCGCGACGACGACGTCGAACACGTCGAGACGGCACCGGTCGATCTCTCCACCCAGGAACAGCCCGACGTTGGCGTAGCTGCAACTACCGAAGCACCGGCGGCGGAAGCCGCTGCTGCGGCAACCGAAACGGTCGAGGCCATTGCCGAAGTTGCCGAGGAAGCACCGGCCAAGAAGGCAAAGCCCCGCCGCAGCCGCAAGAAGGCAGCGCCGGCTGCTGAAGCGCCGGCAAGCGACGAAGCTGCCAGCGAAGCCACGGTCGACAACGACGACGAAGGTTCGTCGGGCAACGAGATGGCAGCGATGGTCGAAACGGACTCGATCTCCGAAGAGGTCGACGCCCGCCGCCGCAGCGATGACGACGATGACGACGACCACGACCATGAAGAGGAAGTGATCGAATCCGTCGGCGCCGAAGACGCCATGGAGGAAGTTCCCGATCGCGTCCAGCGCAAGCCACGCAAGCAGTATCGCATCCAGGAAGTCATCAAGCGCCGCCAGATCCTGCTGGTGCAGGTGGCAAAGGAAGAGCGCGGCAACAAGGGTGCCGCCCTGACGACCTATCTTTCGCTGGCCGGTCGCTACTCCGTCCTCATGCCGAACACGGCGCGTGGCGGTGGCATCTCCCGCAAGATCACCAATCCGCAGGACCGCAAGCGCCTGAAGGAAATCGCGCGCATGCTCGAAGTGCCGCAGGGCATGGGCGTCATCCTGCGTACTGCGGGTGCAAACCGCACCAAGGTCGAGGTCAAGCGCGACTTCGAATATCTGATGCGTCTGTGGGAGAACGTCCGCACGCTGACGCTGCAATCGACCGCTCCCTGCCTCGTGTACGAGGAAGGTTCGCTCATCAAACGCTCGATCCGCGACCTCTACAACAAGGATATCGGCGAGATCATCGTTGCCGGCGAGGAAGGCTATCGTGAAGCAAAAGACTTCATGAAGATGCTGATGCCGAGCCACGCCAAGGTGGTTCAACCCTATCGCGACATCCACCCGATCTTCTCGCGTTCTGGCATCGAGGCGCAGCTCGACCGCATGCTGCAGCCGCAAGTGACGCTGAGGTCCGGCGGCTATCTGATCATGAACCAGACGGAAGCGCTGGTTTCGATCGACGTCAACTCCGGCCGTTCGACGCGCGAGCACTCGATCGAAGATACTGCGCTCCAGACGAACCTTGAAGCAGCGGAAGAAATCGCTCGTCAGCTTCGCCTGCGCGACCTTGCCGGCCTGATCGTCATCGACTTCATCGACATGGAAGAGAAGCGCAACAATCGCGCCGTCGAGAAGAAGCTGAAGGAATGCCTGAAGAACGACCGCGCTCGCATTCAGGTCGGCCGCATTTCGCATTTCGGCCTTTTGGAAATGTCGCGTCAGCGCATCCGCGCTTCCGTTCTCGAATCGACGACGCAGGTCTGCTCGCATTGCGGCGGCACTGGCCACGTTCGTTCGCAGTCTTCCGTTGCCCTGCACGTGCTGCGAGGCATCGAAGAATACCTGCTCAAGAATACCACCCACGACATCACGGTTCGCACGACGCCTGATATTGCGCTGTACCTGCTCAACCACAAGCGCCAGACGATCGTCGACTATGAGGCCCGCTTCGGAGTCGCGATTATTATCGACGCAGACGGCTCCGTCGGTTCCCAGCACTTCGCGATCGACCGCGGCGAGCCAGTCGAGAACCCGGTCAAGATCGAAAGCCTGTTCAACTTTGCCGCCATCCCGGATGACGAAGACGACGATATCGTGGTCGAAGTCGACGAGGAGGAAGAAGAGGAACTCGAAGCCAAGCCGGCTGCCGCCGAACGTCCTGCACAGCGCTCGGAAGGCGATGGAGAGGGCCGCAAGCGCAAGCGCCGCCGCCGCCGTCGCGGACGCAATGGCAATGGTGAGGCAGTAGCCGCTGACTCGGTTGACTCTGCGGAAGGCGACCAAGCCGACAGTGATGATGAGGACCAGGGCGACGAAAGCATTGCTGCGTCCGTTGAAACGCGTGACGAAGGCGATGAAACCCAGCGTCGCAAGCGCCGCCGTCGTGGCAAGCGTGGCGGTCGCCGCAACCGCGACGAAGGCAGCGAGCAGGAGGCTTCTGCCGGGGAAGGCGCAAGTGACGGTGCTGACGATGGCGAGACAGAAGTGACCGCCGTAGAGGTAATCGAAGCTGTCGCCGAAGAAGCCGTCGAAGCTCAGCCGGCAATGGCTGCTGTTGAAACCGGCGCCTCGGTTGCGGAGGACGTGAAGCCGAAGCGCGCACGCCGAAGCCGCAAGGCATCGCCGGTCGAGGAGCCCGTCGTGGAAGAGGCGCCAGCGGAAACGGCACCGGCCGCTGAAGCTGAAGCCGAGGCGGCAGCCGCAGACCTCGCAGCGCCGGCCGTGGAGGACGCGAAGCCCGTCCGCGCCAACCGGGAGTCGAACATCTCTTCGTCGGAGCCGACGGTTAAGTCGACGCGCAGCGACGCCGCGGAGAGCGAAGGTGACGGCAAGCCGAAGAAAGCTGGCTGGTGGCAGCGCCGCGGTTTTTTCTAAGACTGATCTTCGGCGATAACTAATCCGATCCGGCTGCGGCGACGCAGCCGGATTTTTTTATGCTCTCGTGAGAGGCCCCGGCTACGCTATTAGGAATAGGCGACCACGCCGGCTTCCGCGAACTGTACAAACATGCCGCTGCCAACGACAGCATGTCCCTGCCCTCTGCTCGTTTGAGCGCGAGTACGGCTGCGATAGTGTCTCGCGAATCAGCCGCGTATCGCTCCCTCGGCCTCAGTCATCGTTCGCGGCAATACGATCTTCGGCATTCCGTCCGCCCCGATCGGCTCGCCTTCCCCGGGCATTCACTGTCGGCCAACAGGAGGCTGCTGTTTTGACAGCGAGATGGCGATTTCAACCGTCGTCGGGTTCAAACCTGCTCGGCAATCATGGTCTCGCGCGGATACTCTCCGTAGTAGCCCCGCCAGTTGGCGATAGCGAAACCAAAGACCACGAGGGCACCCGCCTGATGCAGCAGCCCCCAATGAAGCGGGACGTGCAGCAGCAAGGTAGCAATTCCGATCGATGCCTGAACCATCACCAGCCCGAACAGGACGACCGCGCGCCGTGCATGCGTTGTCGACGGTGCTGCCGCGAGAGCGATGATCATGTTGACCAGCGTCAGCGCAAAAAGCGTGTAGGCACCCAGCCGATGGATGAACTGCACCGTCTTGGGGTTCTCGAAGAAATTGATCCAGGCGGGCTGCTGGATCAGCAGATCAGATGGCACGACGGCACCATCCATCAACGGCCAGGTATTGTAGGTGAAGCCGGCGTCGAGGCCCGCCACAAGCGCACCGAGGTAGATCTGGAAAAGCGCAAATATGGCTATCGCAGCCGCCCATCGATTGGAGCTTTTCGCGGGCGCCGGATCGTCCGAGTGGGGTGAGAGCCCCCGCATGATCCACATGCAGGACGCGAAGATTAGACAGGCCATGATCAAGTGCGTTGCCAACCGATACTGGCTGACGTCGGTTCGGACGGCAAGCCCCGACGACACCATCCACCAGCCGATCGCCCCCTGCAGTCCGCCCAGTATCAGAATCCCGAAGAGTGGCCATCTCAGCCGCCGCTCCACCTTTCCCGCGATCCAGAAATAGAGCAATGGCAGCGCGAAGATGACACCAATGCCGCGTGCGATCAGGCGGTGCGCCCACTCCCACCAAAAGATGCCCTTGAACTCCTCGACGGTCATTCCGTCATTTATCTGCTGATACTCGGGAATGCGCTGGTAGAGCTTGAACTCCTCCTCCCATTCCGCAGCATTCAGAGGCGGAATCACCCCGTGAATCGGCTTCCATTCGGTAATCGAAAGCCCCGAATTCGTGAGCCTGGTCGCCCCGCCGACAATCACAAGACAGAAGAGTGCCAAAAGCACAAAGCCTAGCCAAATACGAACCGCCCGGCGGTTGCCGTCCTGTCGACGTATCTGGTGCAATATCTGCTGTTCGGTGCTCAAGTTCGCGATCGCCATGACTGCTCCTTACTTCCGGCAGTTGATTTGCCTGAGCGGCTCATGCAAAACAAGCCCCGAACCTTTGCGGCATGCAGTCGCGGCGGTTCGAACACCAGTGTGAAAGATAGTTGATGCCCGTCCGCCTCCGCAAATTTATCGGTACGATTGTGCTCGTCGTGCTCGTGCTCGCCTATGCGGTGCTAGCAAACACGATCGCCGTTGCCACGCTCGGTGACGCGCCATGGTGGGGACAGCTTCTCTACTTTCTCCTGACCGGCTTGCTGTGGGTACTCCCGGCCATGGTCCTCATCAAATGGATGGCCGGGCCGAAGCAGCGGTGATCCGTTAACGACGCGATAACCGTGATCGACAGAAAGCACCGACGATCTCTGCTGATAAACGAAATGGATCCTCCGTTGGCCTATTCTTCGCGCCGGTAAGTCAGACCGGAGAAGACCCGTGCAGGCGCAGACGCTTCCTGTTTCAGATAGAGCGCAACATCTCATAAGATCCGACGCTGGCGTTTCCAAACTGCGCGTGGTGAACGCGCAGTTTGCGGTAAGCGAACTTAATATCGTCATCTTGGATAGCATGGAGCCGCTGGAAGCGGTCTGGCGTGAGCTCGATCGTGACAATCTGAACTCCCTGCATCAAAGCTACGACTGGTGCCTATCCTGGACCAAAGCCTTCGGGCACCAGTTGTCGATCGTCTGGGGCAGGCTCGGCGAAGAGACCGCCTTCATTCTGCCGGTGGAGATAAACAGGTTTCACGGCTTCCGCACCGCCAGATTTGTCGGCGCCGATCACAGCAACATTAACACGGGTCTCTTCACAACTCGCTTCGTCGAGCTGGCCACCAATATCGAGCCGCAAAAATTCGCCGAGTCCATGCGTCGCGCCTTGGTCGGACGCGCCGACCTGCTTCTGCTGCAGAACATCCCGTTGGATTGGCGCGGTCGCCGCAACCCTTTGGCACTGCTGCCGATGGTTCAGAACCAGAATCACGCCTACCACCTTCCGCTCTTGGCTGGCATGGAGTCGACGCTCCAGCAAGTGAACGCAAAGGGACGGCGTAAGAAGTTCCGCACGCAGCTGAGACGTCTGGAGGCGCTGGGCGGGTTCGATTACGTTTCTTCGGGAACCGCGGAGGAGCAGCACCTTCTGCTCGATCGCTTCTTCAAGCAGAAGCGCGAACGATTCAAGGCGCTCGGACTGCCAGATGCGTTTGAAGATCCGCGAACCAGGGCTTTCCTGCATGGCGCAATCGACGTCGGCGAGCGTGATGGCGAAACGGTCGGGCTGGAGATGCACGCTATCCGCCTGAAAGGCGATCGCGACGGCGATATTGCTGCGCTCGCTGGTCTTTCTCGTAAAGGGGACCACATCATTTGCCAGCTCAGTGCGATCGACGAAAGCCTCGTGGTGGAGGCGAGCCCAGGCGAATTTCTGTTCTGGCAGATGATCGCCGGTCAGCATGGCAGGGGTGTCAGCCTCTTCGACTTCGGTCTTGGCGATCAGCGATACAAGCGTTCATGGGCCCCTGTAGAGATCGAGCACTATGACGTTGTCCTGCCGCTTTCCCTGCGCGGCACAGTGGCTGGCTTTGTTCACCGGGCAATCACCCGAGGCAAAGCCTTCATCAAGTCTCACCAGAAGAGCTACCGCGTTGTACAGCGTCTACGTCGACTGATTGGTGTTTGATCACGCGGCATGCCGAGAGATCGGGTTTTCAAGAGGCTCGTCACGGTCTGACATCAGCACGACGCGTTCGTAACCAGCCGCTTCGAACTCGCTCATGGCAGTCACGAACTCCTGCTCGACGATTTCAGGCATCGAGAGGATGATCTCGACGTCCTTGCTCTGCGTCAGCCGCGAAACGCCGGCCACATCGGCCGCGCCACACTCCACGACCACCAGATCATAGGCCGAGACTAGAGCATCCAGCAGCAGGGATAGGCGATCGGCACCGCGCATCGCCCGGCGCGGATCACTGATGCCCTGCGGAATGAGGTGCGCATCGGAGCGGCTATCACCATGAATCGTATCGCCGAAAGCGGCATCGCCACAGAGCAGGTCGGTTATCCCAAGCATGCTGCGATTGTCGGCCATGAGGTCCGTCGGCAGGCCGGAGCCCGTCATATCGACCAGAATGACCCGTGAGCCGTCATTTGCCAACTTGCGCACGAGGGATACGG
Organism: Rhizobium sp. R693; assembly: GCF_002211315.1. Lineage (NCBI taxonomy): Bacteria > Pseudomonadati > Pseudomonadota > Alphaproteobacteria > Hyphomicrobiales > Rhizobiaceae > Rhizobium > Rhizobium sp. R693. Next base: position 63,233 of record NZ_LOKY01000005.1, on the reverse strand, counting down.
TTGCTGCAGAGCCGTCATCTCCGGTCGGTGAAATAGCAATCGCAAGAGGCGCCCTGCTGCCACGAAGATACTCCGAAACAGATGCTATCGAGAACTCATTCGTTTCCAAGACGTTCTCTTCCTCGACCGGCTCTGCAACCGGCTCCTCATCGACGGGTGTAGCGAGGAGACTCGGCGTAGCCACTCGCTTAGCGGAGGCGGCTGTCACCGATTGAGGCTCCTCGTCGTCCCGCGCTTCCTCTTCGGGAGGCTCGACGGGGCGAAGAGCCCGACCGCTGAAGAGTTCGACGAGCATGATTACAATCGATGTCATGATGAAAGTTGCCAAGGTAGCGACGATGACGATCGGCAGAACTTTCGGGAAATAGGGATCGACCGGCTGTATAGCCTTCGACACGATGCGGGCGTCGGCCGGGCTTGAATTCTTGTCGGCGCGCGACGCCGCCTCGCGGTAACGGGAGAGATAGGTCTCCAAAAGTTGGCGCTGCGCCGTCGCCTCACGCGTCAGGGCGTTAAGGCCCACCTCGTCTTCGCCAGCTTGGGCGCTGTTCGCCTTCAACTTGTCGGCCTGCTGCTCCAGCTCCTTTTGGCGAACGGCGGCGACCTTCGCTTCGTTTTCGATGCTTGCCAGGATCTTTTGGGTCTCTTGGCGAATCTGAACCTTGATGTCCGACAACTGCGCGCGAAGGCTTTTCAGGCGAGGATGGTTGTTTAGCAAGGACGTCTGCAGGTCGGATATCTGCGACTGCAGCGCTGATTCCGTGCCCTTCAGCCGCTGAAGCGACTGAGACGACATGATGTCCTGCAACGTATCTGATGGTTCACCGGAGGAGAGAGCATCGCGTACGGACTGGGCACGCGCCTCGGCGTTTGCGCGGTCTCCCCGGACGCGGGTAAGCTCCGCCGAAATGTCGTTCAATTGCTGTGTGGCGAAATTCGAGCCGCCGTTGGTCGGCAGCAATCCGTGCGCGGCGCGGTACTCCGCCACCTTCTGCTCGGCGTCATTCACCTTCTGCCGGAGATTTTCGATCTCCGGCTCCAGCCACCGCGTCGCCTCGGAATTCGAGTCCAACTTGGCCCCACTCTGTGTGGCAAGATAAACTGCTGCCATCGCATTGGGGATTGTCGCCGCGAGCTTAGGATCCTTCGAGGTGAACGTTATCCCGATCACGCGCGATCCCGGCACCTGATAGACCTGAAGCCTCTCCGTGAAGGCGTCGATTACGCGCTCCTCGGGGGGATTCTCATACGGATTCTTCTTCAGATGAAGCGCTACCAGGATATCGGTCAGCGCGGAGCCATTCGCGGCCGCATCAAATTCCGGCAAATCGTAGAGCGTCTGGCTGTTGATGATCTGCTTGATAAGATCCGCGGACTGCAGAAGCTGCACCTGGCTCGCAATATTGAGCTCGTCAAGGAGCGGGCCCGCATTGGTGTCGTTCACCTGCGCGTTGGCGAAGGCAGGAGCGCGCGGCTCGATCAGGATACGCGTCTCGCTTCGGTATTTGGGGGAGATCATCTTGGCGCCCGTGAAGGCGACCCCTGCCCCAAGGGCCGTGATCGCCAGGACCTTCAGCCGGCGTGCCCAGACAGCGCGGACCAATTGCCCGAGGTCGATGTCCACATCCTGATTACCCGATACGCCGGACATGCTGGTACTCCAAGAACAAACGTGGCCGCGAGGGTAAATGACTATAGTAACCCAACGGTTAATGCTTGCTCGTGCCTTTCGACCGCATGTCGGCCGGTCGAAGCCAAAAAAATCGACGGTTTTTACCGAGCATTAACCCTAACGGATTGATAACGGCTGAGACCCAATTCGTTTTCCTACGAGCAGACGCGATGCCTCTCGCACAGCCCAAGTTCCTGATGGCTCTGAGCCTCGCCGCTATCACCGCGGTCGTGAGTGGCTGCAATAGCTACCAGCCTGCCCCTCAGGCCTTTAATCAGGCAACAATCCAGCCCTATTCGCTGGACAGTGGCGATCGACTGCGCATTACCGTGTTTGACCAGCCAAGCATGACCAACACGTATACGATCGACCAGGCTGGCTACATCGCTTTCCCGCTCATCGGACAGGTGCCAGCTCGCGGACGGACGCTGCAGCAGTTGTCGGGCCAGATCGCGCAGAAGCTGAAGCAGGGTTACCTGCGGGACCCTGATGTCACGATCGATGTCGACCGCTACCGCTCGATCTTCGTTATGGGCGAAGTCGGCCAGTCCGGCCAGTATGCATACGTCCCCGGAATGACGGTGCAGAACGCCGTTGCCGTTGCCGGCGGCTTCACCTCGCGCGCCAATCAGGGCGCGGTCGATGTGACCCGCAAGGTCAACGGGCAAGTGATGACGGGCCGCGTCAACATTTCTTCGGCGATCATAGCCGGAGACACCATCTACGTTCGCGAACGACTGTTCTAACCCTCGATGACTGAACAGCGCCCGCTCCGCATCCTCCATTGTTTCAGGTCACCGGTCGGCGGGATCTTCCGCCATGTCCGCGATCTGGTGCTGGAGCACAGCAAGGCGGGACACGAGGTCGGCATCCTTTGCGACAGCTCCACGGGCGGCGAGCATGAGGACCGCCTATTCGACGATATTCGACCCTTCCTGGCGATGGGATTGACGCGTATGCCGATGCGACGGCACGTCAGCCTCTCCGACCTAGGAATGCTCTGGGACACGTACAAGAACATCAAAAGTTTGCGGCCGGATGTGCTGCACGGTCACGGCGCCAAAGGCGGTGTGCTCGCGCGGCTTGCCGGCTCAGCCCTGCGGGTGAACAGGTATCGCGTAGCCCGCCTCTATACAGCGCACGGCGGAAGCCTGCATTATTCCCGCAGATCGCTCATGGGGCAATTTGTGCTCCGCATGGAGCGTCTGCAGGAGTACTTCACCGACGCCCTCGTCTTCATCTGCGAATACGAGCGCGATGCCTATACGGAGAAGGTTGGGCGCCCACGGACGGAAACGCGCCTAATCTACAACGGGATTGCCGAACGTGACTTCGAGCTGATCCCGACCCGTTCGGATGCTGTCCACTACATCTACGTCGGCATGCTTCGGGACCTTAAGGGTCCCGATCTCTTTGTAGAGGCCTTCGCGAAAGCCGAGCGCATTCTTGGACGACCACTTTCGGCTGTAATGATCGGCGACGGGCCAGAACGCGAGAAATACCGGGACATGATGATCGAGCGTGGTTTGGCCAAGCGGATCAGCATGCTGCCGGCAATGCGTGTTCAGCAGGCCTTCGCAATGTCACAGAATCTCGTCGTGCCGTCGCGCGCCGAAGCCATGCCTTACATCGTGCTCGAGGGTCTCGGCGCCGGCAAGACCATCATAGCGACCCGCGTCGGCGGCATTCCCGAGGCATTGGGCAGAAATAGTCCTGCCCTCGTAAACCCTGACGATTCCGACGATCTCGCGCGCGCAATGGCGGATGCGATCCGCATCCCCGATTGGCATGAGGCCGCGATGCCGTCGATGGAGCAAGTGAAGTCGGTTTTCTCGGCGTCCGTGATGGCCAATGATGTCTTGAAATTGTACCACGACCTCCTGGAGCCCAAGTCCAGGCAAGCTCTTGTGGTTGCTTCGTAAAAGTTTCTTAGGGGCTTTCTGCTATTGCCGTTCCGATAACCAGCGGCGGTAGCCTCATGAATAAGGCAGAGAAAAGCGATCAATTTGACCTGGAAGCGCTGCGCAAGCAGATTTCAGACATCAACCGACCCAGCGAAGACGCGAATGAAGAGGCCCAGTCGGAGCCGATCAATAGCTATGCCCGTCAGATCGCCGAGCAATTCAGCGCTGGAAACCGTTCGCCTGCCATCATCATCGGTCAATTCCGCCTGTTCGAATTTGCTTCGCAGTTTCTGATCGGGCTGCTTGTATTCCTTCTCTGGCAGGGCAATGAGGCGGAGACACTTTTAGGCCGCTCTATCGCGGCCGCGATTGTTGCAGCTCTCCTCGTATGTGGACTCCAGATCGCCGACACCTACTCGATCCCCGCCTTGCGCACGCGTCTACGCCTGCTGCCACGCGTCTTTGCCGTGTGGGGTTCGGTCTTCGTGATCGTCACTGGTGCAAACGTACTCGCCGGCAATGTCAGTTCGCCAGAGGTGCCGGCCTACTTTATCTGGTTCGTTATCGGCGCGATCTTCCTCCTCGCCTCTCGCTTCCTGATGGCTTATGGCATCCGCAACTGGTCGCGTAACGGTATCATGGAGCGCCGCGCAGTGATCGTGGGCGGCGGAGCTCCGGCCAAGGAGCTGATCCGAGTCCTCGAACAGCAACCCGACAACGATATCCGGATCTGCGGCATCTTCGACGATCGCGGCGAGAAGCGCTCGCCGATCATGGTCGCGGGCTATCCGAAGCTCGGAACGGTCGCCGAACTGGTCGAGTTTGTCCGCATCACGCGCATCGACATGCTGATCATATCGCTTCCGCTCAGCGCCGAGGCGCGCATTTTGCAGCTGCTGAAGAAGCTCTGGGTCCTGCCGGTCGACATTCGCCTTGCCGCTCACGCAAATCGCCTGCGCTTTCGTCCGCGCGCCTATTCGCGCATTGGGGCGGTCCCGATGCTCGATATCTTCAACAAGCCGATCCGGGATTGGGACTCGGTCGCCAAGCGCTGCTTTGACATCTTCTTTACGCTTCTTGCACTCGCGCTTTTGTGGCCGATCATGCTGGCAACAGCGATCGCCATCAAGCTGACCTCGAAGGGTCCGATCTTCTTCATGCAGAACCGGCATGGCTTCAACAACGAGATCATCCGGATCTTCAAGTTCCGTTCGATGTATGCCGACAAGGGCGATCCCACCGGTCGTGCCGCCGTCACTAAGGGTGATCCGCGCGTCACACCTGTCGGACGCTTCATTCGCAAGAGTTCGATCGACGAGTTGCCGCAGTTGTTCAACGTGCTGAAGGGCGACATCTCCTTGGTTGGGCCACGCCCGCACGCCATTCTCGCCCAGGCGCGAGACCGCCTCTTCGGCGATGTCGTTGAAGGCTATTTCGCGCGCCATCGCGTGAAGCCCGGAGTGACCGGCTGGGCACAGATCAATGGCTGGCGCGGAGAGGTCGATCACGACGACAAGATCAAGTTCCGGACGGCCTACGACCTCTATTACATCGAGAACTGGTCGCTCTGGTTCGATCTGAAAATCTTGTTCCTCACGCCCTTCCGGTTGTTCAATACGGAAAACGCCTATTGAGCGCGATCGAGGCAACACCTCTGCGCGTTGCCCAGCCGCAACGAGCAACGTTGCGGCTCCTTGGTTCGGCGATGGTCGCCTTTGGCGTCTTCCTCTCCGGCTTCGTCATCGACGAACCCGCACCCTACGAGTTGTGGATGGCCGCCCTTCTCGCCATCTGGTTCATCCTGGGTCTTAGGATTTCGCGCTTCACGGCGCCGCTTCTCGTATTGCTGCTTGCCTTTAACGTTGGCGGGATGCTTTCGCTGACGCAAATGAAGGATCTCGGGACTGGGCCGATGTATGTCGCGGTCTCGACCTTCCTCACGCTCACGGCGATCTTCTACGCAGCGATTATCGAGGACAGCCATCGGCGCCTCCCGCTCATTTTCAATGCCTGGGCGTTCGCCGCCGTTATAACGTCTCTGCTCGGAATCCTCGGCTACTTTCAGGCCTTCCCCGGCGCTGAGGTCTTCACGCTCTACGATCGCGCCAAGGGTGCGTTCCAGGATCCCAACGTATTCGGCCCATTCCTGGTCCCTCCATCCCTCTACCTCGTCCATGGCATTCTTGTCGGCAATTTGAGGACGTCTCCGATCAAAGCCTTTGCGTTGTTGATCCTGGCACTTGGCGTATTCCTGTCTTTCTCGCGTGCGGCCTGGGGTCTCTTTCTTCTCGGCATTGTCCTTCTGGTCTTCTGCATGTTGCTCAAGGAACGCACCGGCGCGTTTCGCCTGCGGATCCTTATCCTGTCGCTTGCCGCGATCATGCTGTTGGTCGGGTCACTCGTCGTTGCATTGCAGTTCCCGAAGGTCAGTGCGCTCTTTTCGGCCCGCGCCCAGCTTGTGCAGCAGTATGATGGCGAACACCTCGGTCGCTTCGATCGGCACCGCATTGGCTTCACGATGATGATGGAGCGACCGCTTGGAATCGGTCCGCTGGTCTTTGGCACGATGTTCCCCGAGGACGAGCACAATGTCTGGCTGAAATCGCTGACGAGCTACGGTTGGCTCGGCTTTCTGAGCTATGTCACAATGCTTTGCTGGACGATCTATCTCGGGTTCAGGAATCTCCTCAAGGATCGCCCGTGGCAGCCCTATCTGATGATTGCATGGATCGGGGTGCTAGGGCATGCCGCGATCGGCAACGTCATCGACATCGACCACTGGCGGCATGTCTACCTGCTTTTCGGGGTCGTCTGGGGCTGCGCTGCGCTCGAACAGCGCTATAGACGCGGCCTTACGGCGTGTCGGACTTGCGAACGAGCGCCGGCGCGCTAGTCTTTGATTCATGATCACAGCCACACAAATGCGCGGCGCCCGCGCCATGACCGGAATGAGCATAGAGCAACTGGCAGCCGCATCCGGGCTGCCCGCTGCCACCATCGAAACAATGGAGCGCGACGAGCAGGACGGCGAGCCGCACGCGTTGCTCGCGGTCAAGCAAGCGCTTGAAGCGGCGGGCATCATCTTCATCGCAAGCGGCAATCACGATGAGGGCGGGCCAGGGGTGAGATTGCGGGCCCGCACAGGGGTCGATGAAGGCATCCGCCCGGAAAACCTCAATGCAGCGAACGACGATTGATCCGGCCCCTCTTAGAGACTCGAGATTACAAATAGGCCTTTGCGAGTGCCGCGAGCTTGCCCTGATCTCTGACGCCCTGTCGGTAGAGCTGTATCAGGAGCGCGCCTATGGTTTCGGCGGCCGAGGTGTTTCGTGCAAGACCACGGTCCGTGCAGACATCATCAAGTACCTCCGACAGAAGATCGAGATCGTCGGAGAAAAGCGGTAGGTCACGTGGAAGAACTGGGGATTTGAGCATGATGTCAAAGGACCCATCGGGGCTACAAACACCGGAAGACATCATCGCCGGCCGCCCATCCAGAGCCGGGATCGCGGTCACTATGCTCCCGAGCCGGCCATTTATCAACTCAACATTTCCCGCAGAAACATTTATGTGAACGCACCTGCCGAGCCCGCTTGACGCGCAAATCCGGCCTCAGTTTTTCAAGCGCTCGGAGACGCGCTGCGATTGGAGCGAGCCCTCAATGATGATCCTTGCACTAACCTTCACAACGTAGGCCTCGGCCAGCTCGGTCAGCGCCAGCGCAACTTCGTGCTCGGGCCACCCCAATGATATCGCCTTCTCGATCAGAGCTCCAAAGGGCTCAGATAAAGATTCCCGACATGTTTCACTGGTCTTCCCGTCCGCCATGCGTCGTCCACCAACAATTGCATGGCGTATATTACACACTTCTAATAATTATTCGAGTTATCGAGGCAAGCTTTGAAGAGCTCCACCACGAGCAGCGGAAATACTCGAGAACGAGCGCGCGCTCGCACCGCAACACATTGGTTTTCGACAATGTCACGATGATGACCTCCGGGCTTCTGGGGGTGCCGAAGGTTGATTTGTAAATGGTCGGGGCGACTGGACTCGAACCAGCGACCCCTTGACCCCCAGTCAAGTGCGCTACCGGGCTGCGCTACGCCCCGACCTGCCGAAACGGCCTGATCCTGTTAGTCTTTTGGGATTCCACACGCAAGAGGAAAATCGCCGGCGGTGAATAAAAAGGAATGAAGCGCGAGGAGAAGCGTGCTGCGACATAGAAAGTCCTAGGGGACCACGACGGGCGGTTCGCTTGCGTTCTCATCGAAAGTCAACAGGGCCGACTGGGCCGGTCGTAACGTGGCAGGCACTGAGCCGCCCGGTCAAGCGAAACTCTACGCGCCGACGGACGCAGAGGTTCTAGTGCACCCGGCTTGGGATCGCCTGATGAATTCGTTTCAGCGTGAACGGCTCGCTATCGCTGTGCGATGGATCCTACTTGCCCTCCATCGCCTCCCATCGTTTTTCCTTCCGCGTCTTTGGCTTCAGCTTCTTGTAGGTCCTATCGACAAAACGAAGGAACCTCGTCACATGCATCAGCCTGTCAACGATTGAGCTCAAATTCACGAGACGCTCCCCCAACACCTCGTTTGCCGTGAAAGCAATCTCGGTCGGAGAGTATTCCGGAAAGTGTGCGGAAAGCTCGGCATAAGGATTGGTCCGCTCGCGGCCAAGAATGTCGATCTTCCCGCGGCGATACATTAGTCGCAGGACCACTTGTTCGAACGTCCAGTCATGAACGTCAAAAACCTGATAGCGCTCGCTTCGCTTGGACGAGAAGCCCGCCAGGGTGACCCTTACTCCCAATTGGAGGTTGGCGAGCCAAAAGCACAACGCAAATCCGCTGGTTGGCAGACTTGTGGGTGGATAAAACGGAGCGAACACATCCGTCAGATCCAGATGCCTGACCTTCACATCACCAAATGCGGAAGCTGGGCTAGGCCTTTCGCTGCCACCGATAGTCAGATTGATGATCCCAAGGAAGCTGCCTTTATCAAAATACGGGAGAACCTTGGACACCTTGCCGCTTTTGACAAGGTTGGCTCCCTGTGCTCCGCTTCGCGACACCAGAACGGCAGCGCGCGTAAAGGGTTCGCTCAGGACCTTGTAGACCTTGTTGAAGAAGACAAAGAGCGTGGTCTCAGGAAAGCGCGACGTCAGCTCATCAATATCGACCTCGTCGCTGTTTGCGACCAAGACGATATCGCTGTAGCCGAGAAAAAATGATCTCCAGTCCTCCGAGTTGATTGCCGCTGCAGGAGTGGCGTTCATCGCTTCTAGATCGCTGGTATCAGATCTGCTCATCGTCCAAACCGTGTTTATGTTGTCGCACTAAAGGAATGCGTGCACGACAGTTGCGCGATCGCCGTTCCCACTTCTTCGCCTGTCCTGGTTTTCACCAGCCGCACCGGCATCCAACAAAGACGCCAAAAGGCACCGTTTCTCTACACCGCTCGTCCCTATAACGGTGCCTCGGGCGATACGGAAGCCCACAAGCAGGCTACTCGTGCCGATCCAACGAACTTAGCTTGACGAAAACGCCGACATTCAAGCATCACACCGGCGCGAACTGAGGATCGATCGCGAGCGCCTTGTCGAGCCACTTCTGGGCATACTCGACATCCTGCCAGTTCTTGAACCAAGGGCCGCCGTTGGTGTAGTGAACACCCTTGGGATAGCCGGCGGACGGCTTCGAGCTCCAGCCTTCCAGCCAGTTCCACTCTTCCGGAATCTCCCCGATCTCGCTGTCATCTGCCCATTGAAGGCGGTGAAGAAACGCACCGGTTTCCGCATTGACGCGTTCCGGCGTCAATTTGCGGGTGGAGGGATGGCCGCAATTGAAGAGCATGAACGAGGACCAGTTCTTCCGCGGATAGGTTGTCTGGACCTTTCCATCCATCTTCACGCTTTCCTTCGGCGTGTAATCATGATGGACGCAGGCAACGGCATGGTCTTCATTGCGATACTGCAGTAGGTCAGCGACGTCGCCAAAGAACAGGAAGTCGCAATCGCAAAACAAGGCCCAGCCTTTGTAATCGGCAAGCCATGGCGTAAAGAACCGGGAATAGGTGAATTCCGTCGACGCCAATGGATCGACCGCGCGAGTGTAGACGCCACGATCGATCAAGTCTTGTAGCTTGATCGGATGCACATCAACCTCGATCGAGGCATGTTCAAGCAGCGATTTCTTCGCGACTTCATAGGCGATATCTTCGCGTGAATCCCAACCGATATAGACCGAAAGTTCTGCCATGCGCACTCCCCTTTTCTTCAGTAATCAGCGGCCGATGGAACACTCGGCGCTGTTCTTGTCAGCGCCGATTGCTGCTAGCCGCGCATCGAAACGATGATGCCCTTGGGCGCATTGAATGCCCCTACTGCTTTTTACGGTCGAGCGTGAGAAACGCTCCTCTGAGCTCAAGTCCAATTTGAGCAAATGTGAATAACAAATGTAAACAACAAAACTCACCTTAAACGACAAAAAATGTGGACACTTCGCGATCTACGCGCGCCTCAAGTGGGTATCCGGCAATTTGGAGGGGATCGACGCAGCAGTCCACAGGGCATGCGAAACTGATCCATGCGCCGAAGCCCGTCCCGCCCCAGCCTCCCCGGGGATTGTTGCGAACGACCTCGGCATCTTCTAAGAGCGCCATGGCGAACAGGCCGTCAGCAGCACAATGTGGGCTCGGCTTTTCGGGCAAACCTAGGATGACCGAGCCGACGTATTCTGTGCGATATAGCAGTCCCGTGGCGCGCGTCAGTTGCCAAGGCCGCTTGCTTTGTGTCTGCTCATTGCAGACCAATCAAAGGCGAATCGTTGCCAAGATGGGGAAAGCTGACCATGAAAACCCTGCAAGCAATAGCAATTATGGTTCTGAGTTCGGCATGTATAGGTGCAGCGCAGCCGCCAACGACGACCGGCGATTTTGGCGCCCAGACGTTGGCGCTCATCAATGCTTACAGGGCGAGCCGCGGCCTGTCTCCGCTGGCCGCAAATGGCACTTTGAAAGCATTGGCCCGACAACATAGCCAATATCAAGCAGTCCGAAGAGCCATCAGCCACGATGGCTTCCGCCAAAGATCGGCTCAGGCAAGGGCTGCAGGCCTCAGTGTGGTGTGCTCGGAAAACGTCGGTGTTGGATATATGACGCCGCAGCAGCTCTTTTCCGGATGGAGGAACTCCCCAGGTCACAACACGAACCTGCTTCGACCCAACCTGCGGTATGCAGGAGTATCCGTAGTCGGAGGCTACTCGACTTTCTTCGCTTGCAGATAGTGTCCCATAGATTTTGACTGAACCTGCGGACCGCGGGAACCTGCAGCCGCCGGCATCCGGATCGAAAACGCTTGCTCGCCCAGCCCTCCCCGAATAAGAAACCTGCGAAACACGAGGGATAAGAGCATGCAGATCGAGATCCCCTGCCCGAAATGCAGGAACACCCGAATGAAATTCGAGCGGCCGGAGCCCGTCGACACCGATATCCTTGTCTGCTTCACCTGCGGGCATGAACTCGGGACACTGGGTTCGGTCAAGGCAAAGATGCTTGCCGCTTTTGAGCGCATGAAGAAGCAGGCGCGGCAACAGCGCAAGCACTAGCAGCCGCTATTTGACCAACGCAACGCGGCCGTCGGGGCCGGTGTCGACACGCCAGCCCCGGTAGTCGGGGATTGAAAAATGCGGCGTTACGAACGGCGTCGTATGCGTTTCGGTAATCACCGTCACATCGGCGCCCGCCGCTTCGCCAGCGAGAATTCCGGCAACGGCATCCTCGAATACCAGACATTTCGTCGGATCGACGCCGAGGCGCGTTGCGCCCAGCAGGTAGCACTCCGGGCTCGGTTTGCCGGCCGCCACTTCTTCACCGCTCACCATCGCCACCGGCATCGGAATGCCCGCCACCGCCATGCGGCGTCGGGCGAGTTCGATCGGAGCCGAGGTGACGATCGCCCATTTTTCCAGCGGAATGCTGTTCAGGAAATCGATCGCGCCGGGAATCTCGATGATGCCTCCAACGTCCTCCATCTCCTCCTTCAGCAATTGCCTTGCCTCGTACTCCGGATCGACGCCCGGCAGCGCCAGCTGGCGAATGACGTCGGATGCGCGAATGCCGTGGATCGTCTTGAGAAAAACCTCCGGTTCGAATCCATGCCGTATTGCCCATTCGCTCCAGACGCGTTCGACCACCGCAATCGAGTTCAACAGCGTACCGTCCATGTCGAACAGGAAGGCGTCGTAGAATTTGCCCGGAACGAAATGAGACGCGATCACGAAGGTTTCCTTGGTACTGACTGAAATCGAACTCGGTGCCAACGTATAGACACCCTACGGCGCGTGCGCATCCGCCGAGCTGGCGACGCTTCACTCACTGAGCCGTTGCTGCGCCGCGCCGGCAAACAGGGTCAACGAACCTGATCCAATAAGCGCTTGCATTCGAGGAGATCGTAGAGCGCTTCCTGTAGCAGAGCCCGATCCTCCTTGCCGACGCTCGACTTGCCGATCGAGATCTCGGGGGACTCTTCATCACTACCCCCGAAATTGAAAAAGCGCCGTGTGATCGGCGGCTTGGCGCGGCCGACGACCTGGTCCTCGTCGGATATTCCGACCCGCGGTTCGGCAGAATCGGCGCCATCCTGCTGACCGCCTGTCAGCGCCTGCACGCTGGCGAGATCGCCATGTCCGATCGAGATGACGAACTTGTTGCCATTGGTCTTCAGAAGCTTCTGCACGCCCTTGATCGTGTAGCCGTGGTCATAGAGCAGGTGGCGAATGCCCTTCAGGAGATCGATATCCTCGGGCCTGTAATAGCGGCGACCGCCGCCGCGCTTCATCGGTTTGATCTGAGGAAACCGCGTTTCCCAGAAGCGCAAGACATGCTGTGGAAGGTCTAGGTCGTCCGCCACCTCACTGATGGTGCGGAACGCATCGGGGCTCTTATCCAACATCCTTACTCCCTACGCGGTCTCGGGGTGCGCCGCGCGTCTGTTCGGCTGGTGAGGCGCAGCTGTGTCTCACGAACGTCAGAACCGAGCCGCGACTCATCATATTTCAACGGTTTGACGCCGCGAATTCAAGTCACGTCTTGAATACCGCACAGATCGTTCAGGGAGGATTGCAGATTGTTGTCGCCGAGCGAGAGGAGATTCCCTCTCTTCAGCCCGATCAGGAAGCCGGATTCGCGGCCTTCTGCTTGGTTTTGCGCAGAGTATGCGCCTTGAGAATCCGCGTCTTCAAGACATTGGACGCCTTGAAAGTCATGACGCGGCGGGGAGAAATCGGCACTTCCTCGCCGGTCTTAGGATTGCGACCAATCCGCTCATTCTTGTCGCGCACCTGGAAGGTCGCAAAAGACGAGAGCTTGACGGTTTCGCCGCGAACAATCGCGTTACAAATCTCGTCGATGACAGTTTCTACGAGCTCGGCAGATTCGGTTCTCGAAAGACCGACCTTGCGAAAAACCGATTCCGCCAGGTCTGCTCGCGTCACTGTCTTTCCGGTCATGGTTTCCCCGCCCATTTGCCAATTATATTATGAAAGCGAACAAAGAGTATTTGTCTTGCGCCTCACGGTCAAGCTCTTGTTCGTCGGTAGTTTTTTGGATTTTCGCGTTACCAGCGCAGGAGCGCTGCGCCCCAGGTGAAGCCGCCGCCCATCGCTTCAAGCATCACCAGATCGCCTTCCTTGATCCGGCCATCGCCGGCGGCCGTGGCCAGCGCGAGCGGAATCGAGGCCGCAGACGTGTTGCCGTGAAGATCAACCGTAATGACTACTTTCTCGGGCGCGATATGCAACTTCTTGGCGGAGCCGTCGATGATACGGCGATTGGCCTGGTGCGGTACGAGCCAGTCGAGATCGTCAGCCGTCGTCCCGGTCGCATCGAAGGCGGCCTGAATGACGTCGGTGATCATGCCGACCGCATATTTGAAGACTTCGCGGCCTTCCATGCGCAGCTTGCCCACAGTACCTGTCGTCGAGGGCCCGCCATCCACGTAGAGCTTTTCCTTGTGGGAGCCGTCGGAGCGGAGATGCGCCGTCAGCACTCCACGATCCGCAGTCGTGCCCTCGCCTTCCGCTGCCTCGAGCACGATCGCGCCGGCGCCGTCACCAAAGAGGACGCAGGTCGTCCGATCGTTCCAGTCGAGAATGCGCGAGAAGGTCTCGGCACCGATCACCAGCACGCGCTTGGCGAGGCCACCGCGGATATAGGCATCGGCCGTCGTCACGGCATAGACGAAACCCGTGCAAACGGCCTGGACGTCGAACGCAAAGCCATGGTGCATGTCCAGGCGGTTCTGAATGTTGACGGCGGTCGCCGGGAACGTGTTATCCGGCGTCGAGGTGGCACAGATGATGACATCGATGTCGGCTGCCGTCAGACCGGCTCTGTCGAGCGCCGCGCGCGCCGCAGCCTCACCGAGCGACGACGTCGTCTCCCCCTCGCCGGCGATGTAGCGCTGGCGGATGCCCGTACGCTGGACAATCCATTCGTCTGATGTGTCCACGACATCTTCCATGTCGCGATTGGTCATAACGCGTCTCGGAAGTGCGGCTCCGAACCCGCGAACAACTGAACGGATCATATTGCTTAAACCCCGTCGCTCATGCGGCTTCCGGCCCGATCGGGGGCAGCCGCTTGGCATGATACTTTTGAAGATCGTTTTCTATTTTCTGATTGAGGCCATTCTTGGCCATGTCGTAGCCGACCTCGATGGCAGCAGCGATGCCTTCGGCGTTGGCGCCACCATGGCTCTTGATGACGACACCGTTGAGGCCAAGGAAGACGCCGCCGTTCACACGGCTCGGATCCATCTTTTCGCGCAACATGTCGAATGCGCCCTTGGCGAAGAAGTAGCCGATCTTGGCAAGCAGCGTGCGCGACATTGCGGCGCGCAGATATTCGCCGATCTGGCGCGCCGTGCCTTCGGCCGCCTTCAAAGCGATATTGCCGGAGAAGCCTTCGGTAACGACAACGTCGACGGTCCCCTTGCCAAGATCGTTTCCTTCAACGAAGCCATAGTACTCGAGCGAGTCGACGTTTGCCTCGCGGAGCAGGCGACCTGCTTCCTTCACTTCTTCCTGGCCCTTGATCTCTTCGACACCGACGTTCAGCAAGCCGATCGTCGGACGTTCGATCTCGAACAGCGCACGGGCCATTGCCCCACCCATGAGGGCAAAATCCAACAGCTGCTGTGAATCCGCGCCGATCGTCGCGCCGACATCAAGCACGATGCTCTCGCCCTTCAGCGTCGGCCAGATCGCAGCGATCGCCGGGCGCTCGATGTTGGCCATCGTACGCAAACAGAACTTGGCCATCGCCATCAAGGCGCCGGTATTACCGGCAGACACGGCAACGTCGGCTTCCTTCGTCTTCACCGCCTCGATCGTCCGCCACATGGTGGAAACATAGCGACCACGGCGAAGCGCCTGGCTCGGCTTCTCGTCCATTCGGACGGCCAGTTCGCAATCGTGGAAAACGGTCTTTTCCTTAAGCTTCGGAAACCTGTCGAGAACCGGCTCGCATTGTTCCTTCAAACCATACATCACGAATGAAATATCGGGATGTCTTTCCAGTGCCTTAGCGGCGCCGGGGATGACAACCTGGGGACCATAGTCGCCACCCATGAGGTCGATAGAAATTCTGATCACGCGTCCCTGATCCTTATTTTTCGCCTCCGGCGGGCGAAATTTCGGCCAAAATACCGGTTTTCCCGTCGCTTACAACTGAATTGTGTCAAATCCCCAACGGGGTTCAGTCCTTTTTCCAATCCTTCAGCACGGCGAAGGCGGACGGCTTTTTATCGCTTTCTCCGGTGTCTTCTGTGTGACCAGCGAACTCAACGCCTGGCTTGCGCGGATAAGGATCGATCGCAAGAGCCGCAAATTCCGTCACCACCTCACCTACATCGATCGTATCGCCGGTAAAACTCTCGGGAAGGTCCGGACCATCAGGGTCGAGTACCATTTCACCTGCATCGTTGGCCGGTCGACGCGCGAGCTTCGAATTCTCGGGCACGAAGATCTGCTCGAAAGTCTCGTCGATTGCAGAAGGGACAGGATCAAGGGTGACGATGCAGGATTGAACAATATTCGCCTGAACCCTGCCTTTCATGCGGATACCGTCGCGCTTCCACCGCGCGATCTGGAGCTCTGCCTTGAGGCTGTCCACGGAAAGGACATTCCAGCTCTTGGCAAGATCCTCCAACTCCCGTTTGTCTGCCTCCAGGCGCACCTCGACAGGATTGGCCGATATATGACCGACGTTTACCAGATAGGAGAACGGCACATCATCTCTCTTGTTCTTCATCGTCTTTTCCTCAGGCAACCTTCGGGAGCGTCGCGGAGCCTGTCGCGATGACGTCTTCCGACTGAGACGAAAGATTGTCCTCGGCAGCAAACATCCAGTCTGCGAGGCCGCGCATATCAACTGGCTCATCCGCCTGGGGGTGAATGTTCCGGACAAGTGCTGCAGCAAGCCCTTCGGTGTCCCTGATGTCCATCGCCTTGGAGTAGGCCTCCAGGCGGCCATAGAACATGCCGGCCAGCTTCTTCATGCGTTTCGGCACGCTGTTGTCACCAATCCCGAGCTCACGGATGGAGTAATCGATATCCTCGAAGAAAGCGTCGACGATTTCCTGCGCGATCTCCTGACCACTGGTCCCGGACGTTCGCGTGCGCCGGAAGAAGAGGATCATCACCGCCGAGAGCATTTCGAAACGCCCCATGACCGTATCCGGGACGTTCAAGCGCTCATAGAGTGCCGGCATCCGCGCGGCCGACGTCAATGCTTGATATTGCCGATCTACGATTGCCTGGTTGTTGTTTTTCTTGCCAAAGAGCCCGAAGATCATCGTTTTTTCCGGAAAGGCCTCATTCTTGGCGCCAAGCGGCGTCCGGCCTTGTTGCATGATTTCGAAAGCTGGTTTACCGAAGCAGGCGCGAATTGCAATGCCGAAGGTGGCCACTTTCGGGACAGCACCCCATCTGTCCGCATGAGCCAACGGGACATCTCACCCCGGAATGGCCACAATGGTTTTGCATCAGCGATCTGAGGCCGGTGGCTGCCATTCATAATTTTAGGGAGTAGATGTCGTTGACGAAACGGTATTTCAAGTCTGACAAAAAATTCCTCAGCAATGCCGCCATTGCCATCATGATCGCCTCCGCCGGACTCTCAGGCTGCCAGACGCAGACCGTCCTGAACGGTGGATATGTTGCCGACGAGCAGTCCCTCAATCTCGTACCGGAAGGATCGAGCCGCGAGCAGGTTCTCCTATCCCTCGGCACACCGTCCACAACGGCGACGTTCGACACCGAGGTCTTCTACTACATTTCGCAGCGTCGCGAACGATCCATGGCCTTCCAGAAGCTGAAAGTCGTCGACCAGAGCGTTCTGGCGATCTATTTCGACAAGGACGGCATCGTTACACGCCGCGCGAACTACACGCTCAAGGATGGCAAGGTATTCGATACGATTAACCGCGTTACCCCGACGGGCGGCAAGGACTTCACCTTCCTGCAGCAACTCCTGTCGGGCGGCAGTGCCGCGAACGCTGCCAAGGGCCTCTTCGGTGGCGGCACCTCGCAGCCGGCCTCGCCGCAGAACCCGGCCAGCTTGCGCTAGCGGCGTCAGAACTCTCAAAGAAAAACCCGCCGGATCGCTCCGGCGGGTTTTTTAGTGTTCGTGGTTAGCCTCAGGCCAGAACCGCAAGAAGCAGAAGTGCCACGATATTGGTGATCTTGATCGCCGGGTTGACGGCCGGACCGGCTGTATCCTTGTAGGGGTCGCCGACCGTGTCGCCGGTGACCGAGGCCTTGTGAGCGTCGGATCCCTTCATGTGGCGAACACCGTCC
This sequence comes from Rhizobium sp. R693, assembly GCF_002211315.1. NCBI lineage: Bacteria > Pseudomonadati > Pseudomonadota > Alphaproteobacteria > Hyphomicrobiales > Rhizobiaceae > Rhizobium > Rhizobium sp. R693. The sequence continues at coordinate 45,802 of NZ_LOKY01000005.1, read as the reverse complement.
TTGTCGACGAAGCCGTCCTCAAAGGATTTCTTGGCGTTATCCCACGCACCACCGCCCGAGGTCATCGAGATCGCAACGAACAGGCCGTTGATGATTACGCCGAGCAGCGATGCGCCCAATGCCGCAAAGGCAGAGGCTTTCGAGCCGGATATGATCAAAACGCCGAAGTAGACGACGATCGGCGCCAGCACCGGCAGGAGCGATGGAATGACCATCTCGCGGATGGCAGCCTTCGTCAGCAGGTCTACGGCCCGGCCGTAGTCAGGACGCTCCGTCCCAGCCATGATGCCCGGCTTTTCGCGGAACTGCCGGCGCACTTCCTCGACGATCGATCCGGCCGCGCGCCCTACAGCGGTCATCGCGATACCGCCGAAGAGATACGGGATCAATCCACCGAACAGCAGGCCGGCGACGACGTACGGATTCGACAGCTCGAACGAGATCGTGCCGATATTGGCGAAGTACGGATACTGGTCGCCATGCGCTGCAAAGTACTGCAGGTCATTCGAATAGGCGGCAAACAGCACCAGCGCGCCGAGACCGGCGGAACCGATCGCATAGCCCTTGGTTACTGCCTTCGTCGTGTTGCCGACCGCATCAAGCGCGTCGGTCGACTTGCGCACCTCAGGCGGCAGATGCGACATCTCGGCGATACCGCCGGCGTTGTCCGTGACCGGTCCAAAGGCGTCGAGGGCGACGATCATGCCTGCGAGACCGAGCATTGCGGTTACCGCGATGCCGGTTCCGAAGAGACCGCCGAGCTGATAGGTCGCCAGAATACCGCCCACAATGACGATCGCGGGCAGCGCCGTCGATTCCAGCGAGACCGCAAGGCCCTGGATGACGTTCGTGCCGTGGCCCGTCACCGATGCCTGAGCAATCGAATTGACCGGACGCTTGTTGGTGCCGGTGTAGTACTCGGTGATGACGACGATCAAAGCCGTGACGACAAGACCAACCAGTCCGCACGCGAACAGATTGGTCCCCGTGATCTCTGCGCCGCCGACGGTGCCGACAGGGCCCCAGCCGATCGTCAGCGACGTTGCAGCACCGAGACCGATGATCGACAGCAGGCCGGTGACGATGAGGCCCTTGTAGAGAGCGCCCATGATCGAGCCATTGCTGCCGAGCTTGACGAAGAAGGTGCCGATGATCGAGGTGATGATGCACGCGCCGCAGATTGCGAGCGGATACAGCATCGCCGATTGAAGAAGGGGCGCGCCGGCGAAAAAGATCGCAGCGAGAACCATCGTCGCGACGACGGATACGGCATAGGTTTCGAAAAGGTCGGCCGCCATGCCGGCGCAATCGCCGACGTTGTCACCGACGTTATCGGCAATCGTAGCGGGGTTGCGCGGATCATCTTCGGGAATGCCTGCTTCCACCTTGCCGACAAGGTCACCGCCGACGTCTGCGCCCTTGGTGAAGATACCACCGCCGAGACGGGCAAAGATCGAAATCAGCGACGCACCGAAACCAAGCGCGACCAATGAATCGATGACTTCGCGAGAGCTGCCTTCGTGCCCAAGCACGACAGTCAGAACATAGTAGTAGATGGACACGCCCAGAAGGGCGAGGCCGGCTACCAGAAGCCCGGTGATGGCACCCGACTTGAATGCGATCTCAAGTCCAGCAGACAGGCTCTGGGACGCGGCCTGAGCCGTGCGAACGTTGGCGCGCACCGAGACGTGCATGCCGATGAAGCCTGCGGCGCCGGACAGAACCGCGCCGATGAGGAAACCGATTGCAGCCGTGCCGGAGAGCAGCAGCCAGGCTGCAATGAAAACAACGATGCCGACGATTGCGATTGTCTTGTATTGGCGCGTCAGGTAGGCCTGCGCACCTTCACGAATATAGCCTGCAATTTCCTGCATGCGTTTGTTGCCCTGATCGGCGGCAAGCACCGACCGGGTTGCCCAGATGGCATAGACCACCGAGAGCAGACCGCACGCTATTACCCATAAAAGAATGCTCATTTCGCTCTTTCCTCCAAAAGAGCCGGAGCTCACTCCCTCTCCGGCTGCGAACACGCCGACTCGATTTCCTCCCACAGAAATGCTGCAACGTCGGCCGGAGATTGCGTGGAGGAAAACGGCGCGTCAAGCCCGCAAGGGCCAAAAGCCCTTGCAGCACAATGGGAACGGAGAATTTGGGGAGGTCGAGCCTGCCGGCCCGGCAGAACGCTACTTCTTGGCTTCGCCGCGGACCTGCTTTGCGATGCGGTCAAGCACGGCGTTGACGAGCTTGGGCTCATCGTCGCTGAAGAAGGCCTGAGCGATTTCGACGTATTCCGTCACGATGACCGCGACGGGAACATCCTTGCGATCCAGGATTTCAAAGACACCGGCACGCAGGATCGCGCGGACGGTGCTATCGAGGCGCGACAATGCCCAGTCGTCCTGTAGAGCGGACGCAATCATCGGATCGAGGCGACGCTGCTCTCGCACGACGCCGGAGACGATGGAGCGGAACCAGGAGGGGTCGGCCTTGAGATAGGTCTCGCCATCGAGTTCCTGGCCGAGGCGATGCGCCTCGTATTCGGCCACGATCTCCAGCACGCCGGTGCCACCAATATCCATCTGGTAGAGCGCCTGAACAGCAGCCAAGCGCGCAGCACCTCGCTGATTTGCAGTCTTGACCGGACGCTCCGAGTTCTCGTTGTTCATTCGTTATGCACCCAACTTCTTCTTCAGCTCGATCATTGTGAGAGCTGCACGGGCGGCAAATCCGCCCTTGTCCTTGTCCGAACGGCGGGCGCGAGCCCATGCCTGATCGTCATTCTCAACAGTCAGAATGCCGTTGCCAATGGCAAGGGATTCGCTCACAGCGAGATCCATCAGAGCGCGCGAGGATTCATTCGACACAATATCGAAATGGTAGGTCTCGCCGCGGATAACCATGCCAAGGGCGACATATCCGTCATACTGCGTACCATCATTATCTGCTCCGTCGAGCGCCATGGCAATCGCCGCCGGAATTTCGAGAGCGCCGGGAACGGTGACGACCTCATAGGTGGCGCCGGCCTCCTTCAAGGCGAAGGTCGCGCCTTCAAGCAAGGCATCGGCCATGTCGTCGTAGAAGCGTGCTTCGACGATCAAAATGTGGGGAGCGGTTTCTCGCGCCATGCTTCACCTTCGCAGCTAGAGGACTTCGCCATTCGGCAGGCCGCGGTCAAAACATGCCGCGACCGGAATGGCAAGCAAATTCCGAACTTGTTTTGGATGCAAATCCGGAATCACGGCAAGGACATGGTGGACGATCCTCGCATCACCTTGTGCCGGCGACGGCCCCGCGCCTCGAAGATGGCAAATGAAGGGCGATTGTCATGAACAATTTGTGACTAAATTCCAGATACTTGTTGGTTGAAGGCGGATGATCCGGACACCTATTTGAGCTGTGTAACGCTGGCGATCCACCACCAACGGCCGATCGCTAGAGCAGATGAAAGGATATTCCCATGAATCGCGTTGCCGCCATCGCCTCCGCAGTCGCTACCCTTGCCTTCGCAGATGCCAGTCGTGCGGAGAGCTTAGACACGAACGCCCCCTGGGGAATCGAACGAACGCTCCGAAGCTTCAGCGGCGGAAATCTCGACGTTCGGCAGGTGTACGATCACGGCGGTTCGGGAAATATAAGAGAACCGAAGTCCCATACCGCACGCAGCGTGAGCGATATCCAAATGATCCGCGCTGCCATTGCGGTGAACAAGCCTCTCGTGCATCAACGCAACGCCAGAGGCGTACTGCTGGGAAACATCGTCAACGCTGACCAGGCCGCGGATGGCGGCATCACCGTCTACTATCGATGAAAGCAAGGGCGACAGCGAAAGGATGTCGCCAGCATGATGCTTTGTGGTTGTATTTTCTCGCGGGATGGTGCCTCCTCTCCCGAAACAGGAGAGAGAAAAATGTCCGGCGTATCGAAGCCCGTCATTAACATCGCCGATTTGAAGCTTGAGCATTGGAAGCAAGGAGACCTGTACGAAGGCGCGGACGCCTCGTTCGGCTCGCTCCTCGGCCTCGCCGGTCTCGGCATAAGCTACAACGAAGTTCCACCCGGCAAATCCAGTTGCCCATTCCACAACCATCACGTGGAGGACGAGCTGTTTTTCGTTATTGAAGGCACGGGTGAATATCGCTTCGGCCCGGACCGCTACCCCATCCGGAAGGGCGACGCCCTTGGCGCTCCAGCAGGAGGACAAGAGACCGCCCATCAGATCATGAACACGGGTTCGACTCCGCTGATCTATCTCGGCATCTCCACCAAGGCGAAAACCGAAATCGTCGAATACCCCGATTCCGGCAAGTTTCTCGCCAAGACCAATCGCGACGGGGAACAAGCGAACCGCTTTCGCTTTATCGGCTGCGAGCGTGACAAGTTAGACTACTGGGATGGCGAGCCCGGCGCATGACTTCCATCCGAGAGAACACTTCGAAATGACCAACATTCCGACCATCGAGACAGCGCGGCTACTGCTGCGCCCGCACACTGTCGACGATTTTTCAGACTACGTGACGATGTGGAGCGACGAAGAGGTGGTGCGCTTCATCGGGGGTGTGCCCTCAACCCGCGAGCAAGCCTGGGCACGCATGCTGCGCGTCGCAGGCATGTGGCATCACATGGGCTTCGGCTTCCTGGCGATCGAAGAAAAGCAGTCAGGGCGCATTATCGGGGAAGCCGGCTTCCTCGACATGAAGCGGGACATGCATCCCGTCTCCACGGAAGGCACTTTGGAAACCGGTTGGGGACTGATGCCCTTCGCGCAGGGGCACGGCTACGCCAGCGAAGCACTCACGGCGCTGATCGCCTGGGCGGAAGAACGGTTCCCCTCCAAGCCAATGACCTGCATCATCGACCCAGAGAATGGCCCCTCGCTGCGGCTTGCGCGCAAGCTCGGCTTCCGCGAGGTGCAGCGATGCAACTATAACGGAGACGTTATTCTGCTTTCGCGGTCGGGAACTCTGCCAGCCTAGCGGCATAGCGGGCCATTGTATCGACTTCGAAATTGACGAAGTCGCCTGCCTTGCGATCACCCCAGGTCGTAACTTCAAGCGTGTGACGGATCAGCAGGACGTCGAAGTCCGTGCCGTTGACCGCATTGACGGTAAGCGACGTGCCGTCCAGGGCGATCGAGCCCTTGGGAGCGACGAACTTGGCCAGATGCTCGGGCGCACGCAGGCGGAAGCGTGTCGCGTCGCCCTCTTCGGTGACGGAGAGAACCTCGGCCTTGCCGTCGACATGACCGGAAACGATGTGACCGCCAAGTTCGTCACCGATCTTCAGCGAGCGCTCGAGATTGATGCGGCTGCCTTCCTTCCACGTCCCGATCGTCGTCAGACGCAGGGCCTCTTCCCAGGCTTCGACCTCGAACCAGCGACCATTGCTGCCGTCGCTCGGCAGACCAGTCACGGTCAGGCAGATGCCGGAGTGTGAGATCGAAGCGCCCATGTCGATGGTCGCCGGATCGTAGGCAGTGGCGACACGCAGCTTGATGCCTTCCTTGAGCGAGGAAACGGATTCGATCGTGCCGACGTCGGTGACAATTCCGGTAAACATCAAAGCTCTCTTTCGTATTCGTCCAGGCGGTCGTCGCCAAGCGTGAAGGTGCCCCTATGCAGGAAACCCGATGGCATATCGGTCTTCGTCACCGGCGATTCAATACCGTCCTGACCGATCACCGCCGGGCCTTGATAAAGCAGGATGCGATCGACGTACCCGGCATCAAGGAAGAGTCTCGCCGTCCGCGCACCGCCTTCGACGACAAGCGAGGAAATGCCGCGCGAAGCGAGCGCAGGCAGCAGCTCGTCCGGGCGGTTGGGATTGCATTGGACCACCTCGACGCCCGCCTGATCCAGAGCGTCACGGCGCGCGAGAAAGGCTTTGTCCTCGCTTTCATCAAAGCGGGGCGGCTCGGTCGCAACGACGATTAGCGGCACCTGCTTGGCAGTCGCAACCAGCTTGCTGCCCAACGGCAAGGAGAGTTCTTCATCGAGCACGATACGGATCGGCGAGCGGGTCTCTAGTCCAGGGGTGCGAACCGTCAGCAAGGGATCGTCGGCAATCGCAGTACCAATCCCAACCAGAATCGCATCAGTTTCCGCCCGCAGTTTCTGCACGTCGGCGCGTGCGGCAGGCCCAGTAATCGCAATCTGCCCCTCGCCCTTTTTCCCGATCATGCCGTCGGCGGAAACCGCAAGCTTGAGAGTCACATACGGCCGGTTCTTCGTCTGCCGGGTGAGGTAGGCCGCGAGCGAACGCTTGCCTTCGTCTTCGAGAACACCGGCCTCGACCTCGATTCCGGCATCGCGCAGCATGGCAATGCCCCTGCCCGAGACACGCGGGTCCGGGTCCATGACGCTTATGACGACGCGACCGACGCCATAGGCAATCAATGCCTCCGCGCAGGGCGGCGTCTTGCCGTGGTGCGAGCAGGGTTCGAGCGTCACATAGGCCGTGGCGCCTCGTGCCAGTTCGCCGGCCTCCGCCAGAGCTTGCGGCTCGGCATGCGGGCGCCCGCCGACTGCCGTCACACCACGACCGACGATCTGCCCGTCACGCACGATGACGCAGCCGACCGAAGGATTGGTGGATGTCTGGCCGAGATGCAGGAGACCCAGGCGGATCGCCTCTTGCATAAAACGCGCGTCGTCTTCCGAAGCGCTCATGAGTTAGTTGTCCAGAGGATCGCGGGCGATCTTGGCGTTGATCTCGGAAATGACCTTCTCGAAATCCTCGGCGTGCGAGAAATCCCGATAGACCGAGGCGTAGCGAACAAAGCCCACATCATCTAGGCTCTTTAAAGCTTCCAACACCTGAAGCCCGATCTGCTCGGAGCTAATCTCGACTTCGCCGGAGCTTTCCAGGCGCCGGACGATGCCGGAGACCGCACGCTCGATGCGGTCGCGGTCGACGGGACGCTTGCGCAATGCGATCTCGAAGGAGCGCACCAGCTTGTCGCGATCGAACGGCACCTTGCGGCCAGTCTTCTTCGACACCATCAGCTCGCGCAGCTGCACGCGCTCGAAGGTGGTGAAGCGACCGCCGCAATCAGGACAAATACGCCTGCGGCGGATGGACGTGTTGTCCTCCGCCGGGCGTGAATCCTTGACCTGTGTGTCTTCCGATCCGCAGAATGGGCAGCGCATGCGCTACTCTTAGCCGATGTAGTCGTACATTGGGAAGCGGTTGGTCAGCTCGACCACCTTGCCGCGGACGGCGGCTTCCACGGCTGCATTCCCCTCGTCGGAATTGGCGACCTTCAGGCCGTCGAGAACCTCAACGATGAGGTTGCCGATTTCCTTGAATTCCGCTTCCTTGAAGCCGCGCGTCGTGCCGGCCGGCGCGCCGAGGCGGACGCCCGAGGTGACGAAAGGCTTCTCGGGGTCGAACGGGATGCCGTTCTTGTTGCAGGTGATGTAGGCGCGGCCGAGCGCCGCTTCCGCGCGCTTGCCGGTCGCGTTCTTTTTGCGAAGATCGACGAGCATCAGGTGGTTGTCGGTGCCGCCGGAGACGACATCGAGGCCGCCGGCGATCAGTGTTTCGGCAAGTGCCTTGGCGTTCTTGACGATCTGCGCGGCGTAGTCCTTGAACTCCGGCTGCAGCGCTTCACCGAAGGCGACGGCCTTGGCGGCGATGATGTGCATCAGCGGACCACCCTGCAGACCCGGGAAGACGGCCGAGTTGAACTTCTTTGCCAGATCCTCGTCGTTCGTCAGGATCACGCCACCGCGCGGGCCACGCAGCGACTTGTGGGTCGTGGTGGTTGCGACGTGGCAATACGGGAACGGCGACGGATGCTGGCCACCGGCGACGAGACCAGCGATGTGAGCCATGTCAACCATCAGGTATGCGCCGACTTCATCGGCGATCTCTCGGAAGCGCTTCCAATCCCAGATGCGGGAATAGGCCGTGCCACCGGCAATGATCAGCTTCGGCTTGTGGGTACGTGCCTTCTCAGCGACGTCATCCATGTCGAGGAGGTTGTCGCCTTCGCGCACGCCGTAAGACACGACGTTGAACCACTTGCCAGACATGTTGACCGGCGAGCCGTGCGTCAGGTGACCGCCCGAGTTGAGGTCGAGGCCCATGAAGGTATCGCCTGGCTGCAGCAGCGCCAGGAAGACTGCCTGGTTCATCTGCGAACCGGAGTTCGGCTGAACGTTGGCGAAGTTGACGCCGAAGAGCTTCTTGGCGCGTTCGATCGCGAGTTCTTCAGCGATATCGACGAACTGGCAGCCGCCGTAGTAGCGCTTGCCCGGGTAGCCTTCGGCATACTTGTTCGTCATGATGGAGCCTTGGGCTTCCAGCACCGCACGGGAAACGATGTTTTCCGAAGCGATGAGTTCGATCTCATGCCGCTGACGGCCGAGTTCCTTGCCAATCGCGCTGAAGATTTCCGGATCGGTATCGGCAAGCGAACGATTGAAGAAGGTCTGGGTGGAAGCATTTGTCATGGGCGGGCTCCTCAACTGGAATGCGCGAAGGTATTAGCGCCCCGCCCTGCCAAGGGCAATACGGAGAACGACATTTGCTAGGCAATCTACGCGCAACAAAAAACCGCGCCTCGAAAGACGCGGTCTTGAAAGTGAACAAGAGGCTGAAGCCTCACTGAACCGGCTGCTCCGTGCCCGCCGTCGTGTCGAGCGCGAGTTCTGCATTGCCGTCGAGCTGGTAGATATCGTCGCGGAACTGTACGACGCCATCGGGCATACCCCACGCGGAAATGTAAACGAAGTAAACCGGCACTTCTTCAGCAAGCTTGATCGGCGTGTTGACGCGGGTCGTGATGACCTGCTCCATTTGCTGACGCGACCACGGCGGGGTCTCGCGCAGCAGCCACGTCGTCAGGTCGCGAACGTTCTGAACGCGAACACAGCCGGAAGATTCAAAGCGCATCAGCTTGTTGAAAAGGCCCTGCTGCGGCGTGTCGTGCATGTACTCGCCGTTCTTGTTGTAGAAATTGATCTTCGTGGAGGCCATAGCATTGATCTTGCCTGGGTCCTGACGGAACATCAGGTTCGGTGCCTTCTCGGCATTCCAATCGACCGTCTCAGGAGCCACCTCGTTGCCCTTGCCGTCGATCAGGCGAATGGCATTCTTCTCCAGGTAGGTCGGATCCTTGCGCATCAGCGGCACGATGTCCTTTTCGACGATCGAGCGCGGTGCGGTCCAATACGGATTGAGGATGACCTCGTAAATCTTCGAGTTGACGAGATGCGTCGGACGGCTGAGGCGACCGACAACGGCTGCATGGCGCGTGGCAACGCTGCCATCCTCTACCGCCTCAACATAAGCGGCCGGAATGTTCACCATCACATGGCGGCGCCCCAGTTCTTCCGGGAAGGTCTGAATGCGGATGAGGTTGGTGTTCAGCTGCTGCAGACGAACATCAGCCGGAATGTTCATCGCCTTCAGGGTGAACTCGCCGATAACACCGTCAGCCGGGAGACCATGCCGTGCCTGGAAGCGCTTGACCGCGCCGTCGACGTAGGAGTCGAAAGCACTGGAAATGCCTGCTTCGCGCGGAAGGTCGCCGGTGATGATCAGGCGCTGACGAAGGCTCTGGACGGCGGGATCAGTTACGCCGATCTGCAGACGCTGCTGGCTTGGGCTCACTTCCGGCCAACCGCCAGCGGACGCGATCTGCTGATACTGGGCGATTGCCTGCTGGATGCTCGGCACTGACTGTGGTCCGAGAATCGGCGTGTTGGAAACGACGGCCGTCGCTGTACGGGATGCCGCCTTTGCATCGAACTGGTCATCCCAATCGCCGCGCTGCGGGGCATTGATGAGCGAATCGATCGCCGACTGCGCGAATGCGGGGGCAGCCAAGGCGCCCGCACCAACCATTGCCGCAGACGTCAGAAACGCCCGGCGAGAAAAAGCTTCAGTTCCGATTTTCTTCGACATTCATCCCAACCACTAAATTGCCGCTGCTTGCGAGACCGGCGACCTTCGCTATCCCTGCGAAAACGCAAATCTCTACCAACCCGTCCCTAAGGCGCATCACACAATGTCCCTGCCGGCGATCACATGATTGCGAGCAGGGAGGGCGAGGTTACCGGACCTCAATTGAGAAGCGCCATTTGCCGTGCATTTCCGCTGACATGCTAATATGGCCAATTCGTGTCGTCCTGCACCGCGCTCAACCGTCGGTGGCGGGATGATACGCAAAAACCATACCAATCCACAGAATGTGGCGGTTAATAGCGGCTAAAAAACGGCTTGAATACAGGCGATTATGCTTGCCTGCCATGCGTTGCAAAGATGTCACGAAATCGCCGGGGGGGTGCGGATTACTCGCGCCAGTGGTCTGCCACCCACGGCGTCGGGCGGATGTAATGGCGCAGATAACGAAACAGCGATTTGTTTCGTCTCCACTCCGGATCGAACATATGACGGATGTGATCGAGCGGCGGCGCGGCACGGCCTTTCAGCCCGAACCGCCCTTCAACCGCGAACTGAGGATGGAAATCGCGAGGAAAAAGGATCACCCGCGCGTCAGCAGGGAGGCGCGGCGTCAGGAAATAATGCAGAGGGAAAGGCCAACAGCAGTCTTGCTTGAAATGCAGCACCCATCGGCGTGGAAAGAAATTCGCGCCACCGGGCGCATTTCGCGTCACGAACCGCTGTTCGAACTCGTACTTGTCGGCAACGCCTTGCGGGTCGGCGCGAAACTTCTCCTGCAACGGAACGAGCTTGCCGACAGGGAACCGAAAGAGCGAGGTCTGCCCGAGGCGCTCGAAGGGCGTCGTCTGGTTGCGCGAGAGGACAACATCATCAGGCCCGCCGACCTCGAAGAAGGCATCGAGTGAACCGACAATAACCAGATCGAGGTCGAGAAACAGAACCGGACCACTCAAATTGCCAAGCTTCGGCCCCCAAAGCCGTGCTTTGGGCCAGATGCCCTTCGTCCGGACTGGCATGTTTTCGACATCCAGCGGCGGCAGGTCCTCGCAGAGAATTTCCGGATTCAGGTTGGCGCGGCTGTCGGTGAAGCACGTGAAGGTGAAGGGCGGCGTGATGTTGCGTTTCACCATCGCGTACAGCCGGTTGATGAAGGGAGCCCCGTACTTCGTTCCCCAGCTGATGCAGATGACCTGCTTCACCCCACCGCTCGCAGCCAACACAGCTGACGTCATAACCTGCAACTCCTGATTCACTTCACGCGAGAACCCCAAGGTCCGTGCGAATGTCATTATCAAGTTGGCAGCCGAATATGTAGCCCCCGCATAGTGCAGCAAACGGCGAAAAGGGCGCTACGGATACCGTTGCGCCCTTTCATGCCTTGGAGGTCCGATAAGCCAGCAGGGAAGTTGGCTTAAGAGATTACAGGCGATACATGATGCTGTCGTTCCAGAAGCGGTCCAGACGGGTCAGCAGCTTGTTCATCTGCGTGAATTCGTCGGTGCCGATGCCGCCAACCTTGTCGATCGAGCCAATGTGGCGCTCATAGAGCTTGGCGACGGTTTCGGCGATGTCCTGGCCGGTTTCCGTCAGGCTGATGCGGACCGAGCGACGGTCGATGCGCGAGCGCTGATGGTTGATGAAGCCGAGATCGACTAGCTTCTTGACGTTGTAGGAAACGTTGGAGCCGAGATAGTAGCCGCGGGAGCGAAGTTCGCCGGCGGTCAGCTCGGAGTTGCCGATGTTGAAGAGAAGAAGCGCCTGGACGGCGTTGACGTCGCTGCGACCCTGACGGTCGAACTCATCCTTGATGACGTCGAGGAGACGGCGGTGAAGACGTTCAACAAGATGAAGGGATTCCATGTAAAGATCACGGATGCCCTGTTCCTGCTGGTCACGGAAGTTCGATACCGTCTGCGGCTTGATTTTCGTGTTCATGATGACTGCCTCACTGTTTGTTTGGCGGTGTTGGTTTTCTTCCCGCCTTGAGACAGACCCTATCGAATACAAATAAAATTCTACTTAAACCGCAGGCTTAACAGTGCCTTACCGGAAACCCCGCGTTGTATCAGGGTAAATCAACGCTTACCTGCTGGCGCCGCTTGCGCTTCTCGTACCAGAGGGCTGCGCGGAATCCCATATAGACCAGGGCCACCGCAACATGCAGCAAAACGATCAGTCGATTGGCCCCAAAGACCTCTGGCACGAAGCCGTGCATGATAATCTGTCCGCCTGCCGCGAGCACCCAGATAACCGGCCCCCAGGAGACGGCGAGCCAAAGGCCTAGAGACGCGACAGGGAAGAGAACGGCAAGGCTGGTGCTTGCGACCTTCCAGGGAAGGCTGAGCAAATCGAAGCGCCCTGCCCCCACCAGCGAATAGCCGACGAGCATCGCCCAATACTGCAATCCGAACCAGAAGCAGGAAATGGCGACAAGCCGCAGGAACAGAATGAAGAGAACGCTGGTTAGCGTCCGTTTTGGTATCGTCGGGGAATCAGCGTCCATGTCTCGAACAATAGGGTTGCGGTTGCGACTTCGCCAGCGCCTCATCAATTGCGGCCAATCGTCCGGTTTGGATTTGGTCCGTGCCATGATAATGAGCGCTTCGATAATTGGAATGGCAGAAAGCTGGAACGACCATGCAGGATAAGACCCATCTCGTCGACGAAATAACTGGCCATCGGCGCATGCGCCGCAATCGGAAGGCCGACTGGACACGGCGCCTCGTCCAGGAAAACCGCCTGACGGTCGACGATCTCATCTGGCCGGTTTTCGTCGTGCCCGGATCCGGCATCGTCGAACCGATACCGGCAATGCCCGGCGTCAACCGCATGAGTGTGGATAAGCTCGTCGAAGCCACCAAAGAAGCGGCTGATCTTGGCATCCCTGCGATCGCGACCTTTCCGAACATCGAAATGGAACTGCGCGACGAAACCGGCTCGAACAGTCTCGAGGCCAACAACCTGATCAATCAGGCGACGATCGCAATCAAGAAGGCAGTGCCGAATATCGGCGTTATCACCGATGTCGCGCTGGATCCGTTCACGAGCCACGGGCACGATGGAATCCTGCGACAAGGCGAGATCGTCAACGACGAGACCGTTGATCAGGTTGCCCGCGCAGCCGTCATGCAGGCAGACGCCGGTTCGGATATCATTTCACCTTCGGAAATGATGGATGGCCGAATTGGCGCCATCCGTCGCGCGCTTGATGCCGCCGGGCACCAGAACGTCGGTATCATGAGCTACGCGACGAAGTTCGCTTCGGCTTTCTACGGCCCCTATCGCGAGGCGATCTCAACGGGTGGACTGCTCAAGGGTGACAAGAAGACCTACTACATCGACCCAGCAAACGGCACCGAGGCGATCCGCGACGCCGCGCTCGATGTCGAGGAAGGCGCGGACATGCTGATGGTCAAGCCGGGGCTCCCCTACCTCGATATATGCTGGCGCATGAAGGAGGCCTTCGGCCTACCGACCTTCGCCTACCAGGTGTCAGGCGAATACACGCAGATCAAGGCTGCCGCGATGAACGGCTGGATCGACGGCGAACGGGCCATGCTGGAAACCCTGCTCTCCTTCAAGCGGGCTGGCTGCGATGGCGTCCTCACCTATTTTGCCGTCGAAGTGGCCAGAATTCTCGCCAAGCGCTGACCCTGCGCGAATATTGCATTTGCGGGAAGCGATACCATATCAGCGGCATCGCTTCTCGAAAGGAGACCGTAACAATGACGCTCACTCCCAACCCGCTTTATGCCGCACCGGACGACTGGCGCGCCTATAGCGGCACGCTGAGCCGTCGTGTCTTCGCGTTCATTCTCGACTACGTGATCATTCTGCTGCTCTGCATTCCGGCAGCGGTCATTCTCTTCTTCCTGTCGATCGTCACGCTTGGGCTCGGATTCTTCCTTTATCCGGCATTGTTCGTGATCGTCGCCGGCCTCTATTTTGGCTTCACCGTTGGCGGCTTCAATCAAGCCTCGCTCGGCATGCGGGCAATGGGGATTGCAATCATGCGAGTCGACGGGCAGCGAATGGATTTTTTGACGGCCATCGTTCACCTCGCGCTTTTCTGGATCCTGAACTCCGTTCTGACGCCGCTGATTCTGCTGGTCGGCCTGTTCACCGAGCGCAGCCGGCTTATCCACGATTTTCTCGTCGGCACCGTCACAGTCCGCACGGCCTGATTTGAGCCGTGGCGAGCCAAAATAAACGCTGCTTCTGATCTTTGCCGGGAGTCTCCCGGCACCATATCCCAAAGTATGACGCACGACATCGGGTTCGAAAACAGCCCCGCTGTTGACGTTTTTCATTCTTAAGTCATCCTGTCATATAGGCAGCGAACCAAAGGAAATCTCCGCAACAGATGAATACGCAGACGACGCCATCACCGCAGTTCTACCTGACTGCTCCGGCTGCGTGCCCTTATCTGGCCCATGAGATGGAACGGAAAGTCTTCACTCATCTCGTCGGGCCGCGCGCAGCGGAGATGAACGATATTCTGACGCAAGGCGGCTTTCGCCGATCGCAGAACATTGCCTATCGGCCGGCATGCGAAGCCTGCCGCGCCTGCATTTCGGTGCGTATCCTCGCGCAAGAATTCCTGCCCACGAAATCCATGAAACGCGTGCTGGCGGCGAACGACGATCTCATCTCCACGGAATTCCCCGCTCAACCTTCCAGCGAGCAATATTCGCTATTCCGACGGTATCTCGACTTTCGCCACCAGCAGGGCGGAATGTCCGACATGACGGTGCTCGACTATGCCATCATGGTCGAGGATACGCATGTGAACACCAAGATCATCGAGTACCGGCTTCGGGAGGAAGGAGCGGGCCTGGAAGAGCGTCCGACGGGCGAACTTGTGGCAGCCGCTCTCACCGATACCATGAGCGACGGCCTATCCATGGTCTATTCTTACTTCAATCCTGACATGGATCGGCGCTCCCTTGGGACATTCATGATCCTCGACCATATCAGGCGGACAAAGGCGTTGGGCCTTCCGCACGTTTACCTTGGCTACTGGGTTCAAGGGTCGCGGAAAATGGACTACAAGACTCGCTTCCAGCCGCAGGAGCACCTGACTTCGCGCGGCTGGGAACGTTTCGATCCCTCCGCACTGCCCGAAAGCACGCGCTACTAAATGCCCCTTCCCTCTCTTTCCGATCATCGGAAAGGCCTGCTGCTGACGGCGATCGGCGGTCTGGCTCTTTCCATGGACATTCCGTTGGTTCGCCTTGCGCACGGAGACATGTGGTCGATCCTTGGTATGCGCAGCATTACCACGGTCACCGTCGCACTGCTGGTGATTTGCCTCATCAGAAGCATCAAGGGGGACAATGGCCGGTGCCGGTGCCCGGCAGGCATGGCCTTGCGACAGGACTGCTCTACGGCTGCTCGACGCTGACCTTCCTGCTTGCCGTCTTCAACACGGCAACGGCCAACGTGGTTTTCATCGTCGCGTTCAATCCGATGTTCGGCGCGCTTCTCTCGTGGATATTCCTCAGTGAGCGGCCTTCGCTATCGACGTTCGTGACCATGGCCGTGATGGTATTCGGCGTTGGTTTGATCGTGCATGATGGATTGGCCGGGGGCCATGTCTTCGGCGATGCCATGGCGCTTCTCAGCGCCCTTATCCTCGCATCGGCTATCACGGTTGGGCGGGCATCACGCCGCGACATGGGCTTCGTGCCGCTGTTTGCCGCGACCCTGCCCGCCATCCTTGGCTTTGCCAAGGCATTTCCCGCCGGACTGACTATCGAGCATCCAGCCTGGATCATCCTCAATGGGGCAATCCTGATGCCAATCGCCTTCTGGTGCCTGGCAACTGGGCCACGCTACCTGTCAGCGCCGGAAGTCGGCATGTTCTATCTGCTCGAAACCATCCTGGCTCCGATCTGGATATGGCTGATTTTCGCGGAAGCCCCACCGACGATGACGCTCATCGGCGGCGCGATCCTGGTCTGCGCGATTATGGGGCACTCGCTTTGGATGGTTCGGACGAAGCCTGCGCAACAATCTCTGGCACACTGACGACCTGCATCGCCTCAAGCTCGCGTTCAAGGCCTTGCATCACGTGAACCCAGCCCTGTCGCGTCTGTTCTTCGAACTGGCCCCATTCGGCGCACATTTCATGCGAGAGCGTCAGCCGCGTGCCTTCGGCCAGCGATTCGATGTCAATCTGGATTCGATCCGCATTGTGATCATGCTCAGCGGCGGAGAAGCAGAAGACCATCCGCCGCGGCCGACGCAACTCTAGAAACACGCCGTAATGCACTGCATCACCTGTTGGACGCCGGTCGATGACGAGAAAATGCCCGCCAACCTTCGGATCGATATCAGCGCGGACAACGCGGCCTTCGTCGCTTGTGAAAAGGAAGCGTTTTGCAATCTGAGGGTTCAGCCATGCGTCATAAACGGCGCAGGGCGAGGCATTGAATATATGCGCAACGTTCAGGGTGATGGTATTGCAAGCACTCATCAACATTCCTCCGTGATCGGACATGATGCTCTTAAAAAGCGCCATACACGGTCATTCCGTCCGCCCGCGGAATGATGCCTGTCCATGTTATGATTACCGGACAGAGATAGAGGAGTTGCCTCGCCCGCCAAGAGCGAGGCCCGGATTTATTTTCGCTTAGCCGGCAAACTTGCCGCTGCGTGGGAAGCCCTTCGGAACGGTGCGACCGGCCGTGGCGCGATCGGCAAGCCATTCGGCAAGCTCATCCTTGTTTTTGGTAAAGGTGCGGCCTGCACTGTCCTCCCAAACGAGGCCGTCGGCAATCGCGAAGCAGCGTACGTCGGAAATGCCGCCATCCTTGTAGCGCTGCAGGCGGACACCTTTGCCGCGCGCCATTTCCGACACCTGCATCAACGGGAAGACAAGCAGCTTGCGGTTCTCGCCGACGACAGCCACATGGTCGCCGCTGACGGGAACGATCAGTTTGGTCTCGTCAGGCATGGAGACGTTCATGATCTGCTTGCCCTTGCGGGTATTGGCCACCATGTCGGCCTCGGCAACGACGAAGCCGTTTCCAGCTGTCGATACGATCATCTGCTTGCGGGCCGGATCGTGCACGAAGGCGGTCAAGACGTCCTGATCATTCTCCATGTCAATCATGATGCGCAACGGTTCGCCGTGACCTCGGCCGCCGGGCAGCTTGTCGCCCCCGAGGGTGAAGGCCTTGCCGCCTGTCGTTATGATAAGGATCTTGTCGGTCGTCTGCGCCGGGAAGGCCACCTTCAGTGCATCGCCTTCCTTGAAGGTCAGGGATGCGGTGTCGGAGATGTGGCCCTTCAGCGCACGGATCCAGCCCTTTTCTGAGACGACGACGGTGATGGGTTCCTTTTCGATCATCGCCTGTTGGATGGCCTGTTCGTCGGCCTCGGGTGCATCGGCGAACTGGGTGCGGCGGCGGCCGAGCTCGGTCGCTTTCGCGAACTTCTTCTTCACCTCGCCGATTTCCCAGGCGACGGTCTGCCACTGCTTTTCTTCGGATGCCAGCAGGGCCTCGATCTCGCCCTTCTCCTTGGTGAGTTCGTCGAACTCGGTGCGGATCTCGAACTCCTCGAGTTTGCGCAACGACCGCAGGCGCATGTTGAGGATCGCTTCGACCTGGTTGTCGGTCAGCGACCAGCGCGCGATCATCACCGGCTTCGGCTCATCCTCTTCGCGAATGATACGAATGACCTCATCGATATTGAGGTAGGCGATCAGCAAGCCGCCGAGGATTTCCAAGCGGCGGTCGATTGCGGCGAGACGGAAGCGCGAACGGCGCTGCAGAACTTCGCGGCGGTGGTCGAGCCACTCCTTCAGAACCTCGTTCAACGCCATGACGCGCGGGATGCGGCCCATGGAGAGAACGTTCATGTTCAGCGGGAAGCGGCTTTCCAGCTCCGTCAGCTTGAACATGGATTCCATGAGGATCGTCGGATCGACCGTCCGGTTCTTCGGCACCAGCACGACGCGGACGTCTTCGGCGGACTCGTCGCGAATATCCTCCAGCAAGGGCAGCTTGCGTGCCAGCAGGAGCTCGGCGATCTTTTCGATCAGGCGGGACTTCTGGACCTGGAACGGGATTTCGGTAACGACGATCTGATAGCCGCCGCGGCCGAGATCCTCTGTCTCCCACTTGGCGCGAGTCCGGAAGCCGCCGCGGCCGGTCTTGTAGGCCTCGATGATGCTCTCGCGGCTGTCGATGATGATGCCGCCGGTCGGGAAATCCGGGCCGGGAATGAATTCAACCAACTTTTCGACGGAGGCATCGGGATGCTTGATGAGGTGAAGCGCCGCGTCGCAGAGTTCGTGGACATTGTGCGATGGAATGGACGTCGCCATGCCGACTGCAATACCGGACGAACCGTTTGCAAGCAGGTTCGGGAAAGCGCCCGGCAGGACGACCGGCTCTTCGTCTTCCTCGTTGTAGGTCGGCCGGAAATCGACCGCATCCTGTTCGATGCCATCGAGCAGGAGACCCGCGACCTCGGTCATGCGCGCTTCTGTGTATCGGTAGGCGGCGGCACTGTCGCCATCGATATTGCCGAAATTGCCCTGCCCGTCGACGACGGGATAGCGCTGCGAGAAATCCTGGGCGAGACGCACGAGCGCGTCATAGACCGACTGGTCGCCATGCGGATGGAACTTACCGATGACATCGCCGACGATACGGGCGCATTTCTTGAAGGCCGAATTCGGCCGAATGCCCATTTCGCTCATGGCGTGAATAATGCGGCGGTGGACCGGCTTCAGGCCGTCGCGCACATCCGGAAGCGCGCGATGCATGATGGTCGATAGCGCGTAGGCAAGATAGCGCTCTTCGAGCGCCGCCTTCAGATCGACCGGAAGGATACTATCGTCGTCTCCGCCAGAGGGCGGCAAAATCTCTTGTCCCATATGTCCTGACTAGCCGAGATGACCCTTTTGGGCAAGGATTCCGGGCGTTCCGGCTGTGGACGAAGTCTTGTGAACACACGAAAAGAATGACCTGAGACACTTTGCCTGAATTTGGTCGTTCTTTCGTTTTCCCTTCAACACAAATTTAGAAATCCGCAAATATAAACCGCGATCGAACCACAGTAGACCGGCGCCGAATTCTCATTCGCCGCTCAGTACCGCCACCAGGGGACCCCAAATGACTTTTTACCGGACGACAGGGCTGATGCTTTCGGGCGCTACCTTTCTTTCTCTCGCCGGCTCGGCCTTCGCGCTCGACGGCCAGGATCTGCTTAAGAAGATCAATGCCGCCTATAGCCAGCAGGGCGGCACGATCGTCGCCGATGGCGTCGATGTCAACGGCACGACGGTAACGCTGAAGAAAGCGAGCTTTAAGGCCAACGGCGGTGAAGCAGTGTCGATTGGCGACATCACCATGACGGGCGTCGAGGAAGACGACGACGGCGGCTACTATGTCGAGGAGGCATCCTTCCCCAACATCAGCGCCACCAACGAGGGCGCCACTTTTACGGCCACCGACCTGACGCTCAGCGGCATCTCGATCCCGGCTGATCCAAAAGGTGAGGGCCTCGACTCCATGCTGCTCTACGAAAGCGCCCACAGCGGCCCGGTGAGGGTCGTCCAGAACGGTGCCGAACTGTTCTCGCTCGCTGGAAGCGACATGAACCTGACGCTTCGCGAAGATGAGTCCGGCTTCGATTTCGATGGCGCTTTCAAGGGCCTCAAGGCCGACCTCAGCAAGGCAACCGACGCACAGAGCAAGGAAGCGATCGACAAGCTCGCACTCCAGCACATCCAGGGCGACATCACGATGAAGGGCGCCTGGGACTTGACGCCGGGCACGATCGACGTGTCCGAATTTGCGTTCGACTTCAATAATATCGGTAAGCTCAATCTTGCCTTCAAAATCTCCGGCTACACGATGCCCTTCATAAAGTCGCTGCAGGAGGCCGCCAAGCAGGCTGAAGCAAACCAGAACAAGGAAGAGGCCCAGCAGGCTCTTGGCCTGTCGATGCTCGGACTGATGCAGCAGTTGTCGTTCGAAAGCGCCCAGATCCGCTTCGACGACGCTTCCATCACCAAACGCGCGCTCGATTACGCCGGCAGCCAGCAGAACATTTCCGGCCAGCAGATGGCGGATTCACTGAAGGCGATGACACCGATCATGTTGGCTCAGCTCAACATTCCGGAGTTGCAGAACGCCATATCGGCAGCCGTCAACACCTTCCTCGACAACCCAAAGAGCCTGACGCTTGCCGCCGCGCCGGCAAAACCGGTTCCGTTCCCGATGATCATGGGCGCGGCGATGGGTGCACCGAACACGCTGCCGCAGGTGCTTGGCGTGAAGGTTTCGGCCAACGATTGATGTGCCAAGCTTGAGTATATGAAACCCGGCGCGCAGTTGCCCGCCGGGTTTCTTTGTATTTGGAGCAAGTGATCACGCGGCGTAGCGGCGCAGCTCGCTCATTGCGTGCTCGACCATCTCAAGCAGTTCCGCGGTGGTGGCACCGTCACGCGCCTGTACCGACATGCCCTGGACGATCGCACCGAGGAAGCGAGCAAGCGATCCGGCGTTCGCATCCTGCCTGATATCTCCTTCTCTCATGCCGCGCTCGATGCGAGCGGTAAACAGCCCAAGCGTCTGCAATCGCAGCGACGAGACGTGGTGCGCAATGTCCTCGTTCTCGGAAGCACAATTCAGGACCGCAGTGGAGATCATGCAACCCTTGGGATGTTCCTGGGCGGTGAATAGGGCAGCCGACGTCTCGAGAAAGCGCGTAAACGCAGACACCGTATCGATCTTCTCCTCGAACGGGTTGCCGGGATTGGGCCGCGGCATGCGGCGGTACTGGTTCAACGCCTCGCGATAAAGCTCCGCCTTTGAGCGGAAAGCCGCGTAGAGGCTTTGCGGCGTGATCCCCATCGAAGCGGTCAGGTCGGCGATAGAGCTGCCGTCGTAGCCATGCTCCCAGAAGACGTCGCGCGCGGCGGAAAGAACCGTCTCGCGATCGAAGGCCGGCGGGCGGCCGCGCTTTCTTTGTCCACTATCTTGCGTGTCGTCACTATTTTTCACAATGGTCACTCTAGAAATATTTCCCGAACCGGTTTATTCAGGAACGATCATTGTGATTATAGGAGGTTTGATCCGATGAGTCTTCCCCTTGAACCCCAGGATGCACAGCAGACAGCCGGCTTCGCGAACGCGCTCGATGCGGTGATCGACCGCACCATCGCCGCAAAGCGCCTCGTCGGTGCAGTCGTCCTGATCGCCCAAGACGGCGATCTCGTCT
Source organism: Rhizobium sp. R693 (assembly GCF_002211315.1). Classification (NCBI taxonomy): domain Bacteria; kingdom Pseudomonadati; phylum Pseudomonadota; class Alphaproteobacteria; order Hyphomicrobiales; family Rhizobiaceae; genus Rhizobium; species Rhizobium sp. R693. The sequence goes on along the minus strand of NZ_LOKY01000005.1, from coordinate 24,652 downwards.
ATAGCCGCACCGCCGGCCTCGCCGACCGCGAAAAGGGACAGGCCATGGCCGAGGACACGATCTTCCGGCTCGCCTCGATCACCAAGCCGATCGCCACGATCGCCGCCATGCGGCTTGTCGAGGAAGGCCGCATCGGCCTCGACGATCCCGTGACGAAATGGCTGCCGGATTTCCGCCCGCGTCTTGCAGACGGCACGGAACCGGTCATCGCCATCCGGCATCTGCTCACCCATACATCCGGTCTTGGCTATGGCTTCACCGAGGAAGACGGCCCCTACGCCCGGGCCGGCATTTCCGACGGCCTCGATCAGCCCGGCTTGCCCATTGCCGAAAACCTGAAGCGGCTTGCGAGCGCCCCTCTTCTCTTCGCGCCCGGTTCGAGTTGGCAATATTCGCTCGCCATCGATGTCATCGGGGGCGTCATCGAAAAGGAGACTGGCAGTTCGCTCGGCGACGCGGTGGCAAGACTGGTGACCGAGCCGCTCGGCCTGGCTGACACCGCCTTTGCGGTGCGCGACCGGGATCGGCTGGCCGCCGCCTATATGAGTGCCTCGCCGGAGCCGGAGCGGATGGGCAAGGAAGCCTCCGTTCGGGCGCTGACCGGCTTCGTGCGTTTCGCGCCGGAACGCATCTTCGATCCGAACTCCTATCATTCCGGCGGCGCCGGCATGGCTGGAACGTCAGGCGAGGTGCTGGCGGTTCTGGAGACGATCCGCAAGGGCGGCGCACCGCTTCTCTCGCCCGAGACGGTCAAGACCATGATGGCGGATCAGGCGAACGGCGTGCGCCAGCCTCTCGATCCCGGCGTCGGATTCGGCTTCGGCTGGGCGGTGGTGACCGATCCGGTCGCCGCACAGGTGCCGTGGTCGAAGGGGACGATCCGCTGGGGCGGCGCCTACGGCCACAGCTGGTTTGTCGATCCTACAAAAAAACTGAGTGTCGTGGCGCTGACGAATACTGCACTGGAGGGGATGTGGGGGCAGTTCACGTTGGATCTGCGCGACACGATCTATGCGGCGGTTTGAAGCCAGAAACAAAAAAGCCCGGCAGGAGCCGGGCTTTTTTTTTCAATCGTGTACTCCGCCTCAGTCCTTCTTGACCGGCGGGATCGGGCGGATCGCCAGTTCGCGCAACTGCGTCGGCGTTGCCGGGGTCGGTGCACCCATGAGCAGATCCTGCGCCTGCTGGTTCATCGGGAACAGCGAGATCTCGCGCAGGTTCTTGGCGCCTACGAGCAGCATGATAATGCGGTCAATACCGAAGGCCGCGCCGCCGTGCGGAGGCGCGCCGTACTGAAAGGCGCGGTAGAGGCCGCCGAAGCGATCTTCCACGTCCTGCTGGCTGAGGCCGACCTTTTCGAAGGCAGCAACCATGGTTTCCGGCGACTGGTTACGGATCGAGCCGGAAGCAATTTCGAAGCCGTTGCAGACCGCGTCGTACTGGTAAGCCTTGATCGTTAGCGGATCCTGGTTCGTCAGCGCGTCGAGGCCGCCCTGCGGCATCGAGAACGGGTTGTGGGCGAAGTCGATCTTCTTTTCTTCTTCGTTGTATTCGAAGAACGGGAAGTCGACGATCCAGCACAGCTCGAAGCGATCGCGGTCGATGAGGTTGAGTTCGTCGGCGGCGCGGTTACGGGCTTCGCCCGCGAACTTGTAGAACTTGGACGGCTCGCCGGCGACGAAGAAGCAGGCATCGCCCACATCAAGGCCGAGCTGCGTGCGGATCGCCTCGGTGCGCTCCTCGCCGATGTTCTTCGCGAGCGGGCCGGAGCCGCCGATCTTGCCTTCTTCTTCCTTCCAGAAGATGTAGCCGAGGCCCGGCTGGCCCTGGCTCTGAGCCCAGGCGTTCATGCGGTCGCAGAATGCGCGCGAACCGCCGGTCTTGGCCGGGATCGCCCAAATCTCGACCTTCGGGTTCGAGGCGATCATGCCTGCGAAGACCTTGAAGCCGGAGCCGGCGAAGTGATCGGTGACGGCTTCCATGACGATCGGGTTGCGCAGGTCGGGCTTGTCGGAACCGTACTTGCGGATCGCCTCGTCGTAGGGGATACGCGGCCATTCCTTGGTGACCGGCTTGCCCTCGGCGAATTCCTCGAAGATCGACGTCATCATAGGGCCCGTGGTGTTCCAGATGTCTTCCTGGGTGACGAAGCTCATTTCGAGGTCGAGCTGGTAGAACTCGCCCGGCAAGCGATCGGCGCGCGGGTCTTCGTCGCGGAAGCACGGAGCGATCTGGAAGTAGCGATCGAAGCCGGCGACCATCAGCAATTGCTTGTACTGCTGCGGCGCCTGCGGCAGCGCGTAGAAGGTGCCGGGATGGATACGTGACGGCACGAGGAAGTCGCGCGCACCTTCGGGCGAGGAGGCCGTCAGGATCGGCGTCGTGTATTCGGTGAAGCCCACATTCGTCATCTCGCGGCGCATCGAGGAGATGACCTGCGTGCGCTTGACGATATTCTTATGCAGCGTTTCGCGGCGCAGATCGAGGAAGCGGTACTTCAGGCGAACGTCTTCCGGATAATCAGGCTCGCCGAAGACGGGCAACGGCAGCTCCTTGGCGGCGGAGAGCACTTCGATCTCCTGCGCGTAGAGTTCGATCTCGCCGGTCGCCATGTTCTTGTTGACGGTGTCTTCCGTGCGCGCCTTGACGAGGCCATCGATGCGGATGACCCACTCGCCACGAACCAGTTCGGCTTGCTTGAAGGCGGGAGAATCCGGATCGGCAACGACCTGGGTGATGCCGTAGTGGTCGCGCAGGTCGATGAACAGAACGCCACCATGGTCACGAACGCGGTGGACCCAGCCGGAAATCCGGACATTGGCGCCTACATCCGACTTGCGGAGGGCTGCACATGTGTGGCTGCGATAGCGATGCATAATCTCAATTCCCGGTATTTGGCTTAAGACGGCAGCAAGGGGCTCTGATGGCTCTCCCGTACCGACAAGAAAATCGGGCGGAAAAGCGCATGGACGGTCTGATTTGTCAAGGGTTGGCGCATAGGGTACGCACGTTGAGAAGGCTTTATGGCAAGCATGCAACCGTGTCATCGGAAAAAGCCATGCGGCAGTTTGGCAACCTCGTACCGTATTGCTGAAGCCTGCGGTCAACTTTAAAGAGAAGCCATATCGTTCGCGCGGAGTCTCGCCATGCCTCTTTTTACTCGCCGCAATCTCCTGAAAGCCTCGGCTGTAGCAGGCGCTTATGGCGTCGGGATCGGGATCGCTGGAAAGTTCGGGCTAGCTGAAGCGGCGCCAGAGGCGCAGGTGCTGAAAGCGGTGAAGACCACGGCCAGTCTTACCGATGCCGGCGTCACCAAAGACATCATGACTTGGGGCGATGGTGGCATGCCGCCAGTGCTACGGATGACCAAGGGCAAACCCTACGCGGCTCGACTGACAAACACGCTCGACGAGCCGACGACGATCCACTGGCACGGCTTGAGAATCGCCAACAAGATGGACGGCGTGCCGTTCATAACGCAGCCTTACGTCTATACCGGCGACAGCTTCGATTATGCCTTCACGCCACCGGACGCCGGCACCTTCTGGTATCACCCGCATTGCAACACGCTGACGCAGATGGGTCATGGTATGACAGGCGTACTCGTGGTCGAGGATCCTGATGATCCGACATTCGACGCCGAGGTGGTGCTCAATCTGCGCGACTGGCGCCTCGGCGCCGACGGCCAGTTCATTGCGCCTTTCCGGCCGCGCGACGCGGCGAAGACGGGCACCTATGGAACCGTCAGGACGGCCAACTGGCATCAAGAGCCACAATATGATGCGCCGGCTGGCGGTCTCATCCGGCTGCGGATCGTGGTGACCGACGTCACCCGCATCTTCTCGCTGAAGATCGAAGGGGCCGACGCGACGGTCATTGCGATCGACGGCAATCCCGTAGCGAAACGCTTTCCGCTCGATCTGCTGCTGATCGGCCCCGGTCAGCGCCTCGATCTTGCCGTGCGGATGCCGGACAGCGAAGGCGCTGTTGCCACGCTCGAAGACATCAGGGGCACGACACCGAAGACAATCGCCAGGCTCAAAGCGGTCGGAGCGTCGTTGAAGCGCAATGTCGGCGACCTCGCCGCGCTTGGCGAAAACCCGGTCGCCAAGGCCGATCTTTCTTCGGCACAGAAGATCCCGCTCATTCTCAGCGCGACGGCCGAAAGCGCGTCTGTCGACAGTATCTGTGGCACCCTCGGCTATAGCTTTTGGGCCATCAACAAGGTGCCGTGGCCGGGCGACACGCCGGACCCGACCGCGCCGCTGGCCGAGTTGAAGCTCGGCAAGAGCTACATCCTGCAACTCGAAAACGTGACACCGCACACGCACCCTATCCATCTGCACGGGATGAGCTTCACTGTAATCTCGTCATCGACGCGGGAGGTCATGCCACTCGTCAGCGACACCTATCTCGTCCAACCCGACGAAAAGGTGCAACTCGCCTTCGTGGCCGACAATCCCGGCGACTGGGTGCTGCATTGCCACATCATCGAGCATCAAAAGACTGGCATGACCAGTTATGTCAGAGTTGTTTGACGGCTATTTACGGGTTCTAGTTGACATATCCGGCCGAAAGGAGAAGGAAGGTTCAACTATGTTTATCCTGCGAATGAATTGAGATGATCGAAACAACCGCCGATTTGGAGGCGGCCTGCAAAGAGCTGGCCAAGTCAGAATTCATTACCATCGACACCGAGTTTCTCCGAGAGACAACCTTCTGGCCGGAACTTTGCTTGATCCAGATGGCAAGTCCGACGACGGACGTGCTGGTCGATCCGTTGGCGAAGGGTCTCGACCTCAAGCCATTCTTCGAACTGATGGCCAATTCTGCCGTCCTCAAAGTCTTTCATGCCGCGCGCCAGGATATCGAGATCATCTACAACCGCGGCGGCCTCATCCCGCATCCGATCTTCGACACGCAGGTCGCCGCGATGGTCTGCGGCTTCGGCGACTCCGTCTCCTACGATCAGCTCGTCAGCCGCACCAAGGGCGTCCAGATCGACAAGTCCTCGCGCTTCACCGACTGGAGCCGCCGGCCGCTTTCGGAAAAACAGCTGGATTACGCGCTCGCCGACGTGACGCATCTGCGGGACGTATACCTCTACCTCAAGGCCGAACTCGAGCGTGAAGGCCGCTCGTCCTGGCTTCGGGAAGAGATGGATATCCTCGAGGCCCGCGAGACCTACGATATGCATCCCGACGATGCCTGGCAGCGGCTGAAAATGCGCCTGCGCAAGCCGCAGGAACTCGCCATTCTCAAATATGTGGCTGCCTGGCGCGAGCGCGAGGCCCGCTCCCGCAACGTGCCGCGCTCGCGCGTGCTCAAGGACGACGCGATCTATGAGATCGCCCAGCAGCAGCCCAAGGACGCCGAAGCGCTCGGCCGCCTGAGAACGATCCCCAAGGGGTGGGAGCGATCGGCAGCCGGTATCGCCGTCGTCGAAGCGGTCAATGCCGCACTCGCCTTGCCGAAGGCCGAGATGCCGCACGCTCCACGGCAGACGCAGCCGCCGGAAGGTGCTGCCGCTGCCGCCGAGCTGCTGAAGGTCTTGTTGAAGCTGATCTCGGAAAAGCATGGCGTTGCACCGAAGGTGATCGCCAACAGCGAAGATCTCGACAAGATCGCGTCGGAGGGCGAGAAGGCAGAAGTCGCAGCGCTGCATGGCTGGCGGCGGGAACTCTTCGGCGAGCCGGCACTGCAGCTCATTCAAGGCCAGGTTGCTCTCCGCTTCGTCGGCAAGAAGGTCGAGACGGTGGCGCTCTAAGCGCCATCAAGCTGACCTTTTTGCGCGCAAAGTCATATCCAGATCGCTTCGATCTAGGGAAAAACCGACTTAGCGCGCCTTTCGGAAACGCTCGACGCTTCCTATATGCCGTAGGTATGCGGACAACGCGCCACCGCGAAAAGGACTACATGAGGGAAATATCTCCAGTCCAGAACTGGCTGTTGATCGCGCTTGTCATAGCCGCGAGCGGCGTTCTCTATGACATGCGCTTCTACGGCGGCCATCCCTTCGTTGGCGCAACCTTTGCATTGTTCATCGGCATGCCGATCATCGCTTTCGAACGCAAGGTGATCCTGCGGGGTCTCTACCGACGCATGCAGGCGCTACCGACGGTGACCTTCTTCCTCGCTGAGATCTTCGTCTACGAAATCCTGATGAGTGTTGGATTTGCAGTTGCCGGTCTCTCGATGTGGTGGCTCGGCCTCTTCAGTCCGGCATCGTGGGTCAATGCCGTTATCCTGCCCTTCGATGCCTTTCTCTACGCGCTCGCCGTGTGTGCGCTTATCATCTTCGTGCTGCGCATCCGAGAACTACTGGGTCGTGACATCTTCGCGAGCATGCTTTTCAGTCGCTACCGGAAGCCGATCAGCGAGGAGCGCGTCTTCCTCTTCATCGATCTGGTGGATTCGACCGCTTTTGCTGAGAAGCACGGCGATCTCCGGGCGCAACAGATGCTGAGTTCCTTGTTTGCCTCGTTCGCCGAGCCCGTCAGGAAATACAAGGGTACCATCGATGACTACGTGGGCGACGCCGCGATTATCAGCTGGCCATTGGAGCGCGGGATCAAGTTCGCGCGATGTGTGAACTGCATCTTCGACATTATCAGCGGGATTGAGGCAGATGCCGAGAGCTGGTTGAAAACATACGGTCAGGTCCCTCGCCTGCGCGCCGCATTGCACGGGGGTACGGTTATCACGGCCGAAATCGGCGTCGACCACCACAAGATCACCTACTTCGGCGACACCGTGAACACGGCATCCCGGCTTGAATCGCTCTGCAAGACGCTGAATCGATCGGTGCTCATTTCAAGCGACCTCGCCCAGCGGATCAAGATGCCCGAGAGGGTCTCGGCAGAGGATCTTGGAAACCACGCCGTTAAGGGTCGTGGTCAGAGCCTTGGCGTCATTGCTCTCGTCAAGGCGGACAACCGCAAGGCGTCACCAAAGCTTCATGCAAGCGTCAACGCGCCGACATGAAAGCCTTGCTAATCGAGACCCGCATTCCAATCCTCGGGGGTTTCGATGAAAAATACTCTTCTCGCTTCTGTTTCATTTCTTCTTTTGATCGCTGGTTCGGCGGTCGCCGACCAGCAGGAATTTCCAGCTAAACTCGCAGGCCAGGCCATTCTGCCGGCCAACACGGTGGTCGCGGCTCCGGCCGATGCGCCTGAATTCCTCAAGCATTCCGGCAAATTCACCACGGCTGACCGCAAGCGCACCGAAGCACTCGGCAGTGTTCCCGGCAAGGACGGTGCACGCGTCACCGACCTGAAGCTTCCCTTCGATGGCCAGGCTGTCCAGGGCTTCTCCGGCATCAAGACCATGCCGGACGGCACATTCTGGACGCTCTCCGATAACGGCTTTGGTTCCAAGGCAAATTCCAGCGACGCGATGCTCTTCCTGCATCAGGTGAAGTTCGACTGGCAGACGGGCAAGCTCGAGGTCATCAAGAACCTCTTCCTTTCCGACCCCGACAAGAAGGCTCCGTTCCCGATCGTGCTCGAGGGCGCAGAGAAACGCTATCTGACGGGTGCGGACTTCGACATCGAATCCGTGCAGCCTGTCGCTGATGGCTTCTGGCTCGGCGAGGAATTTGGACCCTACCTGCTCAAGTTCGACACCGAGGGTCGCCTGACCGACGTGATCTCAACCAAGGTCGACGGCAAGCCGGTTATGTCACCCGACAATCCGACGCTTTCCGTTCCTGCAAATCCAACCGCCAAGATGCCGGTCTTCAACCTGAAGCGCTCAGGCGGCTTCGAGGGTCTCGCGATGTCGAAGGACGGCAGTAAGCTCTATGGCCTGCTGGAAGGAGCGCTCTATCAGGACGACGGCAAGATGGAATCGGTCGACGGTCATACCGCCATCCGCGTCATCGAGTTTGACACCGCTTCCAAGAGCTGGACCGGTCGGACCTGGTTCTACCCCTTCGAGGACAAGGGCGTTTCAATCGGTGATTTCAACATGCTCGACGACTCGACCGCGCTCGTCATCGAACGCGACAACGGCGCCGGCACGAAGGGCAAGGCCTGCGCCGATCCCAAGCAGCCGAAGCCCGATTGCTTCGAGGCTCCGGCTGAACTCAAGCGCATCTACAAGATCGAGTTCAACGACGCCAACGTCGGCAAAGCTGTCCGCAAGATCGGCTACATCGACCTCCTGAACATCAAGGACCCGGACAACAAGAAGAAGGCCGGCAGCAAGGACGGCGTCTACGATATGCCGTTCGTGACGATTGAGAACGTCGACCGCGTCGACGCCACCCAAATCGTCGTCGGCAACGACAACAACCTGCCCTTCTCGGCGGGCCGTGCCGTCGACAAGGCCGACAACAACGAGTTCAGCCTGCTCGAAGTCGGCGAACTCCTGAACGCGAAATGAGCTACGCTCCCACAGGGAAGGTCCCGCTCGAAGTGAGCGGGGCTTTCCAGAAACGAGCGGCGCACGCTAGAATTGGTCGAAGTGCCCGGCCACGGGTTCGAAACCGCGAACTACCGCTCCGTTGCGCCCTTTCCGGCGAGAATGTGATCCCGGAATTTAGCGATCCGCGTGGTTCGCGTTTCTGACTTCTTCACCCCGTTGAGATTGATCACGTAGCTTTTCTGCCGGCCAGGTGTCAGATCATGAAAAGCCTCGGCGAGTTCAGGGTCGGAATCCAAGGCTTCGATCAACTCGTCAGGCAAGTCTACTTGGCCTTGCCCCTTCGGCGGCTTGATGCCAGCCTCTGCATAGCCCATCGCTTCCTTCAAGTAGGAACGGATAACGGGCTCCATCTTTACGACCTGTGCGTTCTCCACAAAGCGAAGCATGTCGGGATGTTGGGTGTTCGCCCCCTGCTTCTCAAGCACGCCTTCGGGATCCTTCAACAGTGCGGCGTTAAAGAAACTCAGACGAAAGTCGCCGCGGAAGGCGCCGATTATCACGATATTGCGGCTCCCATGCATGTAACAGGGATGCGCCCACTTCACCGTCTCGACGAGGCCCACATCGCGACAGATGCGGCGAAGTTCGTTTAGGCCGTCAATCCATCGCCGCGTCGAACAGTCCGGTGTGGCAAACCGCTCGCAGCGTCCGCATCCTTTCGTGAAAAAGTCTTCAATATCCGTGATCATGTCTCTCGCCCAAATTTCGCTCGTGATGTTGGCTGGCAAATATACCAAGCCAATACGTCAACTTAGGGCCGAAATCTGTGGAAACTCACCGTAAGCGATCAACAAAGTCGTCGGACTGTTCGGTGGTGTGCCTCGATCAACCGCGAGGCGCTACTCGAAGCGAAACGCCAAGCGCTTGTTGGTTAGCCTGGACAGCTGTTGCAAACGGCCCTCAAGACGCTCGCCGGCAAAATCGTGATACTCCGCCGGAACCACGAACTCCAGGTCCAGATCGGGATTGGACGACTTCTGGAAACTCAGGTTGCGGACCACGCCCGGCATGGACGCCGAGAAGAGGTAGACGACCCGCAGCATTCCGCCGAGGAGTTTGGCGCGCTCGACATATTGCGGCGTAGCGATCGTAGCCAACGGCCCCGTCGCGCCGTCATCGTGAGGCCCTTCGAACCGGTAGTAGTTGGTGAGCGCGATGAATGCGCGGCCGGGATGGCTGATGCCGACGAAGGACGAATGAGCAATGATGTTCAGCGCCTGCAAGCCACGATAGTCCGGATGCGCGCGCCAACTGATGTCGGCGAGCAGGCATGCAGCCTGACGATAGCGCGCCTCTTCCTTCGTCTCGGCGACGCCGAAATAAGGCATCATCCGACCGGTCCACTCCGCAAGTTCTCTGGCATGCTCCGGCGAACGAGCGCGGAGAATGGCAAGCTCGCCCGCCGCGGCCAAAAGCGGATCGCTGCGGCGCTCGCTGTCGGAAAGCAATGAATAGAGATAGCCTTCGCGCACGCCCTGCCCCGAAAACGAGATTACAGAGGGGCTCATCGCACTCAGGACTTCCTTCATGGCAACCGCGCCGAAGGGAAGCAACGCGCGGCGATGCTTCGAGACGGCCAACCATGCAGGATCTCTCGAGTCCCTGGCGATCTCCACCTGGTCGAGGAACTGCATCATCGCCTCGAGCGAAACCTCGTAACCCTGCATCATGTGCAGCGGATACTGCGTCAATTCCATGTGCAGCTTGGCGATGTTTCGCCAGGTGCCGCCAACGGCGTAGAAGGTACGCCCCGCGCCCTTCGCCAGAAGCTTGGAACTTGTTTTCACATGCTTGCGGGCGAAGGTTCGGGCCTTCTCCATCGAGCCGCCTGCATATTCGGACAGGCGAAGCCCCCCCAGCGGCAAGGTTACACCGTTGCCGATTTCCTTGCCCTTGATGTCAATCAATTCAAGCGAGCCACCGCCCAGATCGCCCGCGATACCGTCCGGCTCATAGAAACCGCTGACAATGCCGAGGGCGGAGAACTTCGCCTCTTCCTCACCGGAGAGAACGCGAATCTTGCGCTGAAGAATGGTCTCCGCCTGGTGGATGAAGTCGGGGCCGTTGGATGCCTCGCGGGCGGCTGCCGTCGCCAGAACATACATGGTGGCGGCGCGCGCCTGATCGGACAACGCCTTGAACCGATGCAAGGCGGCCAGAGCACGCTCGACGCTCGCCTCATCCATCTTGCCGGTCAGCGCGATGCCCTTGCCCAACCCGCACAACACCTTTTCGTTGAAAAGGATCGTCGGCGAACGGGACATGCCTTCATAGATGACCACACGGATCGAGTTCGACCCGATATCGACAACGGAGACCGGGGCAATCCCTGGAAGGCGCCCCTGGGCTTCTGATTCAACCATGCAGGTCCATTATTACTTGTTGTTTCGGCCGGAAAGCAGGCCGGCGATCAGCTTGGGCGCACTGGATTTCAGAGCTTCACCACGGCCGGACAGGCTGGGGTTGGTCATGAAATACTGTTGCGCGTTGAACGGCTCCTCGCCCTTGCGCACCTCCATGCGCCTGGACGTACCGTCGGGCAATATCTCGTAGCTTTGCTGATTGTCAATGATATTGCCGAGCATAATCTGCGAGAGGACCTGCTCGTGGACCGTCGGATTGGTCAGTGGGACCAACGTTTCCACACGGCGATCGAGGTTGCGCGGCATCATATCGGCCGAACCGATATAAACCAACGCCTTGTCTGATGGCAGCCCGTGACCATTGCCGAAGCAGAAGATGCGGCTGTGCTCCAGGAAGCGACCGACGATCGACTTCACACGGATATTGTCGGACAGGCCTGGCACCTGCGGGCGCAGGCAGCAGATACCCCGGATCACGAGATCGATCTCAACACCAGCGTGGCTCGCCGTATAGAGCGCGTCGATGATCTCTGGATCGACCAGCGAATTCATCTTCATCCAGATTGCGGCCGGCGCGCCGTTCTTGGCATGCCTGATCTCTTCATCGATGTGACGAAGGATGCGTGAACGCAGCGTGTAGGGCGACACGGCGAGCTTCATGCTCTCCTCCGGCTCGCCGTAGCCAGTGATGAAATTGAAGATGTTCGCCATGTCGTGAGCGATCACCGGATTGCAGGTGAAGAACGACAAGTCGGTGTATATCTTGGCGGTGATCGGATGGTAGTTGCCGGTGCCGAGATGGCAATAGGTGCGCAGCTTGCCTTCCTCGCGGCGCACGACCATCGACATCTTCGAATGCGTCTTCAGTTCGATGAAACCGAAGACCACCTGCACGCCAGCGCGTTCAAGATCGCGCGCCCAGCGGATATTCGCTTCTTCATCGAAACGGGCCTTCAGCTCCACCAGCGCCGTGACGGATTTTCCGGACTCGGCCGCGTCGATCAATGCGCGGACGATCGGGCTGTCGTTCGAGGTGCGATAGAGCGTCTGCTTTATCGCCAAGACGTCAGGATCACGCGCAGCCTGGAGCAGAAACTGGACCACCACGTCGAAAGATTCGTAAGGATGGTGGACCACCATGTCCTTTTCGCGGATTGCCGCAAGGCAGTCCCCGGCATGCTCTCGGACTCGCTCGGGAAATCGCGCATTGTAAGGAGGAAACCGGAGATCTTCGCGCGGCGCTTTCGTGATCTCCGACAGCGTGTTCAGGGCGAGCAAACCTGGCAAGATCGCAACGCGGTTCTCCGGCACGCTCAGTGCCTGCACGACGAACTGGCGCAGCGAAGCCGGCATCTCCGAATCGGTCTCGATACGGATCACCGATCCACGGCGCCGTCGCTTCAGCGCCGTTTCAAAAAAGCGCACGAGGTCTTCGGCTTCTTCCTCGACTTCGATATCGCTGTCGCGAATGATCCGGAACGTACCCGAGCCCTGCACCTCGTAGCCTGGATAGAGCCGGTGGATGAAGATATTCGCGACGTCCTCAAGCGTGATGTAGCGGATCGTATTGCGATCGTCCGGCAGGCGCACGAAGCGATCAAGCGCCGGCGGCAGGCGCAGCAGCGCCGTCATCGGCTCGCGACCGTTCTTGTTGACGAGTTGCAGGCCGATCGAGAATCCGAGGTTCGGAATGAAGGGGAACGGATGCGCCGGATCGATAGACAGCGGCGTCAGAACCGGGAAGATCGCCTGCTCAAACTCAGTCGCCAGCCAGGCCCGATCGGACTCGCTGAGCGCGCCCGGGCGCACAATTAGAATGTCTTCCTTGGCGAGATACTGCTGGAGCACGGCAAGCGACGCCTGCTGCTCCATCTGCAGATTGTCGATTTCCTGAAGGATTGCGTCGAGTTGTTCGGCAGGCGTCTTGCCGTCGGGAGCGCGCACAACGATATTCTGGCGCACCTGCCCCTCAAGACCGGCGACGCGGACCATGAAGAATTCGTCGAGGTTTGCGGCCGAGATCGACAGGAAGCGAACGCGCTCAAGCAGCGGATGTTCGGTGTTCAGCGTTTCCTCTAGAACACGGCGATTGAACTGCAGCCATGAAAATTCGCGGTTGATGAAACGCTCGGGACTGGCGAGCAGTTCTTCCAGCGATGGCACAGTCTCGTTGGTTTCCGGAGTAGATTCGTGATGCTCCGCGACTGCGCTATCCATGGTCTGATTGTCCCGTTTCATTCGCCCAGCGAATTATATCAGTTTCACGACAGAACTGTGACAGTCAATCCGCCGGCTCCGAATTGCCCAATTCATTCAACACTTCAGCGGCGAGAGTTCGAGTAATCTTCGTTCCCCGAGAGAGGGCAAGTCGATCGAGCCTGTCCACAATCGTCTGGGCGGCGTTGAGCGACCGCTCCATCCGGTTGACGATATAGAGGACCAGTTTGTCATCAATATAAAGCTGGCGGTCGGCAAACAGCTTGACAATGACCTGTGACAGCAATTCCTCGTCCGGTTCGCCGATCTCGACGACTGTCGCCGCCTTCAGGCGCGAGCGCAAATCCGGCAGTTCCACGGGCCAGGACATCGGCCAAAGGCGGCTGGTCATCAGTAGACTGTGACCGTTTTCCCGCACGCTGTTGATGACATGGAAAAGCTCGTTGTCGTCGAAGCCAAGCCGGTCGACGTCCTCAAACAGCACCGGACCGTTGGCCGCATCCACCGCCGCGTTGGCGCCGGCCCTCGGATGGATATCGACGGCGCCGCTGTGATCTTTCCAGATATTGGCCAGATGCGATTTTCCCGAGCCTACCGGACCGGCGAGGATCACGACGGGCGAGGGCCAGTGCGGCCAGGCATCGACGATCGAGACCGCCGCTGCCAGCCGCTCGGAGATCAACAGATCATCGCGCCCGGTTGCCGCATCATGCGAAAAGGCCAAGGGAAGCTGTTCGACGGCATTGCGCCTTGGACCAGCGTTTTTCACATCAGTCATTTGGGATCAGCTTTTGTCTTGCCGACCCGGTCATTCTTCGACCCGCCAGCATAAAGATCGCTCTGAAGGTAGCGTGAAAGCGCAAAACGGACAAGCACGCCGACGGCGGCAGCCGCCGGCACGGCAACCAGCAGGCCAACAAAGCCGAACAACGCGCCGAAAGCAAAGAGCGCGAACATCAACCAAACAGGATGCAGCCCGACACTATGGCCCACCAGCTTCGGCTGCAGGATGTTGCCTTCCATAAACTGGCCACTGAAGAATACCGCGAGCACCGCGCCGACCCAGATGTAATCGGGCCAGAACTGGACGATGGCAACGCCGACGGCGAGGACGAGCCCCACCAGCGAACCCACATAGGGAATGAAGCTGATCATGCCGGCGAACAGACCGATCAGCAGGCCGAAATTCAAGCCAACCAGCGACAGGCCAACGGCATACCAGATGCCCAGGATGAGGCAGAGCGAGCCCTGCCCGCGGATGAAACCGGCGATCGCCTGATCGATTTCCCGCATGATCTGGTGGACATTGGCTACATAGTCGCGCGGAATGTACTGATCGACCTTTGCGATCATGCGATCCCAATCAAGCAGCATGTAGAAGGCCACAACGGGCGTGACGATCATCAGCGAGATCAGGTTGACGACGGCAAGACCGGAACTCCAGACCTGACCGAAAAGCCCGGTTAGCAGCCCGAATCCTTGTGATAGGATCTCGGAGAAGTTGTTCTTGATCGTCCCGAATTGGTTCCTCACCCAGTCTGGCAGGAGGGAATTCTGCGACTTTGTAATGAACGTCTGCAACTGATCGATGTAGCCGGGCAGGCGACCGGCAAAATCGCTGAACTGGCTTGCCAAGACAGGTATCAGGATCATCAAGGCCAGTACGATCACGACGATGAAGGCGATCAGAATGACGATCGTGGCCATGAGGCGGGTCAGCCCAAGACGCTCCAGCCGGTCCGCGACCGGATCGAGGAAATAGGCCAGCGCCATACCTGCAAGGAACGGCAGCAAGATCGAGCTGAAGATGAAAAGGAAGCCAATAAAGAAGGCGAGCACGATCAGCCAGAAGATGACCTGGCGCTTCAGACCTGCCCCGCTAACCTGCTGCGGCATCACATTCCCCGCTGATCGACCGTCTTGATTTTCTGCATCGCCGCGATGCAACCTTTCGAGCACATAGGATGTGGCCGAGAGAATGGTCAACCCCGCCGCTAAAAATCCCGAGGACCTGCGTCAAAAGAGCGGGAAATTGGGGCTTTTTCCATGCAATCCCTTGCATGTAGGCCCGTGTCATGCAATGGCGACCCGCATATTGAGGCGGTGACATTTCCCGCCCCTGCACAGCCATCGGAGAGCAGCATGAGCCAGTCTGGAAAAAACGGCCTGACCTATAGCGACGCAGGCGTCGACATCGACGCAGGAAACCTTCTGGTGGAGAAGATCAAGCCCGCTGTGCGCTCGACGCGCCGCCCGGGAGCGGACGGCGAGATCGGTGGCTTCGGCGGCCTGTTCGACCTGAAGGCCGCAGGCTTCACCGACCCGGTTCTCGTTGCCGCCAATGACGGCGTCGGCACCAAGCTGAAGATCGCCATCGACGCCGATTATCACGACACGGTTGGCATCGATCTCGTTGCCATGTGCGTCAACGATCTGGTCGTCCAGGGCGCGGAGCCGCTGTTCTTCCTCGACTACTTCGCTACCGGCAAGCTCGATCCCGACCAGGGCGCGGCGATCGTCGAGGGCATTGCCGCCGGCTGCCGCGACGCGGGCTGCGCACTGATCGGCGGTGAGACCGCCGAGATGCCTGGCATGTACTCCTCCGGCGACTACGACCTTGCCGGCTTTGCCGTCGGCGCTGCCGAGCGCGGCCAACTGCTGCCGTCAGGCGACATTGCCGAGGGCGACGTGATCCTTGGCCTTGCCTCCTCGGGTGTTCACTCCAACGGCTTTTCGCTGGTGCGCAAGATCGTCGGCATTTCCGGCTTCGCCTGGGATGCTCCGGCTCCGTTCGAGGAAGGCAAGAGCCTCGGCGAAGCCCTGCTGACGCCGACGCGCATTTATGTAAAGCCGCTCCTCAAGGCCATCCGTGAAACGAAGGCCATCAAGGCACTGGCGCACATCACAGGCGGCGGCTTCCCGGAGAACATTCCCCGTGTTCTGCCGAAGCACCTCGCAGCCGAGATCGATCTTGCAGCCGTCAAGGTTCCCTCGGTCTTCTCCTGGCTTTCCAAGACGGGCGGCGTTGAAGCCAACGAAATGCTGCGCACCTTCAACTGCGGCATCGGCATGATCGCAGTCGTTTCGGCTGAGAATGTCGCGACCGTCATCGCGGCGCTCGAAGCTGAAGGCGAGACGGTCGTAACGCTCGGTCGGATGATCGCCCGCACCGAGGGCGCAGCCGGCACGCTCTACAAGGGTACACTCGCCATATGACGTCGCCGCGCAAACGCGCCGTCGTCTTTATCTCCGGCGGCGGTTCCAACATGATGGCGTTGGTCGCCGCGGCCAAGGCTGGCGACTATCCGGCGGAGATCGTCGGCGTCATCTCGGACAAGGCCGACGCCGGCGGGCTCGCCAAAGCGGCGGCGGAAGGCATCCCGACATTTGCCTTCGTGCGCAAGGACTATGCGAGCAAGGAAGCGCACGAGGAAGCAATCTTTGCCGCACTCGATGAGCTTTCTCCCGACATTCTTTGCCTTGCAGGCTACATGCGGCTGCTGAGCAGCACCTTCATCCAGCGCTTCGAAGGCAGGATGATCAACATCCATCCCTCCCTGCTGCCGCTCTTTCCCGGCCTGCACACCCATCAGCGCGCGATCGACGCCGGGATGCGGATCGCCGGCTGCACCGTGCACTTCGTCACCGAAGGCATGGACGAGGGACCGGTTATCGGCCAGGCCGCCGTTCCGGTCCTTTCCAGCGACAATGCTGACAGCCTCGCCGCACGTGTGCTTACCGTCGAGCATCAGCTTTACCCGCAAGCGCTGCGGCTCTTTGCCCAAGGCAAGGTGAAAATGGAGGGCGGCAAGGCTGTCAGCACGGACGCTGCAGCGGCGCCGGCCGAACGTAGCAGCGTTATCTCGCTGATCGGCGAAGGCGCCTAAAGCACGGCGCGATCTTTCGGATTCCGCCCTGCTCTAGTTCTTTGTTTTCACGCATGTCCTTGTCCCGAAACCGGCTCCCGCTTTCGGGGACATGCTCTTGGCCTCAGGCGGCAAGCGCCCGAGGCTGATGCAGCGTGCCGTCGCTGTAGACGAAAAGGCCCTTGCGGAACGTGGCTCGGATTCGGTGCACGTCGCCGGCTTCGATGACAACCAGATCGGCCTGCTGCCCAACGGCAATTTCACCACGATCCAGCAGGCCAGCCGAGCGCGCCGCATTGCGGGTCGCCATGGCGACAGCGTAAGGCAGGCTCGTCCGGTCGGCGATCTTGAAGATGCCGGGCACGAAGGCCGCGGGATGATAGTCGGCAGCGATGACGGTCAGAAGGCCGGCGGCAGCGGCATCCAGTGCGCTGAGATTTCCGGACATCGACTGGCCGCGCAGCGCGTTCGGAGCGCCCATCAGCGTCCAGAGACCGCGACACCGCGCTTCTTCCGCTGCCGGAAGCGTCACTGGAAATTCGCTGATCGTGACACCGAGATCGTGCATTTGCGCGACTTTCTCGGCGCTGTCGTCATCGTGGGAGGCGAGCGACAGCTTGTGCTTCAGGGCAAGATCGACGACCTGCTTCAGCTTGATCTCGATCTCCGGATTGTTGCGCATCTCGATACGCTTGGCGACCATCTCGGCGGCCATCTCCTCGGAAATGGCGCGGCGCTCGGCAATGCTCAGGATGTAGCTCTCGATGTTGTTGTACTGCCCCTGCCCCGGTGTGTGATCCGTCAGCGAGACCATGTCGACATGGCCGGCATCGAGCAGCTTTTCCAGTGCCGGCGCAGCACCGAGATTGGTGATCTCGTAGCGCGCGTGAACGCGGTGATCGATCAGCAGGTTATTCTTCAGCCGGTTGATGCTTTCGATCACGGCCGACGTCGTCTCGAGTGAGCGGACATGACCGTAGACGCTTTCCGTCGCGAAGGAGACGGCGGCGAATGCGGTCGTGACGCCTGCGGCAGCCAGCTTCTTGTCCAGTTCGTGGATGCTGAAATCGATCGGCATCGGCGCATTCGGGCGTGGCGCGATCTCGCGCTCCACCATGTCGCCGTGAAGGTCCACGAAGCCCGGCATCAGCAGGCGCCCGCCGCCATCGATCGCAGCGTTGGCGACCGGCTCGGGCCTGATTTCAGCGATGACGCCGTCCTCGACACGCACCGAGCCGTGACTCACAACCTCATCTGGAAGGACAAGCGTAAAATTGCTGAGCCACATCGGTCTTCTCCAGACAGGTATTTATGACAAGGCGGAGCGCATAGCGCTGATTCATGACATCGGTGTGAACGACGGCCTCGCAAATTGGCCGGTGCCCTAGCGCAACGCGCCGCGGTTCATTGCCGCCCATTGCAGAAGCGTAATTGTCTTCAAGTCGATGATCTCGCCGTGCTCGATCATCGCCACCGCCTTGTCCAGCGCGACCTCCAGAACCTCGATATCCTCATGCTCGTGAGCAAGGCCGCCGCCATCAGAGACGCGGTCGGTCGTGTCGATCGAGGCGGCGAAGAAGTGCAACAGTTCCATGCTTGAGCCCGGCGAACTGTACGCCTTGAAGAGGAAGCGAACGTCGCGGACGCGAAAGCCGGTTTCTTCCTCGGCTTCGCGGCGGATGGCCGCTTCCGGGGCATCGCCATCGAGCAGTCCTGCCGGTGCCTCGATGATCCAGGCCGGCTCGCCATGAAGGAAAACCGGCAGCCGGAATTGCCGCACGAGGACAACGGTGTCGCGCTCGGGATCATAAAGCAGGATCGTCGCGGCTGGCGTGCGATGGTAGACCTCGCGCCGCAGCCGATGCGTCTCGCCGTCGGAATCCGTATAGTCGATCTGGAAGCCGCTGAGGCGCGTCCAGCCGTTCGACAGCGTCTTTTCATCGACGATCTCGGCTTTTGCCCTGTCAAACTTCGTCATTCAACATCCTTGCGCAGCCAGACCTTGTTGTCGTGAACCGCCGCACCGCCATAGGGCGCGACCGGATCGGCGCCGGTCAGCACGTTGATCCCTTCGCCGTCGACATGCGCCTTGTTCGGCCAGAGGCCTTCGGCAATCAACACGCCCGGCTTGACCTCTTCTGTGACTCGGACATGGATCCGCAGGTCGCCACGGTCGTTTCCGATCCGCACGAGGTCGCCATGTTCGATGCCATCAGCAACGGCATCGACCAGGTTCATCATCAGCTCCGGCCGTCCTTCTTTCTGGCGTGAGGTCTTCGTTTCCGAGAAGCTCGAATTCAGGAAGTTGCGGGCCGGCGACGTTGCCAGGCGGAATGGATGTTCGGTATCGGCAAGCTCGATGACATCGACCTGATCCGGGAACGCGGGTAGCTGCTCGTGTGGGCCGAGAGCCCCGATGGCTGCCGGCGGCTTGTTCGGCGCGGGACCGTCAACCCAGTCCGGCCGGAAATGGAACTTGCCATCAGGATGCGCGAAACCCTTGAGGAAATGCGCATCATCAAAATCCGGCTGGCGATCGAACCATTTGTGTTCGAGGAAATAATCATATCCCGGCAGGTCGCTGGCCTCGAGAACCCGATCGATCATTTCGCGCGCCGTGAAGCCGAAGCCAGGACGATCGGCAACACCGAGGCGCTTGGCCAGTTCTTCGATGACGAACAAGTTCGTCCGCACGGTCGCCGGCGGTTCGACCAGCTTGGGGCCGAGCAGAATGTGGTTCTGGCCGCCGGCGCGATAGATGTCGTCATGCTCAATGAACATCGTCGCCGGAATGACGATGTCGGCCATCTCGGCCGTTTCCGTCATGAACTGCTCATGCACGGCGACAAAGAGGTCGTCGCGGGCAAAGCCGCGCTTCACCAACCGCTGTTCGGGGGCGATGTTCACCGGGTTGGTGTTCTGGATGAGCATGGCCGTCACGGGGCCGCGATGGCGGAGCGCCACCGCATCGCCAGTCAGCGCGCGGCCGATCTGCGACTGGTCGATCATGCGGATATCCGCATCCTTCATCGACTTGCCGGTCAGTTCACCATTGTTCATGCGGAAGATATCGCTGTTCGAGTGGAAGGCACCGCCGCCTTCGTATTGCCAGGAGCCGAGCACTGTCGCGATGGAGGCGGCCGCATGCATGGCAACCGCGCCGTTGCGCTGGCGGGTAAAGCCGTAGCCGAGGCGGAAGTAGGTCTTCTTCGTCGTGCCGACGAGGCGCGCGAAGGCTTCGATCTCGTCGGCAGAAAGGCCGGTGATAGCGGACGCCCACTCGGGCGTCTTCGTCTTCAGATGCGCTTCAAGGCCGGCGGGATCGTCGGCATACTTTGCCATATAGTCGCGATCGGCATAGCCGTCGCGGAAGGCGATGTGCATGACGGCGCAGGCGAGAGCCGCGTCTGTGCCCGGCTTGACGATCAGCGCCATATCCGCCTGCTTCATGGTCGGATTGTCGTAGATGTCGACCACGACGATCTTGGCGCCGCGTTCCTTGCGAGACTTGATCGCGTGGGTCATCACGTTGACTTGCGTGGACACCGCGTTCGTGCCCCAGATCACCACGCAATCGGTGCGTCCCATCTCGCGCGGATCGGGTCCGCGCAACGTGCCGGTCGCCATGGTGAAGCCGGTCCAGGCCGGATTGGTGCAGATCGACGAGAAGAAGCCGGAATAGCGCTTGGCGTGGCGCAGGCGCTCGATCGAGTCGCGCTGAACCCAACCCATGGTGCCGGCGTAGAAATAGGGCCAGATCGCTTCGCTGCCGTCCCTCGCTTCCGCTTTGACGAAAGCTTCGGCGATTTCATCCAGTGCCTCTTCCCAGGAAATCTGTTGCCACTGCACTGCCCCCTTCGCGCCTGTTCGGCGCAGCGGGTGCATCAGCCGGTCCGGATGGTAGAGCCGCTCGGCGTAGCGCGCGACCTTCGCGCAGATGACGCCCGAGGTGTAGCTATGATCGTTTGCGCCGCGGACACGGCCGATGCGGCCATCGTCGCCGATCTCCACCTCCAGCGCACAGGTGGAGGGGCAGTCGTGGGGACAGGCGGTATGACCGAGCCTGACATTCGACTTGGCGGATTTGGCGTGAATGGGGGTCGCAATATTCATGGCTTTTCTATATTCGAACCGGAAACCAGCCAAAAGTCACAAACGACGTCGATCAGCCGAATTCATCACGGGCATCAGCGAAAATGAACTACCGCCACATCTACCACGCGGGCAATTTTGCCGATGTGCTCAAGCACGCCGTTCTGGCGCGACTGATCCGCTACATGCAGAAGAAGGATGCAGCTTTTCGCGTGCTCGACACGCATGCCGGCATCGGGCTCTATGACCTTTCCTCCGAAGAGGCGCAAAAGACCGGTGAATGGAGCGAAGGCATCGGTAGACTTCTGGACACGGAGCTCGGTCCACAGGTCGCCGAGTTGCTGGAGCCCTACCTTTCCGCTGTGCGTGAGTTGAACCCGGAGGGCGGCATCCGCTTTTATCCTGGCTCTCCAAAGCTCGCACGCATGCTGTTTCGTCCGCAGGACAGGCTTTCCGCGATGGAATTGCATCCAGAGGATTTTGCGCGGCTCCATCGGCTGTTCGAGGGCGACCATCATGTGCGGATCACCGAACTCAACGGCTGGCTTTCGCTCGGCGCACACCTGCCGCCGAAGGAGAAGCGTGGCATCGTGCTCGTCGATCCGCCGTTCGAAGAGGATGGCGAATACGAGCGCCTGGTGGACGGTTTGGCAAGAGCCTATCGCCGCTTTCCCGGCGGCACCTACTGTCTGTGGTACCCACTGAAGAAGGGAGCGCCGATCAAGGAATTCCATGAGGCGCTGCAGGACCTCGACATTCCGAAGATGCTCTGCGCGGAACTCAGCGTGCGTAGCGACCGGGGAATCACCGGATTGACCGGCTCCGGTCTGATCATCGTCAACCCGCCCTTCACGCTGAAGGACGAGCTGCACGCTTTGCTGCCCGCACTCAAGGATCACCTTGCGCAGGATCGCTATGCGTCGCATCGCGCGTTTTGGTTGCGCGGTGAGAACAAGGTGACGAAGGACAGTTGACCGACTCTTGCCGGCGCGAAATAGTCGCGCGGCAACACGACTATTTGAAAGGCGACCATGAAGATCCTTTGCGCGCCGACATCACCCTACTCCAGCAAGGTTCGCATGGCCGCACGCTATCTGGAACTCGATGCGATCGAGATCCGCGTGGACACCAATGCCGGCCCGGCTGTTCTCGTCGACAACAATCCGCTTGGCAAAATCCCGACCTTGCTGACGGATGACGGCCACTCGATTTTCGACAGTGTCGCAATCATGCACTATTTCGACCGGCTGAAAGGCAAGAAGCTTTACCCAGCCAAGAACGGCAAGCGGACGGAGGCCGAAATTCTCGAAGCGCTATGCGACGGCATCTGCGATTGCCTGCTGGCGATCGTCTACGAACGGCGCTTCCGCGACGAGGAAAAGGTCCACCAGCCGTGGATCGACCGGCAGTGGAAGAAGGCCGTCAGCGGCTTGAACCATCTCAGTGTGCACCTGCCGAAGATCGGCAAACGGCTGCACGGCGGCCACTTCGCGCTTGCCGCCACGCTCGGCTACCTCGACCTGCGCTTCAAGGGACAGTGGGAAGCCGACCATTCCGAACTCATCGGCTGGGCTCGTGAATTCGAGAAGAAGTTTGCTGCCTATAGCGAATTGAAGCCTCAGGCCTGAGGCTGAACTTTGTCGGTCTTGACGAAATCGATGAAGGCTCGCAGCGCCGTCGGCAATTGCCGACGGCTCGGATAGTAGAGGAAGAAGCCCGGATAGAAGGGGCACCAGTCTTCCAGCACGCGGACCAGCCTGCCCTCTGCGATCGCCATCTGCACCTGCTCTTCGAAGAGATACCCGAGACCGCAGCCGTGCATCACGGCATCTAGAATGATGTCCTGATCGCCCAAGGTCAGGGGGCCGCCGACATCGATCTCCAGTTCTATGCCGCCGCGCTCGAACTCCCATCGATAGAAGGAGCCGCCGGCAAAGCGGTAGCGCACACTTTCGTGGTTGCGCAGATCATGCGGCGTCACCGGGCGGCTCCTGCCCTCGAAATAGCTCGGCGCAGCAACCACCGCAAAACGGTGGCGCGGGCCGATCGGCACCGCGATCATGTCGGCCGCGATGCTCTCGCCGAACCGCACGCCGGCATCGAAGCCGGATGACACCATGTCGACCAGCGCATCATCGACGACGAGCTCGACCTCGACTGAGGGATAGGCTTTCAGGAAACGAGAGACGATCGGCAACAAAACAAGCTTGGTGGAGGCCCGCGCTGCATTGATGCGCAGCTTGCCGTGGGGCTGGCCGCGGAAGCTGTTGAGATCGTCGAGTGCTGCATCGATATCGAGAAATGCGGGGCGGATGCGATCGAAGAGTCGCTCGCCGGCCTCGGTCAAGGCCACACCGCGGGTCGTCCGGTTGACCAGGCGGACCGCTAGCCGCTCCTCGAGCGCCCGCAGTGCGTGGCTGAGGGCAGACGCCGTGACGCCCAGTTCGACCGACGCCTTCCGGAAGCTTCGGTGTGTGGCGATCGCCAGAAAGATCGCGAGATCGGTCGAGCGCACACGCTTCATTGATGAATTTTTCTCAGCAAGCTATGAAACACAGCGGAAATTCTCTCAGCTATGCCAATACGCTACCTTCACTCCGTAAGCAAATCGCAGCGCAACGGACAAAGGAGATCGTCATGCGTGTTTGGTTCATCACAGGGGCTTCGCGTGGTTTCGGTGCCCTCATTACTCAGGAAGCCCTCAATGCCGGCGATGCCGTCGTCGCGACCGCACGTAACCCGAAGGGCCTTGAGGAGAAGTTCGGCAATCATCCCAACCTGCTCGCTGTGTCGCTTGACGTGACCGACGAAGCCTCTGCGCACAAGGCAGCGGAAGCAGCCGTCAAGCGCTTCGGCAGGATCGACGTTCTGCTGAACAATGCCGGCTTCGGTTTGCTCGGCGCCGTAGAGGAAGCGACCACCGAAGAGATCGAGAAGCTCTATTCAACAAACGTCTTCGGCCTGCTGAAGGTCGCCCGTGCTGTGCTGCCGCATATGCGCCGCCAGCGATCGGGGCACGTTCTCAATATCTCGTCCATCGGCGGCTACGCGTCACATGCCGGCTGGGGCATCTATTGCTCGACCAAATTTGCGGTCGAAGGCATCTCCGAAGCTCTCGCGGCCGAAGTGGCTCCGCTCGGTATCAAGGTCACGGTCGTCGAGCCCGGCTTCTTCCGCACCGACTTTCTGGACGAGAGCTCGCTCGCTGTCAGCCCGAGTTCGATTGCCGACTATCGGGAAACACCTGTCGGCGCGATGCGCGAGTTTGCCGCAGGCCATAACCACCAGCAGCCTGGCGACCCTGCCCGCCTTGCGAAGGCGATGGTCACTCTGGCGCATTCAGAAAATCCGCCGCTACGCATGCCGTTCGGGAGCGACACCGTGGCGGTCATCGAGGCAAAGAATGCGCATGTCGCGAAGGAACTGGGCGCATGGCGTGAGCTCGCCGTCTCGACCGACTTCCCCAAATAGGCCGCTACACGGCCCATTGCAGAAACAAAAAAGCCGGGCTGAAGCCCGGCTCAGACCGCTGACAAACCCGTCGATATTTTCGGCGGGTTGTCTTCTCTATTCGGCGTGGTGAGGTCAAGCACCTTCTGACTGTCCGTAGCTATGGTGATTGATGTCTTCGCAGTATCGCGCTTCTCTCCGGGCTCGGCCTGTGTGGCCCTCCCATTATGGGAC
>NZ_LOKY01000004.1:0-214731 GCF_002211315.1 Rhizobium sp. R693 | reverse complement strand
GCGACGTGATGCGGTGCTGCGCAGCCGAAATGGCTCCGCACCGCAACCCGCCGCTACCGCCCCAAACACAGCAACCCAAAACCGCTGGAGCGAACTCAAAATTGGATAAAACTTGGGGGCAAGGTCAACGCCTCAAGCTTGGCCAGTTCCATAAATTAGGTTATGTGATATGTTATACCATTACATGATATCAATGCGCAGCCGGTGCCCTTGTCTTCAGTGTCTACATGGCGGCAGACCGAGTTGTGGAGTTTTGAATGGAGAAGTTACGGATACGAGATGAATTCCAAAATCTCATCCTTGAAATACAGAATGCCTCAAGTGTCGATGATGCACTGCGCATTCTGCAAGCGGCATACGGGATCGACTTTTCCACCTACCATCTGGCTCTGACAATAGCAGACGTGGTCGACACCCCGTATGTCCGCACGACCTATCGTGATGCCTGGGTTGCTCGCTATCTGTTGCGGGGGTACGTGAAAGTCGATCCGATCGTCCGCGAGGGTCTCATTCGGCAAATGGCGTTCGATTGGCGCGAGGTCGAGTTTCCACAAGCGGCCAATGAGTTTCTGCTCGACGCTCAGGAACACGGTGTTGGAGCCAATGGATATTCCATTCCCATTGTCGACAAGAAGCGCCGTGCCCTCTTCTCGCTAAACTCAAGAAAGCCCGCAAGCGAGTGGAGCACCCTCGTCCAGGCGTATAGCCACGAGTGGCTCGAGCTCGCATTTTTGATTCATAGAAAAGCAGTGTTCGAACTTCACGGCGAGGACGATCCAATTCCCCAGCTCGGCCCGCGCGAAAAAGAGTGCCTCAACTGGTCAGCGCTTGGAAAAACGAACGACGAAATCGCCGAGATCCTCGGTCTCTCAATGCATACGACGCAACGGTATCTGATGTCGGCACGCCACAAGCTCGGCGCTGCCTCAACGACATCGGCAACCGCTCTTGCAATTCAGCTGCGTCTGATCAACCCGTATAGCAATACCCAGGATTCGGGGAGCTAATCCCCGGATATTTCGCGCGCGCGGAACCTGTTGCACGCTGCCCTCGATCAATATGCGGAGGCAAGCATGTATCTCCTTATTCAAGCTCACGAATATCAGAAATATGGCAAACTGCTCGATCAGTCGTTCCGGCTGAGGAAGCGAGTGTTCGCAGACCGGCTCGGCTGGGAGGTGTGCGTGTACGATCATCGCGAGCGAGATCGCTATGACGACCTTCACCCTGCTTATCTGCTGTGGTGCGACGAAGATCGAAGTCAACTTTATGGCTCGGTTCGGCTCATGCCGACGACCGGTCCAACGCTCCTCTATGACGTTTTCCGGGAAACATTTCCTGACGCGTGCGACCTGATCGCGCCAGGACTCTGGGAAGGCACGCGGATGTGCATCGATGAGGATGCGATCGATCGAGATTTCCCCGACATGCGGCCGGATAGGGCATTTTGCTTGCTGCTTCTCGCCTTATGCGAAGCGGCGCTCGCCAATGGCATCAACACAATGATCTCGAATTACGAGCCGCACATGCGGCGCGTTTATCAAAAAGCCGGGGCCGAACTCGATGAACTCGGGCGTTCCGATGGTTATGGCCGTTACCCGGTCTGCTGCGGCGCCTTCGAGGTTTCGCCCCGCGTTCTACGTGCTATGCGCGACAAACTTCAGGTGGGCAGCCCGCTTTATCATCGACGAGCATTTCCATCGCGCGTCGCCGCTGCTCCGGCATTGCAATTTGCCTGACTAGGATAGCCTGGAAATTCTCATGTCCAAAAACATTTCCGAAGCGATTGTCTGGGTCGCTGATGCGGCCCGGGTCGCTGAAATACTATGCGGCTCGCTGCGCGAGTGCGCCCTGTCGATCGATACCAATCGCTCCGACCACGTTCTGAACTTTGGTGACGGCAAGGCGATCGTCGGGCCAAAGGCTTGCGGCCTTTACCTCCGCGTGGAGGCGAAGGATCTCGCAACATTCCTCGGGATCCGATCACTGCTGCAAGTGGCCCTGTCCCGCGCCTCGAACGACCAGTCCGGGCACGTCGAATGGCATCCAGCCGTCCACGAGCTCACAGACGTCATCAGTCGGCGAACGGGCCGCATCGGCGGATGCTGACGTCCGTGCCCGTTCATCCGGGACCACGGGCGGGATCAACGTTTTATCCCGAGCTGGTGTGCGCTCACAACCTGGCGCGTCTGTCGAAGAGACTGGCCCTGCAGCACGCCGGCGCGATCCTGGACGCGCTTGAGGGAAGCAGCCTGCTCGGGCGTTATCCCAAGGGAAGATCCTAGCTTGGCGAAATTCTCCTCTTTGAGGGCAGTTCTATCCGCCGCGGAAAGACGTCTGGTCATCGCGACCGTGAGCTTCTCGAATTCACGCCGGAGGCTTGGATCTGCATTCAAGCGGCGGATCTGGTCCTGGTCACTCCCCGACATTAGGGCTGTAAGTTCTTTTGATGGCATGGGAACTTCCACCCTGTGCCGCGTCTGCTCCTCGCGGTGGCGAAGGTCTATCTGATGCCGCTCGAAATCCACTGCCATCCCATAATCGGCCAACGCCGCCGCGAGCCGCGGAGCGTGGGCCTCGGCTGTCTGGCGGGCCGGGCTTGGTCCCTTTAGCCATGCCCGCCCCTCGCCGGCCATTTCGCCGAGGCGACCCTCGCGCACATCATCGCCGGCGGCCGCGCCGCTCTGCGCACCAGAGATCCGCGCGACTGGGGCCGAGACGGCCTGACTGTTGCCGAACACCAGCCGGGACAGGTTGTCGATCTCGGCCCGCTTATCGGCAAGCCGCGAAGACACACGCAGCCGATCCGCGATCTCGCTCTCCGACAAATCGGGCAGGTTTCGCGCCGGAACGAGGACGTCGGATCGAACCGCACTCCGTTCCCGCGCGCGGCCCGCTCCAAGACTACGCTCGTTGTCGGCAATACCACGGACAAGCTCGCCGGCTTCGCGTAGTGCCTCGGCATCGAGGCGGTGATGCCGCGCCGTCTCGGTCAGGATAGACTCCATCATGGTTTTGGCTCGTGCCCGGTTTTCCAGATCGGCTGTTCGTAGCCGAAGCTCGTCCCGCAGCGCGCGGATCGGATCGCCCTTTTCATCCACGATCATGGTGGCTATCGCCGCACGCTCCACGATTGCCATATTGCGCTCAAGTCGACCGCGCGCCTGAGAAACTGCCGTCGCATATCCCGGCTCGATGATATCAGACATGGCTGCGTCCGCCGACATGCCGGAAGCGACGGCGTTAGCGGCGCGGGCAAGCGTTCTACGCATCCCGGCGGCCTCAAGCCAGGAGTCGACAACGTTGGCGAGCCGCGAAAGACGATCGGTTCGACCAAAGATGTCGCGATCGATGGCGGTCTGGTTCAGCGCGACATCAAAAATTTCCGTCAGCCGACGTCGGAATCCATTCGGCATTTCGACCGCAAGATCCGCTGGCAATCGATGCGCCGCCGGGAACTCGCGGGTGCCATGCTTATCCTGGACCATTGCGCGCGTCGGTACGATCTTCGCGTTATCAGGCAAGAGCCCGAGGTCCCGGGCGGCTTCAACCAGTTTCAGCGCCATGTAGCTCTGTGATAGTCGACCGACCGCATGAGCTTCGATATTGCCAATCGGCCGACGCTCCGCGTCGCGTAGCGCGTTGTCATACAGCTCGACGAACAGGCCGAGCGCGTCGGCGCGGTTCTGAAAGATGGATCGACCTCGCTTTTGCCCCTTCTCACCGTCAGCATCGCGGCGCTGAGCGAGCAGGTGCTGCACGTCCTCGACGGCGCGCGCCCTGACGGCGGCGATGCGATCGTCCGGCGCCCGCCGTTCCTCCATACGCGCGAGAACATGGTTCCAGTCGTCGGAAAACCGCTGCAGCTCCCCCGTCGTCATCGGCCGCGATTGCTCGCGTTCGAGGGCCAGCCTTGCATGGGGTGGCTGCGACCATGCACTGCCACGTTGCTCGTTGTCGTAAAGGATTGTCCCACCTCGCGTCCTGAGCTGAACGCGATCGACCAGGTTCTCACTCTCAAGCTTATCGAGACTGACGCGCAGCCCGGCGACTGCGGCGTCGTGAACATGCTCCGGTGGGATTCGCGCCGCATCGGCTGCGCGCAGCATCTCCTCGAAGCGATAATGGTTCCCCTGCCAACTGAGCCGGGGATTGACGGCGACGGCCCGGGCTTCGACGTCATAGCCGCCCGCGCGAGCAACGCCAACGACCCGGGCGACATTCTCCGGCGTCCGCATCGTCGTTTCGAAGACGATGTTGACGTTGCGCCCCGTGGCCGCGGCCAGGAGCTTTTCCGTCCAGCGGCCGGCGTCGGCTTGGGTGAACTGCGACGCCGTTTCCGGATCCTGTCTTTGGAACGCCAGGAAGTTGGGATGATAGGAGCGCAGATCGTCGCCAACGATGCGGATCGTCGCCCCGGATCGATCGAGCTCCGCGTGGCTCGCAATCAGCAACGCGGTTTTTCCGGCGCCCGGCTGGCCGCCGAGCAGGATAAGGCGGGGCCGCCCTGCCCGGCCGATATCATCCGGCAGATAGTCAGGCAGAATGTCTTTGCGGAAAATACTCTCGTTTCTCTCCAGCGAGAGCCGGCCGGATTCCTGACCATCCGCCATGATCAGAACTCCGCCCAGAACCGGGATTCGTCCTTGACGCGCGGCCCCCAGAGCGCGATCAGGTTTTCGACGGTTTGGGGATCGGCAACAGCAACGCTGTTCTGAACGGCGATAAGGTCGCGACGCCGAAGCCGCAACGCTTCCGCCGCCTCGGGATTCGTGCCTTCGAGCTCATAGACGCGGGCCGTGACGATAGCGCGCGCCTGGTTGAGGATCTCGATGGCGATCTCGGTGCGGATGATCGCGTCGTACGAGATTTCCTGCTCAGTCATTTTGGTCTCCTTGTCGTTTGTTCAAAGTCGTTACTTGAATGTTCAGCGGACCACGCCCCGGGCGCGGTCGAGAACCCGCCGCTGCCGCTCCGCTACGATTTCCTGACTTGCCTGCAAGCGGACAGTCTGTTGCAGGACTTTCAATTGCTCATGCATGGCCTCGAACGCACGGCGTTGCGCCGGCGCCAAGCGATTGATGACGTCCTTCTCACCCCGCAGGATGGCATTGCGACCGAAGCGCTCGTCGAGCGCCCTGCTGACCGCGGTGAACTCCCGGCGAATGACGGGATCGAGCGAGCCAGCGGCGACCTCGAGTTTGGCATCCTTTTTCTTCATCGCCGCGGAAAGTTCACGCAACGCCTTTTCGGCAGAAACCGATAGGCCCGGAATGGCGACGCTCATGCGCCGGCGTTCCTCGGCGATCGCCTGTGTCTCAGCCTCCAGAGCTGTAGCATAGGAGGCACCAAGCGACCGGACGCGGCTCTCGGCTTCCGGAACGGCTTGAAGTGCGTCCTTTCGCTCGCGACCGACCGCCAGCAATTTGTCCATGATGCGATCGGAGCCGCGCAAGGCGCCATAGGCTGCGGGATCGTTGGCGACGGCCGCTGCGATCCGATCGCCCGCAAAGCCTTTCACGATCAGCGCCTCGATCTTGGCAACAGCGCCGGCGGGATCGCGCCAGACACGGGCCGCCGTTTCGACAAGAGCCGCCCGATTGTGACCGTAGTGAGCAACGGCCCTCGCCCGTTCCCGTGCCTCGTCCTCGACAGGCGTTTTGAACTCCGTCACGGCGGCGAGCATCGGCAACACGGGCATGATCTCCTTTCCCGGCTCGACGCTGGCGCCGGCCACGATCTTTGAGCGATCCTTCCTCTCGGCGAGATGCTGTTCCTCGGCAAAGCGGCGCACGACGGCAAACAGGCGCGCCAGTTTCTCGCGACGGTCGGGAGCAAGATCCTCCGGCATGCGCTCGACCATGTTTCGCTCTGCTGTGGTATCTGCCTTGTCGGTGAAGGCGGACCAGCCGAAGCGCGCCGTCAGTGCTTCGTTGACGGCCTTGACCTCCTGAACCAGCGAGCGATCCTCGACCGCATACGCGAAGGCTGTCTTGTAAGCGTCCTGCGCGCCGCGCTCCCGCACGGCTTCGATCTCAACGAGGCGCGCCATTGCCTGTTTCGAGAGCGCGGGAACCGACAGGGACATGGGAGCGCGGCGCTGTTCTTCACGAATGCCAAAGCGTTCGGCCTGGCGGCGGAACTCTGTTGCATGGGCACGCGCCAGCGGCAGAAGTTCGAAGAGCGCCGACATCGCCGCATCGCGCTCGGTGCGGGCCGCGCGGCCCTCGACCAGAAGCTCCGATCCACGCAAGCGACCGAGACGCTGCGGCTTTGTCGCAAGATCATCGGCGAGCTTTCGCGGCTCGATCCGGGCATCGGAGGCAAGCACATTCAGCCTGGCGAGCGCGCCATCGGGATCGCGATAGATCTTTTGCAGAACCGGATGAAGGATCGCATCCCGCACCTTCCAGCGCTCTGAGGCCAGCTGCGCGCGCCGGGCCTCCTCGTCGACGCTTCGGAAAAACATTGTCGTCGGCGCAATCAGATATTTTCGGTTCGCCGGGACTTGTGCCGAAAGGGTCTCGGCGCGCTCTTCATTGTAGGAAACGCGCCTTTCGCGTTCGATCGAAAAGCCGAGCGCCACGCTGGCCCGCTCCCAAAGCTTTGCCACCTGCTCGCGCTTCTCTGCAAGCCACGCCATTCGCCGCGCGGTTCCCTCCTCCATTCCGGCCGCGACCGCGGCAGCCAAGTCGATGCCACGGCGCCGCGCGAGATCCTGCACATGCGCCCGGTAGCCTTCCTCGATTTCGAAATCGAGCGTCGTGGTCTTGGCGCCGGAGCGACCCAGACGCTCGACCAGCTGCTTGAACAAGTCCGGCCGATGGCTCTCGCGCTCGGTCCGCGCGTGACGGACATCGGCCGTTTCCTTGAGTTCGGCAGTCCAGACATTCCGGTCGACCGTCCGTTCCTCGAAACTCTTATTCCCCGTGGTCTCGTCGATGACAGGAACGGTGACCGTGACCCGTTCGACCCCGTCCTTGCGCAGTGCCACCGTATCACCCTGCGAGACGCCGCCCTCTTCCAGCGCCTTCGGCAGGCTCACGCCCCAGAGGCGATGGACCGTTCCGTCATCGGTCTTTATGTCAGAATAGGGGCTTTCGTCGGCGTCCTCGTCCTGGGGCCGGAACTTTGCCGTGCCGGTCTCGACCAACTCGCCGATGACACCGGCTGCATGATCGACACGGGATTTTCCACCCCATTCCGGTTTCGGCTGAAAATCCTCACGCGCCGCATAGAGATCGGCCCGATCCCGATGACGGGTCATCGACACATAGGTCAGGTGCTGGTCCATCATGCCGGTGGCGAGCACGAAGGTGCGGTCGACGGTGGCGCCTTGCGACTTGTGGATGGTGGCGGCATAGCCGTGATCGATGTTGCGATAGCTGTCTTCGCTGATGGCGACGTCGCGGCCATTGTCGAGACGGACCGACAGCAAAGGGTCGCCGCGTTTGTCGCCGGTGGAAACGACCGTGCCGAGCATGCCGTTCTTCACATATTGTGGTCCAAGCTTTCGCGCCCGCGGTTCAAGGAAGCGGGCGTTTTCGAGGAAGATGATGCGATCGCCGGCGGCGAATTCGCGCACGCCGCGCTCCGTCTTGAAGTCCCGTGCGGCCGTCAGTGCGCCGTCATCTATCATCACCTTTCGCAGCGCCTCGTTGAGCCGCTTCACGTCGTCATTGGTGTGGGCGAGAACGAGAAGTTCGTCACCGCGCAAACGTGCCGGCTGTCCACTGTCGGCAGTGTTCCGGATGAGGTCCCGGCGTGCATAGGTCCAGTCGGCGACAATGCGATCGACGACGTCCGCCCGGCTCTCCGCGGCAAAAATCCGTCCCTCACGTGCGTAGACATCCAGCGCCTCTTCGACCTTGCCACGAGCGAAGAGACGAGAGGCTTCGCGTGCCCATTCATCGCGCTGTCGACGCACACCGGCCAATTCGGCAGAACCAATCCGTTCGGATATCGCCCGGAAGGCAGCACCGGCCTGGATCGGTTGAAGCTGCATCGCGTCGCCGACCAGAACCACCTTCGCGCTCGCATCCTCTGCTGTCTTAAGGATGCGCGCCATCTGCTGCGACGAGACCATTCCGGCCTCATCGACAACGAAGACATCACCGCGATCGAGAAGGTCACTTCCATTCGCCCAGGCAAGCTCCCAGGAGGCGAGTGTACGTGACTTGATGCCGGAACTATCCTCCAGACCTTCGGCCGCCTTGCCGGCAAGCGCTGCACCAAAGACCCGGTGGTTTTCGCTTTCCCAGGCGACGCGAGCAGCAGCGAGCAGCGTCGACTTGCCGGCGCCGGCAAGACCGACAACGGCTGCGATGCCATTGTCGCCAGTAACATGACGGACAGCCTCCACCTGTTCACGATCGAGCGTGAACGACTTTTCCGGGTCAGCCGTTTCGACAGAACGAACCGCAGCCGCAATCCGGCCCTCGCCGATGCCAAAACCTTTGCGCTGCGACAGGATTTCCGCCGACTGCGCCATGTCGTATTCGAGCCGCAGGATATCGCGGGTGGTGAAGACCGCAGGCTCGCTAACCTTGCCAGTCTGCCGGTCGACCTGTTGTGGCTTCAGGAGCACGAGATCATCGGACGCCATCAACCGCGCGCGAATGTTTGCGAAATCGCTGGGATCGTCGACATAGCGATGTAGCGCCTTGGCAATGTCTTTCTCATCGAAGGTCGATCGCTCGTTAGCGATTTGCTTCAGGAGGAGCGCCGGGTCGGCCAGCAGCCGGTCGGCCATCTCCTGCCGGCGGGCGAGTTCGGCCGGTGCGAAATACATCTCGACGCCCTTGCGGGCGAGCGCTGCTTTCTCTGGTCCGAGATGCTTTTGAGCAATACCGTCGAGTCCTTGCTCGGCATAGGATCGCCCGTCGAGACGGATGTCATGCCCGGCAAGCGCCAGATGCCGATTGGCCGTATCCGCCCAAGCGATCTTCCAGTCCTTCATGGTTTCCTTGTCGCCGGCCCAAAGCTTGTAGACGATTTTACCGTTCGGCCGGTCGGGCGTGACGACGCGGAGCGCCTCACCGTCGGCGCCGAGAACAGGCACCTTCTTCTGCCCGAACCCCTCCTCCGTCAGCGGCCGCAGCGTCGTCATCAGATGGATGTGCGGGTTGCCGTCCTTATCGTGATATACCCAGTCGGCGATCATCCCCTTCGAGGTCAGATTGTCCCGCACGAATTCCCGGACCAGCGCGATGTTCTCCGCCCGCGTCAGCTCCTCCGGCAGCGCGATGATCAGTTCGCGGGCAAGCTGCGCGTCCGCCCGCGTCTCGAAGGCATCCACAGCATTCCATAGCGCTTCGCTCGCCCCGGCCACCGTCTTCCCCTCTATAGCCGCGGGAAGCCACACGGGAACCTTGTCCGGCCACGCCAGCTCTTCATGCTTCAGTTCGCCGGCGCCGCCACGATAGCTGAAGGAGGTTCCGGCCTGTTCGTCCATCATCCGGGCACGATGACGATAGGCGGCGGCAGAGACGATGCTGCGTCCCGCTCCCCTGCTGATCACCTGCGCTCTGACGAACATGATCGCCACTGTCGTCTCCAGACCTCCCAAGCACGTCGCGACAGCGACGTATATTGCGCCCTCAAATCGATCGGACCGAAGGGCCGATGCCGCTTTTCCGGAAGACGGCCCAAGCCGGAATTCCGGCATCGACGTTTGGGGGACTTGTGCATGGTGACATATTTGACTACCATTTTCTAGTAAGTTAAATGCTGATCGGCAATTTTTCTCGAACGCAAGAGGATACGAGTGATGGCGACCAAATCGGCAATTCTGGATATCGATGCTCAAATCGAGAAGCTGCGTGAACGTAAGAAAACTTTAATAGTCAAATCCGCTGATCGCTTCGCGCGCGCCGCGACGAAGTCGGGGCTGGCGGAAATGGAGATCAGCGACGAGGAGGTCGATCGCATCTTCGAAGAGATCGCCGCGCGATTTCGGAAGGGTGAGAAAAAAGGGCCTGCTCGCGCATCTTCTCCGCCGGTTGGACAGCCAGTTGGTGAGGCTGGAGCGGCGACGGAGGTTTCTCATGACAGCTGACCGGAAAAAGGATGCGCGCGAAAAATTCCTGCTTGGCGGAATTGTCGTGCGAGCTGGACTGTCGAAGGTGGACCGCGCCTTCTTGCTCGGCGGTCTGCTGGAGCTTGCGAGGATTGCACCGAGCTCACTGGAGCATCGGCGGCTCCGGGAGATCGGAGAAGAGGCATTCAAAGTCCGGATGCTGGATGGCGGCACGCCGCTCATGGTCGAGGCCGCAGAATGACAAGCAGGGCAAAACCCCACCTGAGCCTGTTGCTCATACTCGTGCCGATCACAGTCACCGCTTTTGCCGCCTATGTCGTCGGCTGGCGTTGGCCGGAACTTGCAGCGGGCATGAGCGGAAAAACGCAATACTGGTTTCTTCGGGCCTCTCCCGTGCCGGTTTTTTTGTTCGGACCACTGGCAGGGCTTCTGACCGTCTGGGCTTTGCCGTTGCATCGGCGAAAGCCGATCGCTATGGCAACCCTCATCTGCTTTTTATCCGTCGCCGGCTTTTATGGGCTTCGAGAGTTCGGTCGGCTGTCACCGTCCGTCGAAAGCGGAGCGGTGACATGGAACCAGGCGCTGTCGTTTATCGATATGGTCGCGGTTGTCGGCTCGGTCGTCGGCTTCATGGCGACGGCGGCATCCGCACGCATCTCGACAGTCGTCTCCGGACCGGTGAAGCGCGCCAAGCGCGGCACCTTCGGAGATGCGGATTGGCTCTCCATGTCCTCGGCGGGCCGGCTCTTTCCCGACGACGGCGAGATTGTCGTTGGCGAGCGGTACCGTGTCGACAGGGAAATCGTTCAAGAGCTGCCCTTCGATCCAAACGATCAGGCGACCTGGGGACAGGGTGGCAAGGCGCCGCTGCTCACCTACAAGCAAGACTTCGATTCCACCCATATGCTGTTTTTCGCGGGGTCCGGCGGATACAAAACCACCAGCAACGTGATCCCGACAGCACTTCGATATTCCGGTCCCCTGATTTGTCTGGATCCGTCTACGGAGGTCGCGCCGATGGTCGTCGAGCATCGGCGGGAGAGACTTGGGCGCCAAGTAATGGTGCTCGACCCGACAAACCCGATCATGGGCTTTAACGTGCTTGATGGTATCGAGACCTCGAAGCAAAAGGAACAGGACATTGTCGGCATCGCCCACATGCTGTTGTCGGAAAGCGTGCGCTTTGAATCGTCGACCGGGTCCTACTTTCAATCGCAGGCGCACAATCTTCTGACCGGCCTTCTGGCGCATGTGATGCTCTCGCCGGAATATGCAGGACGGCGACACCTGCGCAGTCTTCGCCAGATCGTCTCCGAGCCAGAGACCTCCGTGCTCGCGATGCTCCGCGACGTCCAGCAGAATTCAGCATCGAAGTTCATCAGCGAAACGCTGGGTGTGTTCGTCAACATGACCGAGCAGACGTTCTCCGGCGTCTACTCGACCGCGTCGAAGGATACGCAATGGCTGTCGCTCGACAATTACGCAGCCCTTGTTTGCGGCAATACGTTCAAGCCCAGCGATCTCATCGGCGGCAAGAAAGATGTGTTTCTTAATATCCCCGCTTCGATCCTGCGTTCCTATCCCGGGATCGGGCGTGTCATCGTTGGCTCGCTGATCAACGCGATGATCGAGGCTGACGGAGCGTTTCAGCGCCGGGCGTTGTTCATGTTGGATGAGGTGGACCTGCTCGGCTACATGCGCGTTCTCGAAGAGGCGCGCGACCGTGGCCGAAAGTATGGCGTCAGCATGATGCTTCTTTACCAGTCCGTCGGTCAGCTCGAACGGCATTTTGGAAAAGACGGCGCGGTCTCATGGATCGATGGTTGCGCGTTCGCGAGCTACGCCGCGATCAAAGCGTTGGAGACAGCGCGCAATGTCTCGGCCCAATGCGGGGAGATGACCGTCGAGGTGAAGGGTAGTTCGCGCAATATCGGCTGGGACACGAAGAACAGCGCATCGCGTAAATCCGAGAGCCTCAATTTCCAGCGCCGGCCGCTCATCATGCCGCATGAGATCACGCAGTCGATGAGGAAGGACGAACAAATCATCATCGTTCAGGGACATAGCCCAATCCGCTGCGGACGGGCCGTCTATTTCAGACGAAAGGACATGGACACGCAGGCCAAACCTAACAGGTTCGCCAAGCTGAGGCCGTAACTGCCCAAGCGTTTTCGTGCGCGTCGTATTCGGCCTCTCGCGGCCATTTCGTTGCCTTCATGGCTGCCAGCGCCGCGTCGATTGCCAGCGAAAGCGCGCCGAACTCTTCGCTCACTGATCAGGCGCTGCCACCGCGGCGGAACCGTGCGAACGTATCTTGCAGGCCGGGTGGCGTGATCCAGTCGAGAAAGATCGTGTATCCGATCGAGAAGCCGGCGAAGCCAAAGGTCATCAGAATGAAGGCCCAGAACGGCAGACCGCTCGCTGCCTCGGGCTTGACGAAAGCTGCAATCGAGAGCGGAACCATGACGATTGCCGCCAGCATCGCCATCCCGGCGAACGGGCGAAACATGCTGAGGATGTAGAAGGCGAGACACCATGCGGTGTAGAGCGTCGCCTTCGTCAGCCCGCGGACGATCAGGAAGAGAAGTCGCGCGACGCCAGGATACACTCGGCGGATGCTTCGGAGCTCCGTCGCCGCCGACTCTGTTTCGGCGGCCATCGGCTTTGTCGACATTGCTCGCTCCATCGATAGCGGAATTCCGATCGGAGGGATTCTAGACCGAAGCCGCGGCTAAGGGCAAGGGCAAGGACGAGGTTGATGGAGTGGTGCCGGAGGATACGGCGACCATGACCATGGTGCCTAGTCGTAAATTCTTGAGGGAGCGCGACCGGCGCAGTCGTTGCAACGCGCGAGGGAGCTATCGCTGAGGCGTGGCGGCGGGCCAATGCGGTTTGCCCGCGAGAGTGATCGTCACCAAAGGCCGAGACGGCAACGCCGGCTCGGGGAGCGACGGAACGGCGCGAGTAGAGCACGATCGGCCAGCGGCCGGCTCGCCCGAACACTGTCCGCGCCAACCGCCGCAACATCAGGAAGCAGAGATCACGAAAATGAATCGATGCAGGCGCTTCGATTCAAAACTGTCGTTGGACCGGGCGTCCGCGATCGGCGATTCTCGGGCCATGCTCGCTCAGCCTTACCAGCTCTATATCGAACGCACTGACCCAGCCAGGAACATGGCCCGTTATTATGCGCTCTCGATCGAAACGACCTTGTTCGGCACCTTCTGCCTGACCCGGCGATGGGGCCGCATCGGTTCCAGCGGGCAGTCGATCGCGCATCACTTCGACGGGGAAAAGGAGGCCGTGGCAATGTTTCTCGATCTCCTATGCCGGAAGCGGGCCCGCGGCTACGGTCTGAAGTCGATCAGGCATCAACGCATTGGTTAACGAACGCTATGGTTGGCCCTGCCCCTGCGGGCCGGATACGAGGAAAGGCAGAGTCGTCCATTTATATGCGCAACGGAATTGGAGCCCGGCTTGCCGGTCGATCCGGCGAGCCCGGCTTGGCGGTGCGGCAGGCGCCTCCCTCAGAAGGGAGGTTTCTCGCCCCGCAGATCCTGCGTCAGTTCCTCGATCCAGATATTGAGTTCGGCAACCGCTACTTCCAGCTCCGCCTCTATTTGGCGGCGCTCTTCGTGGTCCCAGCAGTTTCTGAGTTCGGCGCGCAATTCTTCGATGTGATGTTCCAGCGTCATCTTCGTCTCCTTGAGTTTTGTGAAAGATGACGTCCGGGGGCGTGGGGATCGGGCCGGGTCAAGGATCGCGGCAGGCGACCGCCGGAGGCGGCGAGCGGAGGAACCGATTTTCTGACGGCGCCCTTCAGGGTGTCGGCTGAAAATTGGAGGGGCCGCGATGTCCTTGAGGCGGCGCGATCCTCACGGCAGACTTGGCGTTCTGAGCAGACAGGGTTTGGTCTCGTGTGGCACCAACAGGAATGATCGCGGGCTCAATGCCCGCGATCATTTCAGCCAATTGTTCCGGCGGGCTGGCCGCACACGCTAGAGCCGGCCCCGATCGCTCGGGGCCGATGCTCGCCGTTCAGTTCGGGTTGTTCCAGAGGATGACCTTCTTGCTCGGATCGCCGCCCGGTGCCTGGGCGAGGTTGCCGAAAATCACGCCGATCTCGGGGGCCTCTAGCTTCACCGAGAGGTATTCCTCGCCGGTCTGGCGGGCTACGCGGTTCCAGCCTGCGCCGATCTCGAAGCCGGTCTTGCGGTGGATGACGCGGTAGTCGGGGGCTTCCTCGCTAGCCTTGCTGGCGTTCGGGATGATGGCGATCGGGGCGTTGACCCGGATGGTGGCGAAGACGCCTTCGAGGATGCCGTCGGTCTTCTGCGTCAGGGTTGCGATCGTGGTGGCCATGGTTGTGTCTCCTTCGGTTGCTCGGGACCATTTCCCGATGGCGCACGAAGAGACGGCCGATCTGCTGCGGTCAGCTCGGACAAAATTTTTGCGAAATTCTATTTTCCGCCAGAGGCAAATAACCGAAATCGAATTTCGCAAAAATTTTGACCGAGTCTTACCCCTTCAGGGGTTGGCCGCAAAAGCAGGCGGTCGTCTATACGAGCGACATAAAAACGGGAATGGTTCGGGGCAACTGAAGGGTGCGTTAACCCATGGCTGCCCGGCCCAGCGCTGCGGGATGTTGGCCTCGCGCCTTATGAGCGCTTCGCCGCCGTCAGGGTCAATGTCGCGCCCTCGCCTGGTCTCGACTGTGACATGCGGACGAGCACGCCTGCTGCCAACATCACACATTGCGTGTCCGCGCGGTCGGCACGGTGACCGCACCGCAGCCCTCAGACTGTTTGCAATATCGGATGACGCGGTTCGCATGGGCATCGGCCCCGGGCTTAAGCCCATTCGCCTGGCAGCGCCCGGCCGTTTGAGCGGTCCTTATCCGCCGGGACACCGCTATAGGCAAGCGACCCGCCCACACGATGGGGCCGGCTTCAACGTCAGATGCAAACCCGCGGAATTCACAAGGCGTCAGCTTCCGAAGCATGCATGTCACGAACGGAATAGCGTCAAGCGCCACATTCCGATCCTGCGACATGATATGTGCGCCCTCCAGCGCACAGCGTGACGAGCGCCGCCGATTTCATGGAAATCGCGCGCCCTCGCCTTGATACTTGAAACGATCGGCGACAGATGTCATATTTAGAACGACAGATGACACAGGAGACAGCGATGGCGGTCGCAGCAAAAGCACCCTCTTCAATAACACCCGGCGGGGAACTGCAAAAGATCGAGGCCCTACTTGGTGGCGCTCGCGTGCTGTCGCGCCGGCTGACAACAGCGCTGGACGCGCACGAATTGCTGCTGATCGGACTGCCGGCCTCCGCAATCGATCACCTCGTTGGAAGCCTGGTCTTTATCGGTAAGACCGAGTCGCTCGAAAAGGCCGTCGGTATGAGCCTGAGGACATGGCAACGCCGAAAGGACGCGCCGTCCAAGCCGCTGAGCCAGGAGCAGAGCGGACGGGCATGGAAGTTTGCCGAAATCCTGTCGAAGGCGACGGATGTGCTGGGAACGCAGGCGGAAGCTGAGCAATGGCTGGAGCGTCCGGCTATCGGGCTTGACCAGCGCCGCCCGATCGACCTGCTCGGGACGCCTGCCGGCGTCGAGCTGGTCGAGGACTATCTGGAACGGCTCGAATACGGCGTCTATGCATGACGCCATTGCCAATTGCGCTTGGGGGTTCCGAGCTGATCGCATGGCGGCTCGACCAAGCCGCCTATGCCCCGACATGGGATAGCGGTGAAGGCGCCTATCGTGTCGGGGGTCGCTGGAACAGCAAGGGCGTGCGGGCGATCTACTGCTCCATCGATCCGTCAACGGCGATCCTTGAGGTCGCCGTACACAAGGGTTTTCGCGCGCTCGATACAGTCCCACATATCCTGACGGCTGCTGTCATCGCCGACACCTCCGCGGTGCATGTCGTCGATCCCATCACCGTTCCCAATCCGAACTGGCTGCGGCCCGGCATCCCGAGCGCCGGTCAGCAGGCATTTGGTGACGACCTGCTGCGACAGCATCGTTTTGTCGCAATCCCAAGCGCCGTGTCCACGCATAGCTGGAACCTGATCTTTGTCGCTAGCCAGGCGGCCGGCAGCTATTCGGTAAAGTTTCAGGAAGCATTCGCCCTTGATACCCGTCTGCACCCACCGGCGGCCGTCTAATTACCAGAACTTGTGGAAAGGTGGCTAAGGCGGCTGCGAGTGAAGCATGAACCGCGTGACAGCGGGTTATCCCGGTGGAAAGGCTTTGGTTCCGACAGGAAAGGAACTTCATATGACCACGACAAACGAAATCGCAGACAAGATCGCCGCCGAACACAGCCTGACCAAGGCTCAAGGCAAAGCTATCGTTGAAGCAGTATTTTCCACCATCACGGCCGCCGCAACATCCGGTGCGGAAACCTCCATCCCCGGCTTTGGCAAGTTTAAGGTGAAGGACGCACCGGAGCGCGAAGCGCGCAATCCGGCAACCGGGGCGATGATCAAGGTCGCCGCACAGAAAAAGGTCGCCTTCACTCCGGCGAAGGCACTCAAGGATGCGCTGAACAAGTAGTCTCGGGCAAAAGACAAGCGCGAGATTCTGTCTTGGAGACGATGGCGCTCACGCGCCATCTCCTTTGAGTTCCCAGACATTGATGCCGAGCCGGCGGGCCTTGTCGCGCAGGTTGTCGGTAATACCGGAACCGGGGAAGACGATGACGCCCGATGGCATGACCGAAAGCATGTCGTCGTTGCGGCGAAACGGGGCGGCCTTGGCGTGCTTGTTCCAGTCGGGCTTGAAGGCGATCTGGGTGACTTTGCGAGTCTCGGCCCAGCAAGCGGCGATGCGTTCGGCGCCTTTCGGCGAGCCGCCGTGCAGCAGGATCATGTCCGCGTGCTTCGCATGGGCCTTGTCGAGCGCAGCCCAGATCCGGTCGTGATCATTGTAGTCCATGCCGCCGCCGAAGGCGATCTTGGTCCCGGCCGGGACCAGCACCGTGTTTTCGGCATGCCGGCGGGCAGACAGGAAATCTCTACTATCGATCATCGCCGCCGTCATGTTGGCGTGGTTAACCTTGGAGCCGGTGCGCGGCCGCCATGCCGAGCCGGTCTGCGCCTCGAAGAGGTCGGCCGCGTAATCGCGCATGAATTCGAAAGAGTTGCGGCGTTCGAGAAGCGTAATGCCCTCGACGACATGGCGCTCAAGCTCGACGCTCTTCACCTCCGAGCCGTCCTGCTCTCGCTGGCCGGTCCGCTGGGCGTCCTCGTTGCGCTGAAGTTCACGCTGGATACGCTCACCGGCGCGGTGGAAGAGATTGACCGTCGACCAGAGAAGGTCTTCGAGATCGGGCTCCAGCCGCGTGTCGCCGAGCATCTCGAACATCGCGGAAAACATCGCGGTCAGCGCCGACTGGACCATTGGTTCCTCCGGTAGCGGGCGCGGGTCCGCCTCGTCCTGGAAAGGGCGGTAGCCATAGACTTGCATCTCGTAGATGACGCGGTCGGTCGGGGAGGATGTGTGATCGGGTTCGAAGGTGTCGTCGAGGGACAAGGTAAGGTTCATGATGGTCTCCGTCGGTTAGGGCCGCGCCTCTCGCGGCCTGACGGCGATCCCTGTCCAGACGGCGGGCGGGCCGGAACCGCGAGCGCAGCGAAGCGGCCCAGCGCAGCGCCGGGCGGTTGAGGGAGGGTTTCTTGGGCCGCGAGGAGCGCCGGCTGCCGCATCGGCCCGAGACCGGGAGCCGGTTTTAGGAACAGCCGATGCGGACTAAATAGCCGGCGCGGGGAAGAAACCTGACCGACCCGCTGAAGGCCAGGCAGCCGACTGGTAAGGGTCGCCTCTCGGCAGGCCCGCAGGCGCGCACCACCAGGACAGAGACCGACAGGACCGGCTCTGCCAGCCACGCCCGGCCTCGTCCGGCATCCCTTCTCGGCCGCACTATGAGGGAAGAAGGAGCCTGGCGTCTTCCGGTGCAAGTTGGCGCCGGAGATTTGCGATGAGCCGGTCCGGTCCAAGCTGGCGCAGATCCTCGTTGAAGTCGCCGAGATCGGGGGTAAGCACAAGCGGCAGGATACCGAGCGCCTGCACCCGGTGGCTCAGTCCCTCGATCCCATGCCGGCCGGCGGCATCCGCGTCGGCGGCTACGTAGAGACGCAGACACCCAGCTGGCGGCCGGAAGGCGGCAAGGTGATTGGCCGTCAGCGCCGAGACCAAAGGCATGCCGGGCATCACATGCGAGAGCGACAACATGCTTTCGAGCCCCTCGCCTGCCGCCATCACCGGCACGGGGCCATCAACGGGAAAGCGGAACCGCACGGCGTTGCCGAGCAGCCCGCCGAGCGCACGGCGGGGATCCTCGACCCGAGCTTTGCCGTCGCCGTCCGGATCGAGCCAGGTGCGATGCACGCCGGTGACCGTGCCCGCTTGGTCGGTCACCGCTGCGATCAGCGCGGGATAACTGCTGGTTCGGCCGCTGACGAGATCGCGATAGTAGCAGGACGGGTGGAAGCGGAGCAAGGAATGCAGAGATGCGCGCAGGATGCCGCGCTGACGCAGATAGCTGTCGGCCAGCGTGCCAGCGAGCGGCTGCGTCATTTGGAACAGGCGTCGCGCACGTTCCGCAGCTGGTCTTTCAACCGGTTGGCTGTCGAGCCCATCGTCCCTGCCGGAAGAGACCGGGCTGACCCGTGGTTCGTTGAGGAAACGCCGCGCCTCGTCTGCAACATCGCGAAAGTCGACCAGTCCGCAGGTCTCCCGCACGAGATCGAGCAGGTCGCCATATTGAGCAGTCGCCGCATCTGCCCACCGCCCGGCTCGC
This sequence comes from Rhizobium sp. R693, assembly GCF_002211315.1. Lineage (NCBI taxonomy): Bacteria > Pseudomonadati > Pseudomonadota > Alphaproteobacteria > Hyphomicrobiales > Rhizobiaceae > Rhizobium > Rhizobium sp. R693. Next base: position 195,877 of record NZ_LOKY01000004.1, on the reverse strand, counting down.
GGGCCCGTGAGATGAACGTAGAGAGACTTTCCCTTGCTGTTGGCGGTATCGCCGACGACCCAGTAATTGCCGGCCCGGCGGCCGGCAGATAGGTAGTGACGGCAGACCGCCTCGGCGTCGCGCGCCAGACGGACTGAAAGTTCAGAAGCTGACAACATGGCAGTCAGCCCCGCCCGGCGACATCGATGATACGATGCCGTTCGATGAGGCGCGACAGCACGGCCTGTCCGTCATTCGAGGAGGGGATGAAGAAGCGGACCTTCCAGGCGATCATCTCGGAAAAAAGGCCGATCGATCTCAGCCTGTCGCGCATCCCGTCGGTGAAGCCGGCAAGCTCGATACGATAATCGTTCATCACCCGAACGCGCCGCAGCGTCATATTGCCTGCGAGTGCCACGACCGCGGAACCGCTGAGCAGCAATTGCCACACCTGCGTGGCGCTGACGACTTCTGTCTGATCGAGCCCGAAATTCCGGCAAAGCCGGGAAAGCCCTTCTGAAGAGATTAGACGGCCGACGATCCGCTCGCCCGTGTCGGTCTCGAGCCGATAGACCCGGCAATAATCCTGCGGCAGCAATTTCCAGATCGGCAGCAGGAGGCCGGACACGACATGCATGGTCGAAATTGAGAACTCGGGGAGATCGGCGACTTCTGAGTTCCACGCGGCGGCGAAGCTCTGCCCGTCCGCTTCCTCCCAGTTCGTTTCCTCGAGCTGGCGCAGCTCGAAACGGATTTCGTCCATCGGCCGGATAAGTGCCACGCGCGGCTGGACCGAGCCGTCGTCGAGCATGATCGAACGCGTCGGGATTTGCACGGCAGCGCGGCCGGACTTGCCGTTGATCATCAGCCTTGCCCGTGGGTCGCGCTGAAGGAGCCCAAGGGCGTCGGCAATCTGCATCGGCTGATTGCGATCCAGGCGTTCGATGGTCAACAAATGCGACTGGGCGCCGGTGACCGGATGGGTATAAACCAGTCGCCTTTCCTTCACCGTCATGCGATCCGCGACCAGCGTTTCCAGGCCCTTGTCATAGACGCCGGCTGCAATCGCGCCCTCGATGCGGGCGGCCAGCAACTGCTCGAAGGCGTCGAACAACAGGTTCTGCATTTCGATCGTGAGCGCCAGCATGCGGTTGAGGAAGGTATGGATCGGCGGCAGCTCGTCTCTCAGACCCCCCTCTTCCGCGCTTAGCGAAAGGCCGGTAATCGCCTCGAATTTTTCGAGCGAGCATCCGGCGACCCCGCCGCCGTGGATCAGCTTGTAGAACTGCCGCAACGCGTCGCGGGCATACTGGGATTCAAGATTATCCTCCGAGCGGAACATCCCCTGCCCGCCTGTCTGCCGTTGCCCGCGGGTGATGGCGCCGAGCGTGTCGAGACGTCGGGCAATGGTCGACAAGAAGCGACGCTCGGCCTTGACGTTGGTGGCGATCATGCGGAAGCGCGGAGGCTGCGCCTGGTTTGTACGATGGCTTCGCCCGAGCCCCTGGATCGCCACGTCGGCCCGCCAGCCGGCTTCGAGGAGGTTGTGCAGGCGCAGGCGCTGGTTCTTCGCACCGAGATCGGCATGATAGGACCGTCCCGTACCACCGGCTTCGGAGAAGATCAGGATCGGCTTCTCGTCGTCCATGAAGGCGCGGGTCTCGTCGAGATTGGCGCTGCCCGGCCGGCTTTCAACAGTGAAGCGGTCGATTGTGCCGCCGTCGTCGCGGCGCACGATGCGGCGCGTGCGGCCGGTGATCTCAGCCACTTGGGTACTGCCGAAGTGCTGGACGATCTGGTCGAGCGCGGTCGGGATGGCCGGCAGGCTGCCGAGCCGTTCAAGCAACGCGTCGCGGCGGGCGACGGCTTCGCGGCACATGACGGGGTTGCCGGCGGCGTCATAGACCGGCCGCGACAAGAGATTGCCCTCGGTGTCGGAATACTCCTCGAAGAGCTGGGTCGGGAAGGAATGGTTGAGATATTCGGCAACGATCTCGCGCGGCGTGACATCAACCTGGACATCGCCCCACTCCTCTGTCGGTATTTCCGCGAGCCGTCGTTCGGTCAGGGACTGGCCGGTCGATATGATCTGGATGATCGCTGCATGCCCCTCCGCCACGTCCCTGGTCGAGGCGTCGATCAAGGCCGGCGTCTTCATTGACGCCAACAGGTGATTGAAGAAGCGCTGCTTCGAGCTTTCGAAGGTGGAACGGGCGGCGGCTTTGGCGTTTTTGTTGAGCGTTCCCTTGCTACTGCTGATACCGGAGGCTTCGAGCGCGGCGTTCAGATTGTTATGAATGACCTGGAACGCTTCGGCATAGGAGTCGTAGATGCGAACCTGTTCCTTGGTCAGCTCGTGTTCGAGGATGTCATATTCCACGCCCTCGAAGGACAGGGACCGTGAGGCGTAGAGGCCCATGGCCTTGAGATCACGAGCGAGCACTTCCATGGTCGCAACGCCGCCGTCCTCGATCGCCGCGATGAACTCCGAGCGCGTCGAGAAGGGGAAATCCGTGCCACCCCAAAGGCCAAGCCGTTCGGCATAGCCGAGTGACTCGACCTCGGACGCGCCGGTCGCCGAGACATAGACGACACGGGCATCTGGGAGAGCACGCTGCAGGCGCAGACCGGCACGGCCCTGCTGCGAAGCGGCCTTTTCGCCGCGCTCCGACTTGCCGCCCGCAGCGTTGGCCATCGAATGACCCTCATCAAAGACAATCGCCCCATCGAAATCACCTCCCAGCCAATCGACGATCTGCTGGACGCGCGATCGCTTGCCCTCGCGCTCGTCGGTCCGCAGCGTCGCAAAGGTGACGAAGAGGATTCCTTCGTCGAGCTTGATCGGCTTGCCCTGGCGGAAACGTGACAGCGGCGTCACAAGCAGCTTCTCTTGGCCGAGCGCACTCCAGTCACGCTGGGCGTCCTCGATCAGTGTCTCGGATTTGGAAATCCACAAATGGCGGCGACGACCCTTGAGCCAATTGTCGAGGATGATACCGGCAGCCTGCCGACCTTTGCCTGCACCTGTGCCATCACCCAAAAACCAGCCCCGGCGAAATCGGACAGACCCCTCTTCCTCCGGTTTGACGGCTTTGAGGTTGTCGTAACTAGCGTCGACGGACCAGTGACCGGCGAGGTAACCCGAATGGGCCTCGCCGGCATAGATCACGCTTTCAAGCTGGGCGTCTGAAAGGTCCCCGCTGGTGATGATGCGTTTCGGCAGATGCGGCCGATAGCTCGGCTTGGGCGGCGCGACCGATGCCATGGCGACGGATTCGACGAGCTTGTCCGGATGCGGTTTTGCGTCCGGAATGCGGATCGCCTGCAGCCGATAGGGCTCGTAGATGCCCTCAGTGACGTCGCAGCGGGTCGTCGCTGCCGCATCGCAGAGTTCGTAGGAGAGTTCGCCCACGACATCATCGACGCGTGGGGGTAGTGAGGAAATAGGGCGCGGTGTGCGAGCAGCGGAGAGAGGACGCCCGATTGGTGTTAATACGGTAGCGGGCCGCAGGGTAGATGTGTTTCGGGCGGCCATGTTCGCAGCGCGGGCGCTGGCGGTTCGGTTGCAAGGAGCGCCGATCGAGTTTGACGTGGACGACGGCGAGCGAGGCGGCAGGCTCAACGTCCAGGACAGCAAGGTCTCGAGATCAGGGGCTATACCTTGGGAGGCGATGAGACGCGTCGGATCGGCGGCAACGATCTTGTCGATCACCGTCAGGCGGGTCCCCATCGTTGTGCCGTGCCTGGCATAAACGGACCCATCTATCGCGGCGCTGAACAAAACCGCGCCACGCTCCTGCAGACGGACGAAGGCGTTGCGCCATGTGAGATTGTCGGGAGAGAGGCTTGAGGCGGTGATCGCAACCAGTCGTCCGCCGGGGGCAAGTCGTGCGAAGGCGGACGCGAGGTGACGCCATGCGGCGTCTGCGATACGGCCCTCGACATGAACGCCGGCGGAAAACGGCGGATTCATCAAAACGACGGTCGGGCGGATTGAACGCTCGAGATAATCGTCGATATGGGCGGCATCATGCTGCGATACGTCCGCCCCCCGGAAGAGCAACTGCAAAAGGCCGTGGCGGAGGGGCGCATATTCGTTGAGAGACACGCGCGCACGCGCGAGTTCAGCGAAGATCGCCATCAGGCCGGTTCCGGCGGAGGGTTCGAGCACGGTATCCTCAGCCACGATGCCGGCGGCGCGGGCCGCGATATAAGCCAGTGGCACCGGCGTCGAAAATTGCTGGAGTTGCTGGCTTTCCTCGGAGCGCCGCGTGTGGGTCGGGACCAAGCCCGTCACCTTGGTCAGCAACGCCAATGTTGCCTGCGGCACGTTTGCTCGGGCGGTGATCGCCGCGCCGAACTTGCGCAGAAACAGGACCTGCGCCACTTCGGTCGCCTCGTAGGCGTCTTTCCATGACCAGAAGCCTTCTGCATCCGAGCCACTGAAGATGGCTGTCAGAGCAGCGCGGAGATTGGCTGCGCCGATCGGATGGCCATGTTCGAGAGACTTCAGAAGCGTTTCGCCGGAGCGGAAGAGTTTGTCTGCTCGGCTTGCGCAATCGGCGGAAGCAATGGACGCGCTGGTAGTAGCGTTTGCGGCGCGGGTGGGGACGATGTTCATAGGAAACCCTGTCGAGAGCGGGAAGGGACTGGCCCGCCCGGACGCTCTCCAAGCCCCGGCAGACCGCCCTTTTCTGGCCCCTCTCTCCCTCTGGAGATCAACGCGGCTGGCGCCCGGCCTTCAGCCGGGCGCCAGCTTCAGATTTCTGAATGCCGCAACGCCCCCGGCCGACACGGTATGCAGGACGGCATTGCCGCCGGCTGCGATCCATTCGGCCGCTTCCTCGGCCGACAGCTCATGGACATGCACGAAATGTCTCTCAGACGTGCCGCGTTGGCGCTCGAAGGCGTCGCGGTCCTCGAAGGCGTAGAGGGTATCGCCCGGGCCGTCCCAATAGACGATGGCGAAACAGACGGGCCGAACGATATGGGACCGGAAATTGAGGAACACCGGTGCGACCGGGGCAGAAGCCGGGCGCGGGTAGTCGAGTGCAGGCATTGTCAAGATGCTCTCCCGAAAACGCGGAAAGGCCCGGCGCTCTTGGGAGCACCGGGCCTGGTTGGAAGGAAGATTGGTGGTGGTCTCCCCGTAGCGTCAGCGCCGGCCGGAGACCGCACCTTCGATAAAGACTTCATCGAGATTGACTTCGAGAAGCTTCAGGATCCGGCCATCGACGGTGACGCATTCGTTGATCCAGTTGTGATCTAGCTTGCTGTGCCGGCGGAACCGTTCGGAGGGCACATAGACGATCGTGAAATGCGGATGTTCGCTGCCATCGGACGCGAGATGCACATAGGGGCCTTCAACCCCGATCACCGGTCCGCCCGTGCCGTACGACGTGCGGATCACGATGCCGGGATGGACGAGTGCAGCGACATCCGGCGCACCGGCAGATGTCGAACGATAATGGCCGGGGTCGGGCGCCCCGAGCTCTGCCGCGTAGAGGGAGTGAGCGAGATAGTTCGGCTGTTCTCCTGGCCGGGGTTTACGCCTGATCCGCATTGCTCTCTCCCCTGTCCTCGGCGGCTGGCGAGCGGCTTTCGGATGGAGCCTGACTCGGCGCCAGAAAGCCTTGAGGGTTATCAGGATCGGGCGGCAAATAAGCGTCGTAGGGGTTGCCGTCGGCAAGATGTCCAAACGGTGTGAACACCCGGTCTGTCCCGTCGTGTCCGACAGCGCACAGGACATAACGAGGTTCGCTCGTCCGGGAATCCACGCATTCCATCAAGGCGAGGTTACCGTCTGCGGCTGCGCGCAAGAGGGTTTGGAAATTGGTCCTGGCATGGTTGGGTATTGTCATTTTATCCTCCTGGCGGAATAGGCCCGGCATGCGCCGGGCGAAGGGTTTCTCAATGCCGGTGACTATCAATTTTACCACCGGACGGTGCGGAAGATCTCGCATCGGGCGACATGGCGCTCGCACATGTCCCTCAACCGCGAATGCTCGGATCCAGGCCGAAGTCGCTGAGATCGCAGCGCTTTACTGCCTATTTTTAGATAGTAAAATGCGCCGTAGTCGCGTAGCTTCGAGGACCGAACGGGAGAGCATAGGTGCGAACATTCACAATCGATGGTCGGCTGATGGAAGAGGCGTCGCCTGAACTGCGAGCATTCCTTCCGCAGGCCTACGAGCAACGGCTTCGCCCGATGTGCATGTGCAAAGAACCGCCTGTGCCTATGTACATCGCCAAGGTCGACGACCTGTATGTCATCAAGCGAATGCCGCTATCTGGACGCGATCATGACCCCGCATGTCCCTCCTATGAGCCTCCTTACGAGCTTTCGGGCCTGGGGCCGCTCATCGGAAACGCTATCCAGATCGATGCGAACGGCAAGGCCGACCTGAAACTGGATTTCTCACTGACGAAGCGCGGGCCTCGGGCTGCGCCCGGTGCGGCAAGCGAAGCCTCCGAACACGGCATTCGCAGCGAGCCGAAGAAATTGTCGTTGCGGGCGATGCTGCATTATCTCTGGGAGGCGGGCGAACTGACGGAATGGCGTTCGACCTGGGCCGGTAGACGTGGGTGGGGCCGGGTGCGAACAAGCCTTCTGAACGCGGCTGCCCAGATGACAGCCAGAGGCACGACTTTGGCCGACATGCTCTTCGTTCCGGAAGTGTTTCATGCCGAAGACAAGGACGGGATCGCCGCACGGCGCGCCGCGGTGCTCAAGGGCGTGCAGGCGGCCGGTTCGGGGCCACGCAAGCTGATGATGATCGTGGCGGAAGTGAAGGAGTTTTCCGCCGCGCGCGAGGGGCAGAGGATCGGCGTACGGCACATGCCTTTTCCGCTGATGATCGAGGAGCGCGCATGGCGGCGGCTCGCCGAGCGCCATGAAGTCGAGCTTGAATTGTGGCGCTCGAACGAGGCATTCCATCTCATCGTCATCGCCACCTTCGGCATTTCGGCCGCCGGCATTGCGGCGGTCGAAGAGGTATCGCTGATGGTGGTCAACGAGCACTGGCTGCCCTTTGAGGATATCCACGAGCTGCGGCTTCTGGAGAAGCTCGGTCACCTCAAGCGAAAGAGCGTCAAGGGTTTGCGGTTCAACCTGCCACGCGATGCGCCGATCGTGTCGGTGACACTACCGGAGCAGAAACCGGCTCCAGTCGCCATGTTCATCGTTCCACCGAGCGCCGGAGAGGACTATGAACAGGCGCTTGCGGAGATGATCGAGACGAGGCCGGAGATCACGCCCTGGGTCTGGCGGGTCTCGGAGGGCGAAATTCCGCGGCTTCCCTGATCCGCGAACGCCGCGGCTCGGCCGCCAACACCTTTTTTCAACGGTCGACATGACACGAAGCTCGGCCGGAGCTCGGCCTATGTCGCGCGACGACATCCTGCCGATGGCGCCTGACGGCCTCCATCACGTTTTCACGGAGCTCACCCGGTTCGCCTTCGCGAAAAGCCGCGTCCTCGGACCAGCACAGGGTCTCGACAAATGCCGGCGCGAAATCGAAATCGAAGGTGAAACCTTCTTCCTCAAGCTCCTCGCAGACGTCGTCATAGACGGCGAGTGCGAAAGGCACGAGAGTGCGGACATGGGACCGCATCGCCTGCCATCCGATGGCATCCCAGAGTTCGGGCATGCGGGCGATTGTGTCCGGGACCGGCCGTTCATCCTGATGCAGACCGCGGAAATAAAGCATCGCCTCCCAGAGGCAGAGAGCCGTCTCGATCTCTTTTACCGTGAACAGATCGCTTGCAGCGCTACCGGCCAGAGCGCCGTTGTCCCGGCAAGACGGAACCGGCCGAGAATATCCTCACTCGTCGCGTGATGGATGGCCCTGGCGGTGATCAGCGAAACGGTGGCGCCAAAACTCTCCGGACGTTGCGAGGGATGGTTTGTCCATTGGATCACCGCGACCTCGCCCAGACCCGGTGAGCGCGCGACGATACCCTGGACCACGAACTGCCACGGGAAATGGCTTAGGTCGATGTCGACCATCGCATCCTCTTCGACTGTGTTACCGCCTGCCGGCTGAAGGGCGAGAACACGGTCGGCGATGAAGACGTTTACCGGATCCTTGGCCTTCTGCGCTGAGGCACCAAACGCGGCGGCCAGTTCGCCGCGCCTCACACGGATCGGATTGGCCGGTGTTATATCCGTAAACAGGACAAGCCCGTCTTCGGTTTCGCTGCACTCGAGCACATTGGTGAGGATCAGCAATTCGAGCGGACTGATGTCTGCCAGCGGAATGGGCGGATGGCTGTAGATCCTGGTTTCAAGCGCGGCCATGATGTTTCCTTTCCGGGAACGGGAGAAACCCGGCGCGGCGGCCGGGCGATGAAAGGGACGGATGACGATGGGCAGTAGGGACGCAGTCAGGCGGCGCTTTCGAGCAGTTTCTTCGCCTTGGCTTCAAGTTCGAGCCGGCTGTCCTGATGCGACTTTCCCCGCGCAAGGGCGGTGATGCCCTGCACAAAGTCGAAAATCGACTCCGGTGGTCTCCCCTCCTCGGAAAGAACCGTCTCGATTATCTTGCCGGTTTCGGCTTTCGAGAAACCGCGCTTGCGCAGGAACTCCGAGCGATCGTCCTCGTTTCGGGCGACGATGCGTTCACGGGCGGCGCGCATGCCAGCGATGAACGGTGCGGGCGAGGAATTAGCGAAGCTCGTCAATGCTGGGGCAGCTTCGTGGGCGAAACGCTGAGCCGCGAATTTCGAGTGCCGGATGGTGATTTCCTCGAAGTTTTCGGTGCCCCAAAGGTTGCGATTGGCACAAACTGCCCGCAAGTAAAAGCTTGCAATCCCTAGGGTTTTTGAACCCACTTCTGAATTCCAGGCGTAGAAGCCTCGGAAATACAAATCAGGTTCGCCGTTCGGCAGCCGTCCGGCTTCGATCGGGTGAGTGTCATCGCAAAGAAAGACGAAGACGTCGCGATCGCTGGCGTACAGCGTCGTCGTATCCTTCGTGATGTCGACGAAAGGATTGTGGGTCATGGTCGACCAGTCGAGCAGTCCGGGAACTTTCCAGATCGTGTCGCCTGTACCATTGCCTGCAATGTTCATGATGGCGGCGAGCAAATCCCTGTCCCAGATGCGCCCGTATTCAGGACCGGTGACCGCACGCAACTCCACGCGACCGTCGTCCATCTCAAGCGTTTTGACCAGTTCGGCGTTGCGACTGAGGAGCCCGTGCTGCAGATTGATCGCCGCCAGCGGTGCTGGCAGTTGGCGCATGTAGCTCGCAGGTGCACCAACGAGGCTGCAGAGCTGACCGTAACTCCAGTGCGTCGGCGCCACCGGCTCACGCCCGCCAGGAACGATCAGGGATAAGCGTTCAGCGTTGTCGCGGGTGGCCTCGACGCGGATCTCTGACGTCTCGACTGTGCGAACCCGAGCGCGCTCCGTCCTTGCACTGACGGCATGGTGCAGATCGGAAAGCGACAGATAACGCTCGTCCTCGGGACGCGAAAACCACTCCGACGAAACGCGGCCGATGCGTTCACCGCGGGATATATCGACCTTAAATCCAGACGATGTCGGTCGGGCGTTGGAAATCATGGTGTTCACGATGAAGTCTCCTGACATGAAAGACCCGGTCGGGCGCTCTTGCGACAACCGGGCTATTAAGATGGACGAGGGAGTGAGACCGTAGGCCGTGGCTTCCAAGGCAAAGCGGTCTGGAAAGGCAAACGCGCCGCCCGAGGGCGAGGTCGGGCAACTGGTCAATCGATCGCCTGAAAGATCTCCGCGGCCTCAGTGTGGCCGGCCGCATAGGCATAGAGACGGCCGTAGCCTTCCGAGAGATGCTCGGATTGATACTGGAAGGAGAGATGCGAGAACGCGAAGAGCGTGGCGATAATCCCGGCAGCCTCCGCCGAGACTTCCCCCTGAAACCCGGTGATCTCGCCGGTGATCCGGAACCGTGTTTCGGATCTCGGTGCGAGAAACAGCGGCTTGCCCCCATGCTCGTAGAAATCCCAGAAGCCGCCGCCATAATCGAGGGGGCTGAGCTGCTCCATGAGCCGGTAGACCGCATTCTCGCCGATGATCAGGAGCGAGCGCCCGAACAGCGTGGGCAGGAATTCCAGGCGGCGATCGTCGGAGACGATGGAGGCGGTTTGGGGTGTGACTTCGGATATCGACATCGATCTTTCTCCAGAGAGGAAACAGGATTCTGACCGGGCACCCTCTCTCCACCGCCCGGTTCGCCCCTCTCCCCGGCCCTACTCTTCCCTTTTGGCTGGCCGCAGCTGCCTCCTTCTTCTGCTGCATGCAGGAAGGGGGCCGGGCTGGGTTAAATGGAAAGCGGGCCGAGTTCGAAAGTCAGAGGGGCCGGAAAGGACTTAATCTGGATGGAGGCGACCGTAGGCAGCTCGGATCGCTGCCATTGCCGCATGAAACTCGGCATTGCTCACAGCATCGGAGAGGTCCATTGCGGTTACGACGGACGCACAAGCCGATTGGATCTCCGCATCGCTCACCGATGCCGGTGAAAGGCCATCGAAGTCTCGGTCGACCTCGAGGACGGCAACGATCGCGCTGCGCACGTGCTCTTCCTCTAAACGTGCGAGGATATGACTTGGCTTTCGCGCATCGGCCGGCTCGGCGGGATCGGGTGCGTAAGCGAGGATAGCCTCGCCCCGCGCTATCGCCCAGGACGATTTCGCAAGCCAGTCGCCTGACGGAGATCGCCCCGCTTGGACGTCGTGGAGCAGCATCTTCAACAGACCGAGCAGGATCTCGAAGTGGTGGGCCCGGCGCTGAACGGATTCCTCGAACTGAGACGGTACTGTGATCGGCGATCCGGCGTAGGCAGTGTTCTCACCCTCCCAGATGCGGGTCACATGGATCTCGCCCGAAGAGTCGTAGTCTTCCTTCGAAGACTCCGGGTTGCTGTCGCCAATGGCAGCCTTGCAGGCAGCCTCTGGCGTGTCGGCGATATAGGTCCCATGCCGGAATATCGGCAAGGTGTAGGTCGTTTCTATCGTATAGGCAGGCATCGCGGTGCTCCTGAAACAGAGAAGCCCGGCGCAGGGGCCGGGCTTTCGTGAGTGAAGGTCTGAGGGCCTTATTCGGCGGCTTCGAGATGCTCACCGTCGCCTTCGGTTGGGTCGGTTGCCGCTCCCTCGGCTTCCTCATCAACCGTCAGGAAGGCCGGAAGATCGAAGTCGGCGGCCTGAGTGGTCTCGCCCGAGATCTGATCGACCGGGAGCCGCAGCACTTCAGGGAGCCATCCGCTGCCTTCGAGCAGCCGGGCGGCCTCACGCGCCATGTCGGGCTTTTTGAGATGATCGATCAGTTGCGCCGACTGCTCGCCCTTCGCTTCGCGGACCGCCTGCAGGATATGCGCCTTGGTCACGCGGCCGAGATAGTTGTCGACCGTCGGCGTCCAACCGGCCGCGACCATGCCAAAGCCGAGCGAATGAGCAAGCTGCATGGCGTGAGCCGTTTCCTTTGTCCGCCAGTTCCACGCTTGCACGGTCGTGTTCACCGACAAGGAGACGCAATGGGCAAACAGCGCCATGCGGCTATCCTGATCGAGCGCAATCAGGTAGTTCCAGACCTCGTCGGCGTTGCCGGGAAGGTCGTAGCCCCAGGATTCCTGTCGTTGTTCGATCTCCTTTGCCCAGATCGTATCGCCGAGCCCCTGCGTCTGGCTGAACGCGGTGTGCTGGAGGGTGATCTCCAGGCACGAGTCCGCTCCGTATCGGTAGAAGATTTTGAGGACCGCGACATGCAAGGCGGCGATGAAAGCCATCACGGGATCGTTCGCCAGCGCGTCGCGCAGCGCAACGGTGCGGGCGGCCGTCAGATCCTCTATGACGCGATCGGAAAGCGGACGAACCTTGCCGTCGTCTTCCTCCGGTTCCTCGATGCCCACAGGCTTGCCGTTGACCGAAATGCCGCCATTTGCCGAAGTCGCTCCAGTCTCAGTCTCACCGTGACCATCACTGTCGCCATAATCGGCATCACCGGTTTGCGGCTCTGCGACAGGTTCGTCTTCGGGCCGGACGAAACCGCGTTCGATCCTGGGCCCGCCATCGGCACCAAGCGAGATGAAGGCGCCGCCGCGGGCGACGTCCCGGCTGTCGAAGACGTAGGGCCGGTCGTTCAAGGCATCCAGCGCATTGCCGAGTTCCTCAAGTCGCGCCTCGGTCTCCTCGGAATAGCTCTCCGCTTCAGCATACTCCGCATCGAGCTTGTCGTATTCTGCCTTGAGCGTTTCATGCCGCGCAAGTTCCTCCTCGCTGTATTCGACCCGCTCGCCGTAGAAGCGGCGAAGACCCGAGTTGTGACCGTAGGGAAAGTCGAACGCGGCCTCGACCCACTTCCAGCCTTCATGAGCCTTCAGCGTTTCCGCCTCAGCGGTCAGCTTTTCGAGGACGAGCTGCTCGAGCAGCGCCGGATCCTGCAGCCATCCGCCATTGTCCTGCTCGAACAGGTCACGCATAACGACACCGCCGGCTGCTTCATAGACGTCGATACCGACATAAACGGCGCGACGATCGGAGGCTCGGACGGCGGTTTCAGTCAACATCCGCCTGATATAATAGGCGTCCTGGTTATGCGACCGCGAGATCGTGTCCCAAACCTGTTCCTGCCGAACGTGATCATTGGTGATGGAAAACGCCATTACCTGGCCGAGCTTCATCTCGTCATTGGCGTAGACGTCGAGGAGACGCGGCGAGACTGAGGCCAGGCGCAAACGCTGCTTCACCGTGGCGACCGACATATGGAAGCGGGCGGCAATCTCTTCTTCGTCCAGCCCCTGCTCGCGAAGTGTCATGATGGCCCGGAACTCGTCCAGCGGATGCAGATCGACACGGCTGACGTTCTCGGCCAGCGAATCCTCGACTTCGAGGGTGTCGCCCTTGCTGACGATGCAGGGAATCACCGCCGTCTTCGACAGCTTCTTCTGATTGACCAGCAGTTCCAGAGCGCGGTAGCGGCGCCCGCCCGCCGGGATCCTGTAGATGCCCGTCTCGTTGCCGTCGCCATCGACTTCAGCCCGGACATTGAGGCTGGTCAGCAGTCCGCGATGGGCGATATCCTCGGCAAGCTCCTCGATCGAGATGCCCGCCTTGGTTTTGCGAACGTTCTGCTGGCTGAGAACAAGCTTGTTGAAGGGAATTTCGCGCCCGGCGTTGAGCGTGATTTTCTGGATGGCCTGTGCCATGTCGTTTCTCCGTGGCGGGCCGGCCGGAGCCTCTCTCCGACAACCTCAATCCGCCACAAACCCTCCTTCCCCCCTCTTCCTCCAACTACACCCACCGCCCTCACTGCTTCCGGCCGGCATACACCGCGTCACCGGCGGCCAACCCCTTTCGCTCCGCCGCTATCCGCCCCGCTCAAGGGCAAATCCTTCTGTCGGCACCATGGTGCGGCAGAAAATTGAGGACAAATTCAAAGGGATGTCGTAGTCTGACCTTGGAGCGGTACGCGCTGCTCTGGGGCGTCGAAACCCCTGTATCCAATGGTTGGGTCTACCCAAAAGACCCCCTCCTTGACCTTCAGCGTCGGGGAGCCTGTGGCGTATGTCCAGGTTCTCGAACTAAAGGCTACAGGGCTGTGGATACACGGTTTCGAACTCCCCGCGGCCGGGGGTCAATGAGTATTCAACGGCGGGGGCGGACCGCCAGCAATGCTCAAGGAGAAATCGTTGGAAAACCCGCGCTCTTTCACATTCTACACCTATTCCGTGGCCGGCTTGCCTCCGGAGGAACGATGGAAGCCAACGGGGATTGCGGACATCTTTTTTGACAGTCTTGAGGAAGCCCGCAGTGCGGTGACCGCTCTGCGCGAAGACGTTGTGGCTGACCCGGAGATGGAATGGGCGACAACGGTTCTAGAGAAGATGGAGACGGTTCCTATGGATCGGGCCGCTGTCCTCGCTTTGCTAAATCATGGGCCCGGAGGCGTGGTCGCACGGTGTGAGATCGTCGAGACGTTTGGCCCGAAGGAGGAGCGTGGGTCGAACAGTCGGGTATGACGCTTCTTTTGAAGAGTTCGACACCAGAGCACGCCTCAGAATAATCGGGCGGAGCTCAATCTGTCGACGCCCCTGTGAACAGCACTTCCGCTAATCGGAATGTCCCATTCTCTCGCTTGCACTGCGCCACAACATCAATGCCCGCTTTTAGCATCGTGAGAATGTCAGCGCGATCAATGCCGGCTCCGCCGTCTGACTCCTTTACCAGGAGCGCCAACTGTTCGAAGGCAAGTTCCGCAGAATTGGCGTGAACAGTCGTTATCGAACCGGGATGGCCGGAATTGACATTGCGGATGTAATAGAACGCAGTTCCGTCGCGAAGCTCCTGTAGCAAAATGCGGTCTGGCCGCATACGAAGACATGACTCCAGCAGCTCACGCGGCCCCACACGGGAAAGACCTTGCCCGCCCTTTGAGTAGAAAAGTCGCACATGATTTGGCTGTGATATCACCAGTTCAGGCGTGTCTTCGATCGAGATGATCCTCTCGGCTTCGGGAATGTGTTTGATGAGCGCTTTCGAAAGAGTGGTTTTGGCGGAACCCGTTGCACCCGAGATGATGATGTTCTTGCGGGCGACGACTGCCTGGCGCAGGAAGTCCTTGAAGCGACCGGCACGGTAGATTTCGGTCAGTTCCGCATCCCGGGAGGATGGATCATCAGACGCTGCGCGGGTTTTCTCAAAGAACCCGTTTGCCTCCAGGTCGTCAAGGCTGAAGTCGACCGAGGATGGTTTCCGTATCGTGATGCTGACCGTGTCCTTCAGTGTGGCTGGGGGGATGACGATCTGGATCCGCTGGTCACCTGGAAGCGTTGCCGACAGGATTGGACGCGTTTCATCGATCGACTGATGAGAAAAACTGGCCACGGCCCGGGCAAGGCGCATGAGCTTTTCGAAGGTTAGTCCCGGTCTATCATGGGTCCGCCAACCGCCTGAACCTTCTGTCAGCACCTGCCCGGGCCGATTCACAATGACTTCATACAGGGACGAGTCCTGGAGATATGGCGAAAACGGCTTCAGGAGTTCGCTGACAACAGCCGAGTCCTGTCCCTCCGACATTGCCTATCCTACTTCGTCACGAGCGTCGACCGCGGCGAAAAATCGCCCAGCACGGCGCGGTGGAAAATCCGGTTCTTGGGCTCCGTCACCCGCAGACGATAGATTCCAGAAAAGTCGAGATCGCGAGCAACAAAAATCGAAACCTGTTCGCCCTGATGCTTGTTCAGCGTTGGCGGGATGTTGATCGATTGTTCGACAGCGATCGCGGCCGCCTGCTGGCCGGCGCTTGTGGTGTTCTGTGCGTCGACATTGCTATCCCGCAACTGACTGCTGGCATAGCTGTTCGCGTCATCAACGATCGAAAGCAGGAGGGCGCTACCGAAGCGCTCCCACCAGTGGGTAGCGACATAGCCATCGACGCCGGCGCGTCCAAGGGCATCGGTCGCGGGCGAGGCAAGTGTGACGATGACGCCTTTCGGTGTTTTTGCCCGGTTCCAGAGAACGAAGAGACGTTTTTGTCCGCGCTGGAGCCCGCCGCGATATTCCCCGACGACCTGCGTGCCCTTTTCCATCAGCACGACCCGGCCGTTGTCGGAAAGAACATCGCGGTTGATCACGCAACTGGTAAAGCCCGGTTGGTCAGACGCCAGCGCCGTTTCGAGCACGCAAGGTATCGATGTCCCCATCGCCACGATGAAGTCCCGATTGCCGAGCGTGCCCGCGCGCGACCCCTCGAGCCGGGTCGGCCGTAGGAGACCGTCAAAACGCTGCTGGTCGTTGTTCTGCTGGTTTTGGCCCATCATACTGTTGTCGAACGGCACGAAATTGCTGTCAAATGGATTCGAATTATCGGCCTCCCGTCGGTCATTCGTATTTTTTTGCCCGCTGCTGAAGGCCATAACAGGGGCGCGGCGAGCGGAATCGAGCAATTTATCCTGTTCTTCCACGACCGGCTCGACGACGGGCGTCGGTAACTTCACTTCCGGGACGACCTGAACCGGTTCGGCCTTTTCCTTGGCGGCCTCAAACGGATTCGTCTGGCGAATAACCACGCGTTCAGGCTTGATATTGTCATCCTTTGTCTTGGTCCCCGTTGTCGACCAGAGGGCAAAGCCGACAAACGCAACGATCGCAATCGCGACCGCGCCCCGTTTCAAAAGAGGATTGTTGTCGATCCGCCGGCCGGTGACTGTTTCCGCACGCTCTCCGGGAATGCGCGCTTCATCTTCTTGAGCCATGGATGTCGCTCCCTATTGCGCGTTGTCGGTTTTCACGACGCGCTCTACCGAGGGAGACGTCGTGTTGGTATCGGGATTGATGCCGACACGGTCGTATGCCTCGTTGAACACGCAAAGCACGTCCTTGCCCCGCCGCAGGATGAACTTGCGGCTGATGGCGTGCACCATGACGAGATTGCCGTCGACGGACTTCGGAACAAGGCTTTCCGACCCGTCTGAATTTTCCATATAGATGGCGGGCATTTCCTGATTGCCGACGAAGGCGAACGTTGTGATCTTGCCATTGTCGTAGACGCTTTGCGGCTCCAGCGCCTGAGAGCCTTGGGCAGAATAGCGCCAGTTTCGAGGGCCATACGCTTCGTGGAGGGCCAGCACGTTGTCGGCATCCTTCGACTGAGCGGCGAGAGCCCTGGACGCTGCTTGCTGCCGGCGAAACGCAGCTTCATCTTCGGGGTATCTGAACTTCACATAAAAGTAGGTGTTTTGCCCGGCTTCGACAGAACCGTCTCGCACCGTCAATTCCATCTGGTAACTGCGGGTCGACCCATCCCGGCGCGTCGTCACCACGGAAATGTTCGTCACCGGCTGGTTCTCGCGCGGTTTCAGGAACAGGATGTTGCCAGCCGGCGCAACTTCCCATGCGACGCTGTTGCCGAGCGCCACATGGGCGATCTCCTCATCAGACGCAAATTCGACCTGTACGGATGATCGCAGGGTGCCGACGACTCTTGTGATGTTGAAGGGCTGGTAGTTCACAAACCGGACACGGCTGTCCTGCGAAGCGCCACGCGGAATCTCCAGAGCAAGCGCCGGGGACATGGAAACTAACAGGACGAATGCGACGATTGCCACGCTGCGCATCATCTTACCTCCTCCGGATCTGCTCGATATTCGCTGACAATGAACCCAAGCGGGTTCACGAGCCGGTCCGTCGACGACATCGGGGCGTTGACATACGAGAAGGTCAAGGTCGCAACCCAATGGGTCGTCCGCACGTCCTCGCCGCGCGTCGTGGTGCGCATGTAGCGCACGGAGACGACACTCTGATTGATGAGCGAGATAGACGCGATATCGATCCTCGCCGTGGCGGTTCGGCCGTAGAGGTTTTGAGGCGATTCCGGGTTGCTGCCCCGATACATGGCTGCAAAGCGCGTCTGTTCGGGTTGGGTCGACAGAAGGGCGATCGTGCGAAAGTTTTCTTGTGCCTCGCTCCAGACATAACCCTCGCGGGCGCGCACATATTTGGCGGCGAAGTATTTCGTTACCGCCTCGTCATAGGTGCCGGCCGTCGCCGTCAAAGCCGAAACGACATCGACAATGCCAGTCGAATTGTCGACGCGAACGACGAAAGGCTCCACCGTCTTGAGCGGCATGAGGCCCGCAATGGCAAATACGGAGACGCTGGCAACAATGCCGGAGGCGATCGCGATCGACCAGGCGACCTTGTTCGAACGCTCGATCTGCATCAGTCGGTCCTGATCGAAGCGACGGGCCTTGTCGAAATAGCTCTTGAGATTATCTGCGGTCACCATGTCTCATCCCTTACAGCGGCCATAGGAACCGTCGATGTTCATGTGCGCAAAGGCTGCGGGCTTGCTGCGTTCCTCGACAAAGGGCGTCACGGACGTGGAGGAGCTTGAGTTCGATTGTTGGTCCTTCAGTTTGCTTTTTCCCTGCCATTCCCACATCGAGCGGTTCAGGGGGCGGCGTGAATAGCCATCGCACTTCGGTAACGGGTATGTCAGTGATGCGCAGCCGCCGAGCGTGGCAGCGAGAACGAGCAACAGGGCAAGCTTAATCATTCAGGCAGGCCTTTTCTTATTGTCTTGTGCGGATGTCATGCGCCGGCATTTCTTGATCCGAACGCGCGGCCAGCAACGCGAGGCCCGCGACCAATCATCCGGCCGGTATATGATGTTCCCCGAGCCAGCATGCCTTCGTGCGCATCTCGTGCAGCGCCATAGCCGTAAGCCAGCGACGCGCCACCGGAGGCCAAGGCTGACGCGATGCTTGGAAGCTGGTAGAAAACATAAAGCGCGGCGATGCCTATGGCGCAGAGCGCGATCGGTCGCATGAGAACGTCGGCGTAGCCGTCGATCGCGGTAAATGTCGAGTCGATGCAGGTAATCAGCAGCGAGCCGACCGCGACGACGAGAACCTGCAGAATCACAAAGTTCGCAAGCTGCCCGATCCAGGACTCGGTGAAGCGCCGCGTCGACTGAAACATGGCGAGCGCTATGAAGATCGGCCCGATCGCCAACACAATTGCCAGCGCCAACCGTGCATAGAGAGAAACGACGTAACCGATCCCTGCAACGAGAAAGCTGACGCCGATGACCATCATGCCACCGACGCCGGTGACGATGTCGACCGGCCAGGAGGCGCGCGACCAGATATCGGTCGCAGAAGCCTGACCCTTGTCCAGCAGGCTGTCGAACGTGCTGGCGCTCGGGGCCGTCCCCGAATTCAGGGCCTGGGCGATCTCGCGTGGCAGCACATCGAAGAAGATGTTGGTAACATAGGTCTGATATTCGCCAGCGTTCTTGACCAGCATGACGATGATTGCGAGCTTTATCGCGCGAAAGGCAAAATCGAGGATGGGCTCCTGCACGGAACCACGCAGGACGAGATAGCCATAGAGGATCACGTAAAGTGTCACCGCGGCCGTCAACGGCCCCGTCACCCATTCGGCGATGTTCGAGGTTCCATCCGAGACGAATGTCTCCAGCGGTCGCTTGAATTGTCCATCGATGAATTCGAACACCTGGTACATCGGATCAACCTCCCAGCGCTTTGCGCATATTCTGAAGGCGAAGCCTGCCGTCTGCCGCTTCCGCATTCCGGCAGTTCGGCGTGTCGCGCAATTCACCCGGATTGTCCCGGCAATCAGAAATCGTCCGCGTCAGCAGTTCGGGATCAGCAACGAACTCTTCGACCGTGTACGTTCGCTCGGGCCCCTGCGAGCAGGCTGCCAGAAGAGCCAGCGAGACGAGAAGCGGAGCCCGCCTCACTGCAGAGCCGCCTTCATGGCGTCCATGCGCTGGCGCCAATCCTCCGATTTTCTTTGTTCATCGACCTGGGTCTGTGCCTGCTGCACCATCCGTAAGCCCTCCATCCTCAGCACATCGGTCTGGAGGAATGCCTGTTCGGCCTGGAGCCGGGCCTGCAAGTCCGCGATGTCCTTGGAATCGCTCGCCGATGATATTTTCTCGCGGAGCTGATCGATCCCCTCGATGCGCTTGGTCGCAGCATCGTATATCTGCTGACCCAGGCTCATCTGACCGGCATTCTGGCTCTGAACACGCGCCAATTCCTTGGCGTAGAAATCGTCGGCGCTGGTGCGGTAGGTCGAGTTACTGTCCAGGAATTTCGAGGCGGAATCTTTGAATACGCCGGTGCCATTGCCTTTGAAGAGGCCCTCGATGGCCGCGAAATCGGACGGAAGCGCATTGCGGATCGCCGGATCGTTGAGCACGCTCGCGACATCTGCCATGTCGGTCAGCTTGTTGAGCGAACCATAGAGCTGCTGTGCCTTCTCGATTTGCGTGTTTAGCGCGTCGAGTTGCGATTTGAGCTGCGCGATGCTTTCGATCTGCTTGGCAATAGCGGTCTGATCGATGACGGGAATCCCTTGAGCCCCTGCACCTTGGGCAGAAATCATGAGCACTGTCGCGAGCATCGCGGCCTTTATTCGATAGGAAGCCATCAGCTTGCACTCCTTCGCTGTTGGAAAATGGGAAGCCAATCCTTGACGTCATTCCCCACCTCCGCGCGGATCGCGTCGAGGAGTTCGACGTTTGCGGTTCGACCGGAAAGGATGGCGAGTTCCTCGTCAAAACCATTGAGGTCGAGTTCGGCGACGACGCTGTTGTGTCCCTGCTTCAACACGAACCTTCGGCTTTCGACGGAAAGCTCACGGGCAATCAATTCGTATTCCCGCTCCGTGAGCTTAAAACCGTCGACGTAGTCAGCGTGGCTGCCGCGCGAGTTAGGGAGGAATATCTGTGTCGGGCATTGCTCGATGATGGTGTGGGCGATCGGCGAGATCAGCGCGTCCCGTGGGCTCTGCGTGGCAAACAGCATCAGGCCGTTCTGCTTGCGGATGGTTTTCAGCTTATTCTGTGCAAGATCGCGGAACCCTTCGTCCTGAAGCGCCTTCCAGAATTCGTCGATGACGATGATGATCCGACGGCCATCGATCAGTTGCTCGACACGGTGGAAAAGATAGGCCATCAGCGGCGTGCGGATTTCCTCGTTGTCGAGGAAATCGGTCATGTCGTAGCCAATGAACTTGGCCGACCCGCCGAAATCGCCAAAGCCGATGTCCTCGATGACATTGTCGAAGACCCAGCCAAGCGGCCCTCCCCTTTCCCACCGGCGGAGCCGGGCGGCGATCCCTTCCGGGTCGGTGTTGTTGAGAAAGGTCCGCAGTGCCCCGATCGTCCGGCGGTCCACGGGCAGGTCGGCGAGGCCATCGATCGCGCCGGCAATGTCGCGAAGTTCTGTGACCGTCAGTTCTCGCGTCCCGGAGCCCACAAGCTTTCCAACCCAACGCGCCAAGAAAACTTTGTTTTCTGGTGTCAGGTCGAGGGCCTTGAGGGGAGCGCATCCGGTAGGAACACCATTCTTCAGGGGGAGGTAGGTGCCGCCGGCGGCGCGGACATAGAGATCCGCGCCGCGATCCTTGTCGAAGAAAACGACATGCGGATCGTGTTTCTCGAGCTGTGACAGCATGAAATTCACGATCACGGTCTTGCCGGCCCCCGACGGCCCGCACATGAAGGTATTGCCGAGATCACCGTAGTGGAGATTGAAGTAATAGGGTGATCCAGAGGCCGTCTTAAGCAGAGCGACCGCGGGTCCCCATTCATTGCCATCCTTCTGCCCGATCGGATAAGAGTGAAACGGCGACAGCGCCGCGAAGTTCTTCGAAGTGATGGCGCCAGATCGCGCCCGGTAGCGGAAATTGCCCGGCAGTTGCGCCCACCAGGCTGCCTCGAGACCAAGATCCTCTCTCGCCACGACGGCGCCCCCGTTGGTCAGGCTGGCACGAGCCTTTGCGAGATTGTCCGTCAGTTCCTTCACTGTCGACGCGAAGACGGAGAGTGTCAGGTGATGCTCGCCGATCGCGAAGCGGTTGGACTCCAGATCGTCCATGGCATCATCGAGTTCATCGATCTGCGAAGCCGCCTTGTCGCCGCTGCTGACCATCTGGTTCTGCTTTCGCCCCATGATGACGCGAGCATCCGCCTTCGACACAAAAGAGAAGGATTGGGAAAGCATCAGTTCGAACGGACTGGTGAGGACGCCGTCGAGCATGCCGGTTCTTGTGCGGGCGGGGTATTCCTTGAAACTCAGCATGCCGGCGAACCGGGTTGCCGCCTCATGCCGAATTTCGATGGTCTCGCGCCCGATGATGACGCGGTCGGAGTAAATCGCAGATGCGATGCGACCTTCGGTCAGCGGCACTCGCTCGCGCCTTCCGCCAACGACCTGATGCAAAACCTCGCTCGGCTCGGAGAACAGCATGCCGTCCTGGTCGTACAGGCAGAGCACGCGCGGTTCGAAACGCTTCAGGCCAGCGGTGAGAGCGAGGACCTTGTCCTGAAGCTGTTTGAGGGCTTCTTCGTCAAGCTCGAAGCCACCGTGCTTTGCACGCCGGAGGCGCGAGAGCAGTTTAGCCGCCTGGTCGGCCGGGTCGCGCGCTGGTGACCAAAGCACGGTAAGATAAAGATCGTTGCGGAACAGGTCCTCGCGCACCATGCGCTCGCGGTACTTATCATTCAGCGCGGCTGAGAATGGCGTTGCAAACGTCCCATCGGGATAGTCGCTGTCCCTGCGGCGGATCAGGTGCGTCCAGAGGGCAAGCCGCTCATCGGCGATGTTTCGGTAAAGCGTGTTGAGATCCCGATGGAGTGCATTAAGATCCTGCACGTCCGCGGTTTCGAATGACACGCCTTCGAGGGCGATCATGACCATCAATGACCGGGAATCGAGGGCGATGGTCGTCTCATTGATGTGCCGAACGTACGGAATGAAAGCTTCCGGAGAGAGCTCGCGGGATCTGAGGGTGGCGATACTAGGCAAAACCAATATCCCTTTCGTCAAAGCGGCGGGCCAGCCTGAGAGGCGAGAGTGTTGCTCCGCCCCAGTAGGCGCTGTTACGCGATCGGCCGCGCGTCTCGACACAGGCGAGCAGGATGCGGAACATGTTGTGATCGTGCTTCACCAGGGCGCGGAAGATGAGGTGGAAGACGACGCCGACGAGCGCGTAGGCGATAGACCCGGCGACGATGTAGAGGATCGTCGTGAGCATGATGTTGAAGCCCATCGCCTCCATCGTCACGCCGGCGATCATCGCCGGCCGCGTGCATGCGATGAACAGCGTGTCTTCTTCGAGAATCGCTCCCTTGCCCGACATCCTCAGCCACCGACGATGGTGTTGACGAGCTCGGTGGCGCCGAAGATACCGCCGATGCCGATGATCCAGAAGCCTGCGCGCCTCAGGTCCATATAGCCAAACATCCATGCGATGCAGATGACGATGACCGCGATGACAGCCAGAAGCTTGGCGATGTTGCCGGTCAGCATTGTCACTATGTTCTGCAGCACTGTTTCGATGCCGGCGGCCTGCGCGAAAGCTGGCTCGACAAGCATAACCACGATGGCAGCGGCCATCACGGACGAAGTGAAAACGGGTCTGATTCGAGAAGGTATTGTCATTCACTCTGCTCCAATTGATTGCCCTGAAACACCAGGACGGACGAACGGCGTCGGGTCTTGAAGACATCCCATGTCGGCGAGTCAGAGATCGGGGCTGCTTTCTCTGCGGAGTTCTCTGCCACCACTTCGGCGACGACATCAGCCTGGGGAACCTCGGTGGCAACGCCGGTCCCCTTCCCCTCCCCCGTGTCGCTGATCGTCAACTTGGTCATCGTCGGACCGAGCTGCTTGATTTCGCGGTGCACCTGATCGTCGTAGCTGACCATCGCCCCGACGGATGGATCGTCACGTCCGTAATAGGATTGCAGCATGATCTGCTCTGCCCGGGCGGGGTTCGCCCCCGCCTTGGCCGCTAGGCGGTAGTAGCCATCGAGCAAAGTCGCTGTGGCCTTGAGATTGAGGCACGGATCGAAGGCGTCTGATATCGAGAGGTTCAGTCTCTGCAGTTCTTCCAATCCAATCCCGCCGAGACCCAGCTGGATATCCGTGCGCTTTGCCGCCAACGATGTGGCGACTTCGATAGCCTCGGCCTTGGTGCCAGGCTGACGCTTGAGCGGAGCGCCGCTGTTGATCCGAATGTTGAACGGCGCGAACCGACTCTCAAGGCTGACGACGCCAGCCAGGGTTTCCGATGCAACGACGGGGGCACAGGTCTGCGCAAGATCCACGAAAGCGACGGGCATGTTCAGAACCAGACCCTCTGCTTGCCGACCCCATCGATCGTCACATCGACGTAACGTGGTTTCTCGCGCACCAAGGGACGGGCCACGTTATAGGCCATGCACTGATAGCGACCGTTTTCCCTCTGCCAGCGTGGCGATATCGCTGAGCCATCGTTTGAGCCACCGCCGTCTCGATCCCGCTGGCAAAGGCTATTGCTTACGGCCCGTAGCGACGTTGAGATGCACGTCGCCTCACTTCCCCGAGGGCCATAGCCAGCAGATAGACGGTAGCCGGCATTGCAGTAGTATGGCTCGTACCGCGGACGGGAGCTTTGAAATCCGACGCCGGTGCAAGTTGGAAACGAATGCCCTTTTGAAAGCCAGCTCCAGAACTTCTCGATCGGTGGCCTGCACTCGCCATATTGCATCGGGCCGCCCGGATTCGATAAGCATAGAATAACCTGGCAACCCCATTCTTCGGCACGAGCGCTTCGCTCCGAAATAGTGTAGAATGAGGCGAATGCTAACGCTGCTACGAATGTTTGAAAGAAAAGGCCTCGCATGCCCCCTACCCTCCGGTCCGTTCAATATTGGCTGAGACTGAAAAGCGACTCGCTTCAATTCGCTTACTATGCAAATAATAGATAGTTAAACCGATGGCAAGCAATTTGAGCGACCGATGGCAAAGCCAAGCTTTATCTGTCTTTGCGGTGCGTGAAATTCTGGAAAAGCCGATCGACGGTGAATCGGCGCAGTCCCGAATCAAACAAATCGGGATGATGAACATCCTTTACATGATGCACCAGGCCCACGAGAAGCTAACGCTCTCAAATATAATAGAAATCACCGGCATGACCCGCGGCGGCGTTATAGAAACTATGGACCTTCTGGTCGAGCGGGGCATATTACTTGAATCCCTCGGCAAGAACTCGATGGGGCGCGGCACGGCGCGACAGTTCCAGTTCGCACCAGGAGTGTTCGAGAGTCTTCGCATGGTTTCCGGAGATGAAAAACGTTGATTTTAGTAAAAAGATAATGTGCACTATCTGGTGGAGCAAGGCGGTTTGGGTGCCTGATTTCTGGGGAGGAAGGCTTCCGTGCGCCTCAAAAGGCAGGCGAGGCCGACTTCCGCCGTGCGTTTGATGCAGTCAAGCCGCTGACTGCGGACAATCAGGTGCAACAAGCAAGACTGAACGAGATCCAGGGTTGCTAAGGCGTGTAACGCGCATGCTCGCTGTGGGGATCATGATAGCGCAGTTCCCCACATAGATCGCAAGGACGAGGTAGGCGAGATGGCGGCTCCCGTCGAAGTTTTCCGGGAACACGCTATCGAGCGTGTCCGGCTGGAGCAGGCAACCGCGGCTAACCGTTCGATGAGCGACCAGGAGCGTCGTGAACGCGAGGCACAAAAAGCCAAGGAAGCGGCTGACGTGCAGTTCGCTGTCGACAATCTGGCACTTAGCCCTGTCGAAATTGTCTGACGGCGACGTATCGTACCGCATCGGTCATCCGCCTCTGTCTTCGAGGCAAAGGCGACGATCGCTTGGATCACCTTCTAATCAAATCGGTGCCGCGCCGGCATGAACAGCCAATGCACGGATGGAACGCGATACCTCTTGAAAAGATACGCCGCTGAGCCTGCTTGGGTCGAGTCGACGAACCTCACTAGAATGGCGAGGAATTGCTTTCGTCCAGCGCCTTCGTCATTCGAGGTCGAACCGGAGTAACATCGTCTGAAGTGCCCGGTTTTCGTCTCGAAGCTTGGCAATCAGGAGACGCTTGAGGTGGCGGTTTTCTGCATCGAGTGCGCTGAGGTCATCCAGGTGGTTGTCTGGTTGCAGCCTTGCCTGGCGATCATTGACAGGGGTCATCGCCGGGATTGATGCAGGCTCGGTGCGTACCGAAGCAAGCGCAGTCCGCCTCGACACAGAAGCAGTGCGCCGATTCCGAGTCGGCACGACAGACTTCTCGGTTGCCGCAGCCTCTGATGAAAGCTCCTGTTTCGCCACGCCAATTCCGTCGGGCAGGATGCCAGCAGGAGGTTCCTGCGGATTATGTTCGGGTGTGGTAAGAAGATCCGGCGACGGGACGGGTGTTTCAGCCGGTTTCGGCTCGTCGACTGTCGGCCTTGCAACCGAATGTCCGGTATCAGGCAAAATCCCGTCGGCCTCGACCTGTCGGGCCACGGCCTGCAGATCAAGGCTTCCCCAAATGGAAGAAGGGCGCGTGAGGGTTTGCCGCCTGTTTGCCTTGTATTCGACGACGAAGGGGCGTTGTGGTGTTTTCATGTCTCGTCAATTTCATCGACAGCGGCGGCGCAGTAAATCCTGTCCCGCCAGCGTCATCGTCAAAAGAGGTTGATCAGGTGATCCCGAACCGCTTGCGCAGTTCGGCGTTTTCGGCGCGGAGTTTTTCGCCGAGCAGCTTACGCAGCCGGCGATTGTCTTCCTCGAGCTGAATGAATTCGGCAAACTCGTCGTCAACGGCAACTGGGCTGGACGACGTTCCAGCCGCCGGTGCAGCGACGGCTTTCTTCCATATGTAATAGGTCTGGTCGGATATCGAGGCCGTAGCCACGGCATCTTTCAGGGTTGCCCCACCGGCGACTGCTGCCTCAATCTGCCTGATCTTTTCAAGCTTGTCCGCGTCACTCAAGCTGCGTGCCTTCGGCTTGTCGCTCTCTTGAACCCTGCTGGCAACCTTGCCGGCCGCGGCATTCTTGGGGCTCGACCGTTTACGGCGCGCAGCCACCTTAGTCTTCTCGACTCCAGCTTTGGCCTTGGTGCTGTCTGGTTGTGTCGGGACGTCGTCTTCGATCATCGTTGATCCTCGTATCGTTGCACGCGTTTTCGGTCAGGCGCGTGCAAGAGTCAACGTCGTCAGGTCCAGGGTCTCATACCCCGAATGAAATGCCTGCGACAGTGATCGTTGACAAAATCGTTGACTGATCCTATTTGTTATACAACAGGAGAAGCTCATCATGCGTAATCCCTTGTGGAACAGCTTCGATATCGTAAAAGAACTCGTCGCAAAAGATGACTTCAAAACAGTTGCCGAAAAAGTTGACTTGGCTCTGAATGCCTCGATGGAAACCGTCGCTGACGTCCTGCCGACCGCGGCGGCTCCGGTGCTAGGCGAAGGTATCAAAGCAGCGACAGGAGCGCTCAGCACGTTGCGAAGCAAGATCCGGGCTGATCGTTTGTCCTCGGATTACGCTGCCGGGCGGTTGGCAGCGGCCTTAGATATAATGGGATATGCAGCGTCAGCCACAGCCGACGAGGACGCGATCAGGAAGGCAAAGCAGCAGCCGTTCGCGCGCATTCTTGATATGCTAGCCGCAAAATCTCTACGCAATACCGAGATCGCCGCCGCACTTGGCCAAGACAAAGGATATATTTCGCGTCTTCTGGACGAATTGCGAGCGATGGAGATGGTCACCAGCCATCGACACGGACGGGACCTTTATAACGCTCTGACGCCTGTTGGCCGGCTGGTTGTCGATGAAGGTGTCGAGACCGCCCGCCGCGCGCCATTGGCGCAGAGCAAGATTGTCAATCTAGGTTTCAGCCTCGACAACCGGCCGACCCCGCCCGATGTCCGCACGGCTGAGCTCCCCAGAATAAGCGCGACTGGTTAACCATGGCAAAGTCACAGGTTACGACCTTCTACTCTTACAAGGGCGGAAGTGGACGCAGCATGACGCTGGCAAATGTCGCCTGGGCACTGGCTTCCAACGATGAAAGAGTGCTTGCGATCGACTGGGATCTGGAAGCGCCAGGATTGCACCGCTATTTTCATCCGTTCCTGAGCGACCCGGATCAGGGCGAAAGCAAGGGCTTGATCGACCGCGTCTGGGACTATATCGAGCAGCTCGGCGCGCAGCCGGATCGCAAGGACAGATTCAAGCTCGCCGACTGCAGCGACATCGTCCAGCCTCTTGATCTGCCATTGAAGGGATCAGGCTGCCTGGACTTTATCGGCGCCGGTCGCCAGGACGAGCAATACAGCCACAAGGTTGGTGGCCTCGACTGGAATGGTTTCTATCAACGCTTCGACGGTGAGGCATTCATCAATGCCATTCTGAAGTGGGCGCGAAACCGCTACACCCATGTATTGATTGACAGTAGAACGGGTGTTGCCGATACAGCCGGTATTTGCACCTCTCAACTCCCAGACGCTCTCGTTCTTTGCCTTGTCTACAACCGTCAAAGTATCGAGGGGACGGCTGCGATCGCGCGTTCGATCAAGGAGGCGCGCAAAAGTCAGAAGAAGCCGTCGCTTAAGATGGAGTTTGTGCCGAGCCGGGTCGAGGAACGCTCGACGGTAGAGGCGGCGCGACGTCACACCGCACAGCGGTTTATCGACCTTATCGAGGGTGGACCACGCAAAGTCGAGCAAAGTCTCCGGCGGGCGGAAGTGCGCAATTATCCGTGGTGCGCTTTTGAAGAAAAGCTTGCGGTATTTGAAGAGTACCCGGATGAAAGAGGGTCGCTCCTCGATGCCATGCACGATCTCGCTCGTCGCGTTACTGGCTCCAGTAAAATCGCCATTCGGCCAGTCGATGCGGACGTCTTATCGTCATACTGGCGCCGCGCGGCATTCGACGACCCCCGACTGTTCGACCTACGAGCCATCAGCGACCAACCGACTTTGGACGCCTGGAGCCGGGTTCAGGTCTGGCTAGATGATGCGGTGGCAAACGATGGCGAAAGACCCGAATGGCTGATGTCGCTCGCCGAGGCGGCAATGAGTTTTGTTCTGCGGCGCGACAACCGTCTTTCGTTGCGAACTGCGGCAACCTTCGCCGAGACAGCGGAGCACCTTGCCCGCCGCGCCTACAACGAGGAACCGACGACCTATGCCACGCGATATGCGCTGATCCTGGACGATATCGCCGGATTGCTGCAGCGCAACGGCGAGTTCGAAAGAGCACTCGGCTTGAGCCTCAATGCAGAGCGCCTATGGCAGGCAGAAAGGTCGCCGATCGCAAAATGGCGTCATGCGCGACTGCTGGACCGTCGAGCCGCCATCCTCGATACATTGGGCCGCTCGGACGAGGTTATCGAGACGTACAATCAGATAGCCGCCATCTATCGAGCAATTGGCAGACGCGGTCTGCCCGTTGGCAACGAGATCGAACCGGCGAGAACCCAGCGGCTCCTCGCCAGCAAGCTTCTCGAAAGAGGTGACGGAGGTGGTGCCGAGCGCGCGATCGTCGCGGCGGTCAAACTTCTTTCGCAAACGACCTCGACCGCCCGCGACAGGGATGTTGGCGAGATTATCGAAATCCTTATTACGCGCCTCAAGGTCGCGATGGAGATCGGGGATGAACCTTTTGAAAAAGTCGCTCGCCAGGTGTTATTGCTCGCCGACCGCCTCCTGCCGGCAGATGGCGGACGGGACCGCATCCATAACGAGCTCTTCCTGTGCCAGTCGGAACTTTACCGGCGTCACGGCCAATTTGACGAAGCGCTTTTCCGCATTGAAAGCACCTCAGCCGATTTCCAGTTGCTCGCGAGAGTAGCGCTCCAAAAAGCAGAGATCCTTCTCGATGCCGGCCGGGAACAAGAGGCGATGGAGACAATGCTAGCGAATATCCGCAGCGGCGCACCGCTGACGGAGCAAGCGCTTGGCCTTTTCCGACGAGCGATCGGAAGCTCGGAGCATGGCGGTTTGTATTTCGATGAGCTGTTGTCAACGTTGACCGAGAGCGACGAACAAGGCGCGTCGACATTCATTCCGGCCATGCGAGCGCTTACCGAAAAGATGCGACACGACGGCACAGACTTCTCGCAGCTCGTCCCCCTGCTGCAGACCTTCATCCGCAAGCCGACGCCATGAAACCGGGACAACTCTTCGCCGAATTGTGGCAAATAGTCGAACCATATGAGGCTGAGGCGACGCTCGCCCCGTGGTCCGGACGACACGCGGGAGAATTTGGTCGACTCGTCGAGCTTTTGGAGGCAGCGTCAACTGCAGACGTTCCAGCCACGGTGATGGACTATCTCGGCCGGCGGCCGGTCGCGTTCCGATGTGAGGTGGACACGCCTCAGGAACGTGCTTTCGTGGTGATGTGCGCGCTCGACCAGGCAGCAATGCGCATCCATCCCTCTATCAAGACGCGGCTCCCTGGTCGCTCATTGGCAGGCGGACAGATGTTGGCGGCGATGCGGGCCGAGCGGACGATGACAGGCGCCTATGCCGAGCTGTCTGACAAAGGCTTCGTCCTTCCCAAAGGCTTGTTGATGCCTGGTAAGGACCGGACAAAGGGCCTGGAACAAAGTGGGGTTGCGCTCGCTCATCAGTTTTCCTTTCTGAGTTTTGTACCTGCCCTGCGGAAAAATTTGAGATTGCGGCCGATGGCGCCGCCGCCAAGTCAAATCTACGTTTCGGACGACGCGGCTCAAAAAGTAGGCCTTGCTCCAATTGCCGAGGATCGTGAGGACCTCGAATTTTCCGTGTCAGCCCGGGGTCATAGAGCGTATCTGGACACGGTTCTGAACGCGGCCGTAACAGACACCCGGATCGAAAACGAAGTCTCGGCCCTTTTGGATAAAGGTGCGGGCCTCGTCGTCTTGCCTGAACTCGTCACCACCAGCTCAGCGGTTGTAGGCCTTGCCGACACACTCCGCCTGGCCGCCCGTACCGGTCACTCGGTGGTGCTGATGGGAAGCGGACCTTCCGAAGAAAGGTCGAAAGAGCTCGACAGGCCGTTCAACGAGGCCGTCGTCATGACGGGTGCCGGGGAAGTTCTGTTTCGCCAACGTAAGCTGAACGCGTTCAATATGGCCGCGCCCCGTATGAAGCAGTGCGTCCTACCCCGTGCAGATGGTCACGACGATGACTCACACATGGAAGACTGCGCCACCGGATACGAATTGGTGCTTTGCGACATCCTCGGACTTGGCCGTGTGATGGTGCTGATCTGCGAAGATCTTGAACAACAGACGCCGGGCGGAGACACTGCGCTGCAGGCCCAACCCGACTGGATCTTGAGCCCGGTCCTGGATGTCGGCCTCGCATTCGGTCGATGGGAATACCGTCGCGCCGTCGAAATCGGCCGCAAGACCGGCTCGCGTGTTGTCGTCAGTTGTTCTGCGACCCTAGAGGTTCGCAGCCTCGGCAAGAAAAACCTCACGGACACCGGACCGGGCGCCGTCCGCACCGGCTTTTGCTTTGATGGATCGGTCGAGATGCGCGCCCTGCACCTTGAAACTGGCGGTCCAGCCTCAGGCCATCATATGCTGGTCGAGTGGAACCCGATAAGCTGGAAAAAACACAAGCTGGTCGAGGAAAACTGAACGGGCTAACGTGACGGCTGCGCTTTGGTATTTCAGCGCGAGCGCCCCACTTACGATGTTCGCCCGGCAACCGGTGCTTTCGCCCGCAGAAGCGACATCAGCGTCGGCCGCCGATTTGGGACGCTTCATTGCGAATTCCCGTCAGCCGATCTGCCGGAATGTGACCGAATAACAAAACTGCGCTTCCGGCGGAATGGAATGCTCCCATTCGCTGCGGGCAGAACCGGACAGTTCATAGGCGGAACCAGGTTTGGCGATAACGGCAGCGCGCTGCCATTTCTCGCCAGCACGGCGCCTTAGTCCGAAGGTGCAGGGCGACAGCAGTGAGATGCCGACCCCTCTGCCGAACACCTTCTTATCCCGGTGCCAGCCGATCGGCGAACCAGGCGCATATACGATGAGGAGAGCCTGCTGCAGTTGCTCCGGCTCAATGCCAGCAAATGCCGCTGCAATGCTGCGCAACGGTAGGAGGATGGCGGGATATCGCCGATACGGTTTACCCGCTGGGGTGTCAAAATCATATTTCCAGCCATAGGAGATGACCCGTCGCCTACCCCCGAGCCATGAAAATCAAATGGCTCCAACGGCAGGAGCGGTATCTCCTGCAGCAGATTCGTCTGCATGGCCGCGGGAACGATTTCGGGCTCGTAGCGAAAACTATCCGGCAGTGTCTAGGGAACGGCACAACCCGTTCTAGAACGAGCCGTCGACATGTTCCACATCCTTCAGTTTCAAGTCCTGGAACGAGGTCGTCGGATTCGCTCGTACCGACGAGGCGCCCATCTGGTCATGTTCGTCAACGGGGTAGAGAAGCGCGGCGAGAAGCAGTTGATGTGCGCGCTGAACCGCACCTCGGATGAGGAAAAAGCCGACCCAGTCATTTCACCGCCCATAAATCTAAGGCTCGCGAGTGAAAGTTAAATCATTAACTTAGGTTCATTGAAACACTTTCGCCATTTTTTTGAAGGCCGCCGGATTTGTCACAACCCCAATACAAAAACAGCCCGATACTTTTCGGTACCGGGCAGGTGGCACTTGACTGTGCGGGGAAACTTGAATTGACGGCCCGGGTCGGCGGGTCATCGGCGCCCGGTATCCCGAGCGCCGTTAGAAGATCAAGCGGCTTCCTGCTTGTAGTCGAAGACGCAGTAGCTCTGGAGCCGCTCCGCATCAACCTCGGCGCCCAACCCCGGATCGGTGCTGACTTCGAGGTGGCCGTTGCGGATTCGAGCTTCTGGCGCGTTCTTCAGAACCTGAACATAACCGTTGGATTCTGGCAGGTAGGGATAGATTTCCAACGGCATTGCGTTTGCGCATGCTGCCCATACCTGGAGCGATGCCGCGGTGCAGAGCGTCGAGGCGCAGTTGTGTGGCGATACGCGCGCGTTGTAGGCTTCCGCCATCGCAGCAATCTGAACAAGCTCGAAGACGCCGCCGCAGTTCCCGACGTCGGGCATAACGACATCGATCGCGCCCGTTTCAAGAAGGTTGCGGAAGCCGTTTCGTGTATAGACGCGTTCACCAGCAGCGATCGGGAACTTGT
Source organism: Rhizobium sp. R693 (assembly GCF_002211315.1). Classification (NCBI taxonomy): domain Bacteria; kingdom Pseudomonadati; phylum Pseudomonadota; class Alphaproteobacteria; order Hyphomicrobiales; family Rhizobiaceae; genus Rhizobium; species Rhizobium sp. R693. The sequence continues at coordinate 163,435 of NZ_LOKY01000004.1, read as the reverse complement.
AGCGTCCCGCAAGGTTCTTCAGTCCGGTAATATTGAAGGCGTCGAGAGGCTCTTCGACCCACATGACATTGAGTTCTTCACATAGGTCGAGAACCCGGAACAGCTGGTCATTATTGATGCCGCCGGAGAGGTCGATCATGAGTTCTGCCTGATCGCCAACCACTTTCTTGAGAAGCTTGATCCGGTCGATTGCCCTCGTTAGCTCTTCTGGCGAAAGCATCCGCCGTTGGACGTGCGTGAGCGTGCGTCCGGGCTGCTGCGTGGCGAAGGGGTAGCTCTTGAGGATCTTGTAGCCATCCTTCAATGGCCGTTCGGCCGCCTTGGCCCACTCTATGGCGTCATTGCAGTGATAGTTCCAGCCGTTGGCATATACCTGGGCCTGGCCAGCAAACTTTCCGCCTAGCAGTTCGTAGACCGGAACGCCCAGTGCTTTACCCTTGATGTCCCAAAGAGCCTGATCGATAGCGCTGACGGCTGCGAAGGCGATGGCGCCGCCGCCCTTCGTCCAGAAGGAGTTGTCATAAATCTCGTGATAAACCTGTCGCGGATAGCGCGGATCTTGGCCGATTACGCGCGGCGAGTAGTCGGCGATGGCACCAGCGGCTGCGCGGGCGCCCAGACCATAGGCTACAGCTGCTTCGCCCCAGCCCGTGACGCCTTCGTCCGTCGTGACTTCAACGAGCACCGGGCGAACACCGCCCGTTGGGATCCGGTATGCCCGGATGTTTGTAACGCGCATGGCTGCACTCCTTCGAAAGGCAAGATTTCGCTCGCCGGACTGCGCACCTTATTGTGCGAATTTCTCCGGCGGAGCGGCAATCACCTGATTGCCAACCGATAGTCGGCCAAACCGCCCAAGGTCGCAAAATCGAAGTTCTGATGACCTTATAAGATTGGCTTATGGGCTTGTGTATCGATGAGGAAATTCCCCTCTATGCGAAGGGAGTCCCGACACCCGCAGTCTGCGCGGAAGCCGTTGGGGCCTGCGAAAGGCGCGCGTGCGGGCTGGATCTATCGCGCGGTGGTCCCGCCATCGACACTGAGCATCGCACCAGTTGCGAAAGTCGCATCGACTGCCACAAACACCGTGAATTTGGCAATTTCCTCCGGCGAGGCGAACCTTTTTAGTGGAACCTGCGAGACAGCTCCCTGGCGTACGTCATCCGTCCCGCCGAACCATTTTAGTTCCGACTCCATCATGGGAGTATCGACCGGGCCGGGGCAGACGGAGTTGACGCGAACAGTAGGCGCCAGTTCAAGCGCCATTGCTTTCGTGAGGCCCGCCAGCCCGGCTTTGGATGCGCAATAGTGCGCATAGCATTCCAATCCCTTGAACGACAGGTCGGACGCGATGGCTACGATGCTTCCACTACATCTCTCTCGCATCCGGAGAGCGCATTCGCGCATGATGTAGAAGGCCCCGTTCAGGTTGACATCAATGTGTTGTCTCCACAGGCTCGGCGTTAGAGCCTCGAGCCTTGCGGGCGTTATGATGCCTGCCGCATGGACCAGATAGTCAACTCCGCCCAACTTATCCCAAGCGCCCCGAACAGCAAGCGTCGCCTCCTCTTCCTTTCCGACGTCGGCGACGAACCCAATGGCCGCGCCGCCAATCTCGGAAGCGACACTATCTAGCGCCGCTTTTCGTCGGCCGATGAGGGCCACACGGGCGCCTCGCGCCGCCAGCGCAGCAGCCGTCGCCCTTCCGATGCCAGACGACGCTCCCGTTACGATCGCGGTCTTTCCCTTCAAATCGGACAAGGAATCCTCCTAATTTCTGCTGTGCAGTCTCAATGCGCGAGTGCTTCGTGATCCCGTAGCAGCTTCCTGATCTGACCGTGGCAGTGGTCTGAAACCTTGGAACGGGGACGGAATTTTGGTCGGAGAAGGTAGTAGTGTGTCGGCGAGACGTCGGATATCGCCCTACCCTCGACGTGAAGCGTGCCGGAGGTAAGCTTCTGCATTGCCGTCCACGTTATGAAGTCGACGACAGCGACGCTACCCGTCGTGGCCGCATAGCAAGCCATCGGAAAATAGCTGGAGAACTCGACACGTGGAGGTCGGAGCTTTTCCCGTATCTCCTTTGCAGCCAGGTTGCCTTCATAGAGAGTGCATATCTGGTGCCCGATCAGGTCTTCCGTCTTCAGCGTTGACCCGCCCGCACTGAGGAGCCCCCTAGGATAGATGGCGAACGCTGGCACCTGGAATGTCTCGGTCTCAAAGAGACGCGAGTCGGTGGGAATTTCCGATGTGCCTTCGTCTGTGACCGCCAGATCGTGGCGCTGGTTGTCCATCTCGGAAACGATCGTCGCCGCCGACCCGGTCATCAGCCGGAATTCCTGATCCCTCGATGCAATTTCCGAAATAGCGGATGGGATCAGATGCATGCCGACGTTGCTGGACGAAATGATTGATATCCGGGGAACAGCGATGGATCCCAGTCGGCCGAAGCGATACCGGATATCGCCAAGCTGCTGCATCACCGAACTCACCTGCTCGAAGAGCACCTGTGCCTCAGCGCGGGGCGTTATGCGTCCCGCGCGCCTGTCGAACAGAACGGTTCCCAGCTGATCCTCAAGCGTCGCAATCGTCATGCTGACGGCAGGCTGTGTCCGACCGAGGTTCGTGGCAGCCTTTGAGATGCTTCCAGTGAGCATCACCTGATAGAACGCCTCGATCTGATGATACTTCATCTAGCCTCCCCACTCGCCAAGTAGGAGATCCCTGCACCGGAAGCGCCGAGAGGATGAGCGGCACAGCGTTCGCCACTGACGTTGAGCGTTGCTTTAGCGAGCGCCACGCGTGCGTCGGCTTCATCACGCTTCATCTGAGCGACAAGTGCTGGAAGGCCGTCGAATTTCAGCTCCGGCCTCAGGTACTTTACGAAGGTGACGGTACAAGTCTGTCCGTATAGGTCTCCCGAATAGCCGAACACATAAGTCTCGAGCAGCGGCAGACCGTCAGCCGTCACTGTCGGGCGCCTGCCGAAGCTCGCGACTCCGTCATGCTCTTGCCCAGCGCCGTCTCTGAACTTCACGGCATAAATCCCGGCGCAAAGCTTGCTGCCGCCAGCCAGTTCCATGTTGGCTGTGGGAAAGCCGAGCGTCCGTCCAAGCTTAGCGCCGTGAACAACCTTTGCTTCAACACAGTAGCGGTAGCCCAGTAGCTCCGAAGCGTGGTCGACGTCTCCCAACGACAGGGCATTCCTCACCTGCTCCGAGGTGATGGCCTCCCCCTCGCTGTCACGGGATGGATCGATGAGCTTTACAAGCGTTCCGGCTCGCTGGGCGTAATCGCGCAGATAAGAAGGCCCGCCCGCCCGTCGGTTGCCAAAGTGAAAGTCGCAGCCGACTACGACCGCACGTGGCTTGGTCGTCGCCCACAGCCATCCGCAGAACTCTTCAGGAGACATACGAGAAACCGAGGCATCGAAGGTGAGAGGGAACGTCCCGGCGGCGCCCAGCTGACGGAAATGCTTTTCCTTCTGCGGGAGAGAGGTGAGCTCGAAAAAGCCTTCCGAGGGCTGCAAGATATGTTTTGGATGCGGTGAGAAGCAGGCGACGTAGTATTCAAGTCGCATGTCGATGGCCAGATCATACGCAGCTTGGAGCAGTGCCTGGTGACCACGATGAACTCCGTCAAAATTCCCCAGCGCGATGACGTTGCCAGCCACCCTGGTCATTGACGACGCGCCGCGTTCAGCGACAATTTCCTTCATGGTCATCAGCCGTTCTCCCAGTATGGCGCCTCGCCAAAAATCTCAGCCAAGTAGTCGATGAAGATGCGGACCTTCACGGGCAGGAACTGCCTGCTGGGATAGACAGCTGCTATGGAGATGTCGCCGGACCCTTCATATTCGGGCAGAACCTGCACAAGCTGGCCGGATCGGATATCGGCACCAACCTCCCAGGTGGATCGAAGGGCAATACCGATTCCAGACAGCACCGCGGCCCTAACCACCTCGCTGGAGTTGGTCGCCAAGCTTGCGCTGGGTCGGTGCATAGCCTTGCCGCTATCGCTCGCCATCCGCCATGGTTCGCCGTTGTGCGTGGGAAGGCAGCAGTGACCATCCAAGTCTTCGAACGCTGCTGGTTCGCCGTTGTTCGCGATGTATTTCGGCGAAGCGCAAAGGATTCGTCTGACTGCCGCCAGCCGCTTAGCGACGAGTGTCGAGTCGGTAAGCTCGCCGATGCGTACGGCCATGTCGAAACCCTCGCCGACAAGATCGCTGAACTCGTCGGTCAGGATCAGGTTGAGTGAGATTGATGGGTATCGATTGAGGAAGGCAGCCATGTGTGGAGCGATGTGCAAACGGCCAAACGATGTGGGCGCTGACACCTTCAATGTGCCCTGCGCGAGGTCGACTTGTCCGGATATGAAGCCCTCGGCCTCCTGCAATCCTTCCAAAACGCTCAAGATTCTCTGATAGAAGCCTAGTCCTGCCTCTGTCATGGAAACTTTTCGGGTGGTCCTCTGGAGCAACCTCGTACCCAAGCGACTTTCAAGACGCATTATTCGCTTCGAGACCACGGCAGGCGAGTAGCCTAATGCGCGCCCAGCGACGGACATGCTGCCCGTCGCTGCAACTTTCGCAAAGATCTCGAGATCCCCAAGATTGGTCATGGCTTGCTCCAGCGCGGATCTATCAGATCGGGTCTGCCTCGATCGCGGCCAGAGCAGAGCGGCCGACCTCGATGTCCTGGTCGCCCGTGCCCGAGCCCACACCGACGGCTCCAGCGAGCTTGCCGCCGAAGCGTATAGGAAGCCCGCCCGGGAGATTGGTAACCCCGCCGTTGGAAGCAATTCCAGCAGCGACAGCGAACTCAGGTGTCATCGATCCTGTCGGGTTTCTAATCGAAGCTGCTGTTCGCGCTTTCGCGCGAGCAGTATGCATGCTGAGGTATTTCGCCCCCGTCCATCCGAAGGCTCACGATAGTTTGGCCGCTCGGATCGACAATGAAGATGCATTGCGGCACCCCCATTTCCTGAGCCTTCTCCACGGCAGCATGCAGTGCCGTAAGCGCTCCGGACTGAGAAAGCACGACGGTTTCATTGTAGGCTTTCGACACGTATCTTCTCCTGGTTTCGGTTAGTATCCGGCCGCGCCGTCCACGCGGTTTCGCAACGGGCGTCCGGCCAAGTCGTGTTCGACGTTCTCTGCAAAGATGGACAGGCAGCGGTCGACGTAACCGTCCGCGTCATCGCACGAGATATGCGGGAAGATCATGAGGTTTGGGACATCCCAAAGAGGACTTGTGGCTGGCAGCGGCTCCGGATCAAATACGTCGAGCGCAGCGCCACTCAGGTGCCCTGCCTCAAGCGCCGCGCAGAGCGCAACGTTGTCGACAACGGGACCGCGCGCGATGTTGAACAGGGATGCCCCGGCCTTCATCGCCGCGATCTGCTCCATGCCGATCAATCCGAACGTCTGCGGCGTTAACGGACAACTGACAACCAGGCAGTCTGCGATGGGGAGCACCGATTGGAGGTCGGCGACCTCAACCATCTCATTCGCGCTTGGATGAGACCTGCCACTCCGGGTGACGCCAACAATCCGCACGCCAAAATGTCGGAGCCTTGAAGCAATCGCGCTGCCCAGCTCTCCAAACCCGAGAACGACGACCGTCTTGCTGGAAATGTTCGTCGAAAGCTGGTTGTCCCAGCGACGCAAGCGTTGGTTCCGAATATGCCGCGGAACGCCCTCGCAGAGCATCATGACGGTCATCGCCCCGAACGCCCCACCCTTCTCGGCATGCACTCCACTGCTGTTGGTCAAGAATGCCCTGTTCGGCAACCAATCCAACGGCATGTATTTTTCGACGCCAGCACTGGTGCAATGCACGAAGCGCAGCGACCGGCCATGTTCCTGGAGGCGTCGCACATCGAAGCCAGAACCAACGAAATAGGACGCCGAACGCAGTACATTCAGATCCGGTTTCTGTTCGGAATGGGCGACGATCTCAGATCGACTGGCATTGGAGCCAAGTGCGCGAGAGACAGCCTCTTTCGAAACGAAATAGGGTGACTCCGGGCTATGCTTGTTCTCGATGTAAACCAGAAAATCCCGCATTTTCATCCTCATGACAGTGACACGAATGGTACCTGCAAGCTGTGTGCCAGTTGCTTGATTGAAAATTTCTGGAAGGGGATTGCCGTTTCGAACCTTCTATGCCTACCCTAAAGGCGTTCGTAAGCCTTGCAGGAGAGATGGCCCCAGGAGGGTCGCGCCGACGGAGCAACCCCCCAGGAAACTCTCAGGCAAAAAGACTGCCGGGTTTGGACAATCTGGAGAGAGACACGGCTCGCCGCGTCCACCGAAGGGGACCTTCAACAAGAAGGAAAAGCTCTCAGGTACAGAGACAGATTGGGGGCAAGGGACTGGCAAGGTCCCGCACCTACTGTTGGAGAGATTATGTCCCATATCGTGGTTTTGGGCGCCGGCATCACCGGCGTAACGACGGCGTATGCCCTTTTGAAACGCGGTCACGATGTGACCGTCATCGAACGACATCGTTATCCGGCGATGGAAACATCCTTCGCGAATGGCGGTCAACTGTCCGCGAGCAACGCAGAGGTCTGGAACAGTTGGTCGACCGTTGTGAAGGGCATGAAGTGGATGCTCAAGAAGGACGCTCCGCTTCTGATGAATCCCTCGCCAAGCTGGCACAAATACTCGTGGATGGGCGAGTTTCTCGGAAGCATTTCCGGTTACGAGGACAACACCATCGCGACCACCAAGCTTGCCATAGAGGCACGCAAGCACATGTTTGCTATGGCTGAGAGCGAAGGCATTGATTTCGATCTCGAAAAGCGCGGAATTCTCCACGTGTACTACGACCGCAAGAGCTTCGATGGAGCGCAGAAGGTCAACGAACTTCTGCAGGCCGGCGGCCTCGACCGACGAGCGGTTTCCCCCACCGAGATCAAGAGTATCGAACCAGCCCTCGTGGGCGATTTCTTCGGTGGTTTCTTCACGCCGTCGGACTCGACTGGCGACATCCATAAGTTCACTCGCGGTCTGGCCGAGGCCTGCCTTCGACGAGGTGCCAAATTCCTGTTTGACGCAGACGTCCAGAACGTAGTCGCGGGCAACCAGGTGACGGTAACGTGGAGGCCTACTGACGAAGCCGATACCGCCGTTCGCTTGCTAAACGCCGACGCGATTGTTGTCTGCGCTGGCGTAGGTAGTCGCAAATTCGCGTCCATGTTAGGTGACCGGATGAACGTCTATCCGGTGAAGGGATACTCGATCACCGTTCACCTCGATGATGCCGAAAGCCAGAACGGTGCACCCTGGGTCAGCCTGCTCGATGACCGCGCCAAGATTGTCACCAGCCGACTGGGGCCCGATCGCTTCAGGGTAGCTGGAACTGCCGAATTCAACGGTATCAATCGCGATATTCGGTCTGATCGTACGAAACCGTTAGTCGACTGGGTGCGGATGCTATTCCCCAGTGCATCGACCTCTCGCGTGGTTCCCTGGGCGGGACTACGGCCGATGATGCCAAACATGATGCCGCAGGTTCGAAAAGGCAATAGGCCTGGCGTGTTCTACAACACAGGTCATGGGCATCTCGGCTGGACGTTGTCGGCCGCCACGGCCGAACTCCTTTCCGGATTAGTGGACGAATACTCCCACGGGCAGCCGAGGAGAGTTGCCTGATCAACTTGGGCCGGAGATCTTGTCCGGCCTTTTTTTTCGTCTCAATCGCGAGTCTCAAATCACTTGAGATTGATGGACTCGAAGATTCTCACAGTTGAGACTAAACAGCGCTACTGAGATTCATCACAACAAGCCTCTAGGCTACTGTTTTTGAAAGAGTTTCCAACTGGCACGCCAGTTGCAATTCTCCTGATGAGGATCGGACAGGCCGATCTCTACAACAGAGGAGACTCTCATGGACCTCGGTCTTTTCATGATGCCGCTTCATGATCAGCGGCGCAATTTCACGGAGCTGCTGAAACAGGATCGCGAAGCCGTCATTCTCGCCGATCGTCTGAATTTCGCTGAAGTCTGGGTCGGCGAGCATATTACCTGCTCGTGCGAACCGATCGCAGATCCGCTCCAGTTTTTTGGTTCGCTGATCCATGCCACGAAGCAGATCAAGTTCGCCACGGGGGTTCTCAACCTTCCTCAGCACCATCCTGCCCGCCTCGCTGGTCAGATCGCACAGTTCGATCATCTTTCCGAAGGCCGCTTCATCATGGGCGTCGGCCCGGGCGGTCTCGTCACGGACATGGAACTGTTCGGCACCAGCGAAAAGAACCGTGCGGAGATGACGACCGAGTCCATCCGCATCATGCATGAGATCTGGTCCAGCAGCCCGCCCTACAACATCAAGGGCAAGTACTGGGATGTGGTCGTCGAGAAGACCCTGATCCCGAGCCTCGGCTTCGGCCCGATGCTGAAGCCTTATCAGCAGCCATTCCCGGAACTCGCAATCTCCGTCATGAGCCCGTCTTCGAGTAGCGCGCGCCAGGCTGGCGAAAACGGCTGGAGCATCGTGTCGGCGAACTTCACGCCGCTTGCGAACGTCAAGACGCACTGGGAACAGTATGCCGTCGGTTGCGAAAAAGCTGGTCGCCGTCCGGATCGCAACAAGTGGCGCATCGCGCGGTCGATCCTTGTCACGGACTCGGATCAGGAATCAGCTGATTACCTCGCGGACGAGACCTCGTCGTACAACTGGTACTACGAGTACATTGTCGAAGACATGAAGGCCTTCAAGCTGCTCGGCGTTCTGAAGCCATCCATGAACACCCTCGACAGCGACATCACGGTCAAGAATTGCCTCGACTGGATGGTGATGTCCGGCTCGCCGAAGACGGTCCTCGACAAGCTCGCGACATTCGTTGACGAGGTCGGTGGTCCTTTTGGTTCCCTCATGATGACGCAGAAGGATTGGGACCGCCCTGCTCTGCACAAGCGTTCGATGGAGCTTCTGGCGACCGAAGTCATGCCCAAGCTGCGCCAGCACGTTTCCACCCTTCAGGCAGCCGAATAATCAACCGTATCTGATATTGTCACGCGGGACGTCCCGCGTGACCAAAAGCAATAAAAATCGTCAAAGACGGGAATTGATCGCAAACTCAAATTAACTGGGAGCATTGCAATGAGTTCAAATTCTAAAGACCTCTCGAACGTTCCGGCAGCACGCACTGCCGATATCCTTCGCGACTTCGCGATGGACCGTCGCCATTTTATGTTCGGCACGGCTGCGATTGCAGCCGGCGCGACGCTCGGTGCTTGGGTGCCGTCCGCGGAGGCCGTGGTCGGTGGCAATCTCGAAGTAATGGCCTGGGAAGGCTACACGCTCGAGCAGGAGACGGCCGGGTGGCGGAAGGAAAATAACCTGACAATGCGTGCGGCCATCATGAGCAATCAGGATGACGTTACCGCAAAGATCGTCGGCAGCAATGCCGTCCGTCTCGACCTTGCCGAATACTCCAACGGCTACAACGCGATCTACAACGATCTGAAGGTCCTGACGGAACTGGATGTGTCCAAGATCCCCAACTACAACAAGGACGATATCTACCCGCCCTTCTATCAGGGAGAGATGTGGTTCTGGGACGGCAAGCAATGGGCGATGCCGTGGGTCTGGGGACTTGATACCATCGTCGTCAATCCGGAGATGATCAGCTTCGAGGTCAAGAGCTACGAAGACCTTCTTCGCCCTGAGTTCAAGGGCAAGCTCGCATTCCTCGACAATCCGCTCACCGTCTGGCCGCAGATCGCGAAGGTCACTGGGTACGGCGACAAATTCCCGAACCTCACGACCGACGAACTCAAGGATTGTTTCGTCAAGCTCCAACCCTACCGCGATCAGACCAAGGTGTTTGCATCGTCCAACGGCGACGTGATCTCCCTTTTCGCAAACGGTGAGATCGCGGCTTGCTTCTGCGTCTGGTCCGCTGTTCCTCTGGAAACAGCCAAACAGAACGTGAAGACAGTCTCGATCTACCCGAAGGAAGGCGGCGCGGTATGGGCCGACGCCTGGTTCATTCCTAAGACCGCCGAGAATATCGAATCGGCCCACGCGTTCATCAACGAAGCTCTGAAGCCGGATATCCAGGCTTCGATCTCCAAGACCGCGGTAGCGGCGGCCGTTTCGAAGAAGGCGCCTGCGCTCATGGACGCGCAGACCAAGGCTCTCTTCGACTACGACAACTTCGATGAGCAGTTCAAACGGCTCAAGATCTATGGCCAGCCTCCTCGCACCTCGGACAAGTACGCGACCTACGACGATTGGCTCCAGATCTGGTCGGATTTCCGAGCGGGCTTCTAAGCCAAGGCCAGCAGGCGTTATCAGCGTCAAACGCCTGCTGGCAGCCTTCGCGAGCGGTTGCATCAACCGCCGAACGTGCCATTGATTAAGAGACAGGACGAACGCCTATGGCGACCGCTGCCGATTATGTCGACAAGACACCCGAAGAAAGAACAGGGATGCGTTTCCCCACGATTCCCAAAGGCTTTGGACTGGCAACGCCACCCCTCGCCTTCCTCATCTTCTTCTTCCTGATCCCCGTCGCGCTTCTGTTCGTGACCAGCTTCTTCACCGCGCGATCGTTTGTGATCGAGCATGTCTGGAATATCGAAAACTACGCGAAGATCTTCGCAGCGGCTGGTTTTTGGCAGGCGACTTGGGTCGGAATGAAGAATGGCTTCTTCACTGCCGCGTTCTCCGTCATCCTTAGCTTTCCGGTCGCCTACTATCTTGTCTACAAGACGAGAAGCAATGTGGTGCTGTACCTGGTGCTGCTCTCCTGGTTTTCCAGCTATCTTGTTCGTGTTTACGCATGGCGAACGATCCTTGGGACAAACGGAGTGATTAACTCCTTCCTCATGGGCAGCGGGATCATCAAGGAGCCCCTTCAAGTCATCCTTTTCAGCCCATTCGCCGCCGTGCTCACGCTGATCCATATTATGCTTCCCTTCGCACTCCTGATCCTCGTTTCGTCCCTTCGGGACGTGAAGCAGGAGTACCTAGAGGCGGCACGTGATCTCGGAGCGAGCGGCCTCGGCGTGCTCTACAAAGTCATCCTGCCGATGTCCTACAAGGGTATCGTGGGATCTTTCATGTTCACCTTCATCCTGGCCGCTGGCGACTACATCACTCCGCAACTTCTCGGTGGACGCGAGGGGGTAACAAGCGGCCTGCTCATCGCAAACCAGTTCAGAAGCGCCGGAAACTGGCCTTTGGGTTCTGCGATGGCATTCGTTCTGCTCGCAACCTTTGTGGTCGTCTACGTCGTCTTCACGCAGGCCTTAAAGTTCGCAAAACTTGCGCCCGGTCGGCGCTACCACGGGTGATCGCCATGCTTAGAGCTTATCTCTCACTGTATCTGCTTTTCCTGTTCGCTCCGATCGCGATCATCGTGCTCTTCAGCTTCCACAGTTCGCCAGCCCTGACCTTCCCGGTCGAAGGCTTGAGCCTGCGTTGGTACGCACAGCTATTCGACAAGCCGGAATTCGTAACTTCGCTCTGGAACAGCCTGAAAGTCGGCTTCTACACCGCGATAGCTACCACGGTACTCGGCACGCTCGCCGCGCTGGCCCTCATTCGTCTGAAAGGCAAATACAAGCAGACTTTCGAATTGCTGAATTTCGCGCCTATCGGTCTGCCCGGCCTCTTCCTTGGGATTGCGCTCGTCACGCTCTTCGCTGCGATCAACCTGCCGCGCTCGCTTGTCACCGTCACAATCGCACATGTTCTATTCACGCTGCCATTCTTTGTCGAAACGATGCGGTCGCGGATCAACTATTTCGATCATTCGCTCGAAGAGGCAGCACGAGACCTCGGAGCTTCGCAGATCCAGACGTTCCGGCTGGTGACGATCCCCATTCTGGCACCAACGATCGTCGGCGCGGCGATCCTCACGTTCGCACTTTCCTTCGACGAGTTCATCATCACGGTCTTCGTCAGCGGAAATGACACCACGCTGCCGCTTTACATCTGGTCGATGATGCGCCGGACAGTGGATCCTTCGATCAACGCGGCAAGCGTCCTTGCACTTGCACTGTCGATCGTCGTGCTAGGCGCAGGCGGTCTGACCCTTTGGCTCCAGAGAAAAAGAGCTGTCGCCCTGCGCGACGCCATCTAACAGGGGAACATCAATGTCTCAGAACATCGTCGAACTCAGCAATATCACAAAGAAGTGGGGCATCTTCACCGCCCTGGACAACATTAGCCTCAACGTTCGGAAGGGCGAGATCCTTACCCTCCTGGGACCGAGCGGCTGCGGGAAGTCGACGCTCATGCGTATCGCCGCTGGTTTCGAGTCCGCGACCTCGGGAGAGGTCGTCATCGGCGGAAAGAACATGACCGCTGTTCCGCCAGAGAGGCGGCCTGTGAACATGGTTTTCCAGCGTTATGCTCTCTTCCCTCACCTGGACGTCTTCGACAACGTTGCCTTTGGGCTTCGCTTGAAGGGTATCGGGAAGTCGGCCGTCACCGAGCAGGTGAATGCGATGCTGAACCTGGTGCAGCTTCAGGACTTCTCGAACCGTTGGATCGGGGAAATCAGCGGCGGTCAAGCGCAGCGCGTTGCCCTGGCCCGTGCGCTTGTGAATCGTCCCTCGGTGCTACTGCTTGATGAGCCATTGGCGGCGCTCGACCTCAAGATCCGTCATCACATGCTTGAAGAACTCAAGCGTATCCATACAGAGACAGGCACCACCTTCATCTATGTTACGCACGACCAGGACGAGGCGATGATCCTGTCCGACCGCGTCGTTCTGATGAACAAGGGGACGATCGAACAGATCGGCACCCCCGACGAGATGTACGGTGCTCCAAAGACGCTGTTCTGCGCCAAGTTCTTCGGCGAGACCAACCTTCTCGATGGGCGCGTTCAGGATGCAGACGGCAGCGGCGCCGTTCTATCACTTCCCGTCGGTGCGGCGACAGTCGGAACCCGTGGCCTGCGATCCGGTTCCGCTGTGCACGTCTCCATTCGTCCGGAAGCGATCAACATCTCGGCCGCGACGGGTACCTCGGAAAGCTCCAACGAGGCGGTCGGCAAGGTCGAGGACGTGATGTTTATCGGCAGTCGCGTTGTCTACAAGGTTAGACACGCCGAGGGTACGCTCATGAAGTGTCAGGAGCCTCGCGCTGCAGCCGGTATCCGCTTTGGCGTTGGTAGCCCGGTATCTCTCACGTGGGACCCCGCATCCGTGGTTGTCCTCGCAAGTTGAGCCCAAAAAAGAAGGCGAGAAATTGATGTATGATTATATCGTATTGGGCGGCGGCTCGGCGGGTTGCACTATAGCCTCGAGACTGAGTGAGAACCCGGACTCCAAGGTACTCCTGCTTGAACAGGGTGACCGCGACTGGAGCCCCTACATCCACTTGCCCGTGACGTACTACAAAACGTCCCAAAGTGACATGCTGACGCGCTATCGCCTAGAGCCACAGGCTCACCAGGGCGGCATCACTCCGGAGTTTGTACAAGGACGCGTTCTGGGTGGAGGTAGCTCCGTCAATGCGATGGTCTACATGCGAGGCATCCCGCAAGACTACGACCGCTGGGCAGCAGAAGGGTGCGACGGCTGGGCGTACAAGGACGTACTGCCCTACTTCAAGAAGGCAGAGTCGAACGAGCGCTTCTCGGGAGCAGCCCATGGCACGGATGGACCGCTTGCGGTTTCCGACCAGCGCCATACCCACTATCTGACCAAGGCGTGGGTGCGTGCCGCGCAGGAGCTGGGGATCAATTTCAACCCCGACTTCAATTCCGGCAACCAGGCTGGTGTCGGCTTCTATCAGGTGACTATGAAGGACGGGCTGCGCTGCAGTGCCGCCAAGGCCTACCTGAAGCCCGCGCGCAAACGCAAGAACCTCACGGTTCAGACGAAAACCAAAGCCCTTCGCATTCTGATCGAGAACAACCGTGCCGTCGGCGTCGAGTACGTGCAGAACGGGAATGTCGTCAAGGCAATGGCAAGTCAGGAAGTTGTTGTGTGCTCGGGAGCGATCGGTTCTCCCCACCTTCTGCTCCTATCAGGCATCGGCCCGGCGGATCACCTTCGCGAGATCGGCGTTGACGTGAAGCATGACCTCCCGGGGGTTGGCCTGAATCTCCAGGACCATTTCGACATGTTCCTGATCTACGAACTGACCGGCGCCCATAGCTACGACAAGTACAAGAAGCTCCGGTGGCAGGCCTGGGCGGGCTTGCAGTATGCACTCTTCCGCAACGGACCCGTCACCTCCAACGTCTGCGAAGGTGGGCTTTGTTGGTACGGTGCAGAAGACGACAAGCTGCCCACCCTGCAGTATCACTTCCTACCTGGCGCAGGTGTCGAGGAAGGTTCGGATTCCACACCGAGCGGTAACGGTTGCACGACCAACGTCTACCAGTCGCGCCCGCGGTCGCGAGGGTTCGTCAAGCTTCGCAGCTCTGATCCGAACGTGTTTCCGGTCGTCAATCCAAACTATCTGGCTGAAGAATATGATGTCGAGGTACTCGCTGAGGGCGTGAGGATTGGCCAGGAGATCCTGCAGCAGCAGTCCTTGTCGAAGTACGTTTCACATCCTTATCGTCCCGGCGGCGTCCTCAAGACGAAGCAGGAGCGCATGCAGTTCGTCAGGGAGACGGGGCAAGGCGCTTTGCATCCATCGGGCGCGTGCAAAATGGGGACTGACGACATGGCTGTCGTCGATCCGCAATTGCGAGTTCGAGGCATCGATGGCCTCCGCGTTGCAGATACGTCAATCCTTCCTCGCGTTCCGTCCGGAAACCTCAACGGTCCGGCGATCATGGTGGGCGAACGCGCATCCGACTTCATCAAGGGTAACAAGATGTCCATCGAATAACGGATGGCAGGAGAATGACGTGGAACTCCTTTCGGCTGTCCCTGCGAATATTCCCAATGAATTGTCATGGTGGCAGCAGTACGTAAGGTCTGTTTTCACCATCAAGAACCTGCCTCCGTTGATGGGGGAGATCGAGGTCGACGTTCTGATCGTCGGTGGCGGCTTCACGGGCATGTGGACCGCCCTCACCCTCAAAGAGAGGGACCCGCTCTACGCATCGCTATCGTCGACGCCTATCGTTGCGGCGACGGCGCCAGCGCCCGCAACGGCGGCAATGTACACGGTTATTGGGGCGCGCTTCCTACGCTACTTCCCATGTACGGAGCGCAAAAGTCGCTCGAGGCCGCCGAGCTTGGTACGCTTGCCCAACGAAAGCTCCGACGTTTCGCCGAGAGAAATGACGTCTGGTGGACCGAAGAGGGCTACCTACGCGTCGCAACATCGGCAGCTCAACGCAGCAAGCTGGACGACTTCATCAAAGTGGCTGAAGCGCTCGGTGTGCCATCGAGCGTCAGACGGCTCTCCAAGTCCAACCTGTCGGAACTCTGCAACTCCCCAAAGTTCGAAGAGGGACTACTCTTTGAGGAGGGAGCGACCGTCGATCCGGCAAGGCTCGCGCATTTTGTGCGCGAGGACCGTCGCTTCGCGGAACGAAGCTGTGTAGCAAGTTCGATCAAGTCGATTCGCGCGAGTTAGCCTACCAGCAACGGTGCCTTCAGTACCTTGATAAGTGTTTGCCCACCAGCTTCACGAACGCTTCAGGCTCCTCGTACATCGGATAATGTCCGGCGCCTTCCAGGACCTCCACCTCGACATTCTTGTACCAAGCACCCACGGTCTCCCTCGTCTTCTCGATGGAAGATCCTGGGTCGTTGGCTCCGAGGACGACGAACAGGGGAGTTTTGTTTCCTTGAACCTCGCTAGAAAAGTCCGTTCCGGTCCATGAGGCCATGTAGGCGACCAAGGGACGTTCGGATGTACCGGCGAGGCTGGTATCGCGCAACTCTTGGAGCCACTCGTCTTTTCTCCTGTGACCGGTGTTTACATCAATCAGTGTCTTACGGACCTCTGCGTCGGAAATCGCGTCCTGGAGAAGCTTTCGCCGTTCGTCGGTTATCTTGGCGCCAGATGCCGGCAGCGCCGCAACCATAATGATCGACTGCACCTCGTCAGAAGCGTCCACCGTCAGACGCTGGACAGTCATCCCCGTCATGGAATGACCGATCACATGATATTTCCTCCATCCCAAAGATTTCGCCAACTTTCGGACGTCGCGTGCGACCTCTTCGATGGTGTATTCCCCTGTTTCGTCGAGACGCTGGCCGTAGCCGCGGCAATCCAAGAATGCGACCGTGAACTTGGTTCTGTCCCATAGCGGGAAGGTTGGTTCGTAGAGACGGTGATCGCCCATCCAGCCATGAAGAGCAACCACTTGGATCGACCCCTCCCCGATTACCCGGCTCGCCTTAACTTCAATCTCGGTCATTTCAGTAACCGCCCTTCTCATTTTTGGACTTGATCGCATCATCGCTCATTAGTGCCCGGTAGGACCCAACACTTGACGCGGCGGCAGCTGCCAGAAGTCGAACGTCGTTGGAAACCGTCACGAGATCGAAGCCCCACTTTGCAGCCCTGGCGGCATAGGCCGGCGATCCGCAATGGAGTGCAGCCTTGATGCCTGCATCGTGCGATACCCTCAGGATGCGATCGATGGCGTCGATGATTTCGGGCTCTTCGCGGTCGAAGCCGGCAGGATATTTTTTGCCAGTCAAACCGATCGTCAGGTCGGCTGGACCGATGTAGACACCGTCAAGGCCCCGCGTTGTTACAATTTCCTCGAGTTTTTCGAGGGCCTGTGCCGTTTCAATCATGGCAAAGCAGACCACCTCCTCGTCGGCCTCCCCCAGGTAGTCGCCGCCACCGGTCGAAATAATGGCGCGCGAGGGGCCATAACTGCGCACGCCCGTCGGAGGATATCGCACATAGGACACCAGTTGTTCGGCCTCCGCGCGGCTGTTGATCATTGGGCAGATCACCCCGTAGGCGCCCGCATCCAGCGCCTTCATTATATGAACCGGGTCGAGCCATGGCGGCCTCACGAGTGGTGTCGCGTTGCTGGCGCGCATGGCCTGCAGCATTCCGACCGCGTCCTGATAGTCCACGATGCCGTGTTGAAGGTCGATGCCGATGCTGTCGTAGCCCTGGGCGGCCATGATTTCGGCTGAGAACGCATTCGAGATCGACAACCAGCCGTTCAGCACGCAACCGCCCTTCGACCAGATTTCCTTGAGCTTGTTCGCCTTCATAGATTTCTACTCCCGAGGACTCGTCCGAATTTTTTCATGACATCGAGGTCCGGCTCAAAGCCTATCCCTGGTCGATCCGAGACTTTGATCATATCGCCATTCCTAATCCCCTCGACGTCAGCCAGCCATGCGTCGGGCTGAACAAAGTTGTATTCCAGTGCATCAATGCTCGGCCGCGCCGCCGCGACCTGAAGAGAGGCGAAAAAGCCCGGACCGAAGTACGGGGAATGCGGCATCAGAGAAATATCCTGTCGCGCCGCCATGTCGACGATGGAGATATATTCCGAGACGCCTCCGACCTTGGTGATGCTCGGCTGGAGGTAATCGACGGCGCCGACTTCAAGTGCCTGTCCGAACTGGAAGGACGTGCACCAGTTCTCGCCGGCCGCGATCGGCAGTCCTTTTCCACGCAGGGCCTTCAGGCTCACGAAGTCTTCGGGCGGATAGATCGGTTCTTCGAGCCAGGCGAGATCGAGCGAGCGCAATTCCGCAAGATTCATCTCGACGAAATTGTGAGACCAGGCGCAGTTAACGTCGACGCAGATGCTCGCGTCGGGCCCCGTGACGTCTCGGCATGCCCTAATGTTCGGAAGGGTGATTTCGTGCAGTTTGATCCGGTTGAAGCCGGCCTCCAGAACCTCTCTGGAGGACTGCGCGACCAAGTCAGACTCGGCGTAACGGACCAGGCTTGCGTAGAACGGAATCTCGGCTCGCGCTTGCCCCTCGTACAGCAGCTTGTGCAGCGGCTTTCGCTGTCTTTTTGCATAGAGATCCCAGAGCGCCATATCTACGCCCGAGATGGCAAAGATGGTCACACCATATCGCCCGAACATATGCAACTGACGCTGCGTATTGCGGTTCCATGTGGGAATGTCGGTGATGACCTGGCCGATCAAGGAAGGAAAAATCAACCGGTCGATGATCGACTTAGTGGCGTCTATTAGCGAATAGCCGAATCCTTCGCCCCAGCCGATGTTGCCAAGCTCGTCCTCGAGCTTGACGAGCGCGAACTCCAGCGTCTTCCATGCCGTCGGCATGATCCCGACGCCAGTCCCGCGCAGCTTGAACGGAATTTCAACGAGGATGACCTCGCCCCGAACGACTTTCACTGATTTCCTCCCCATGGCTTCGGCAGTTCGTTGACCGCAAAATGACCGCCAACGTAGGCCATCTGTTCGGGCGGCAGTTTATCGCGACCCTTGAAGTTGGCCGCACGATTGTCGCGCGCGTTGTCCTTCGGGCGATAGCCTAACGAACGCGCACGGCGATTATTGAACATCTCGGCAGGGCAGTCGGAGGATGCATACACGATGTCGCAGCGAACATTGGGATGATCCAGTCCCATCTCGACCAACGATGCCAGATCACGCGCACTCGTCCACATCCTCTCGCGCCTGGCGTCGACAACAAGGGGATCGGCATTCCCTATTCGAAGCAGCATCGTGGCGATGCCGAAGCGATGCGCATACATTGCGCACGCGGCCTCGCCAAACGCCTTGCTCAATCCGTAGAAGCTGTCAGGAACGATAGGAGCCTCCTCGTGGACATTTGCGTCTGAAGGAAGCATTCCGACCGCATGGTGGCTACTGGCGAAGACGAAGCGCTTGATGCCGTGGACTCGGCAGCTCTCGAGCAGGTTGAGGACAGCGCGGTAGTTAGGGTCGAGCGTTTGCTCGAAGCTGAATCCCGGCCCTACCAATCCGGCGAGGTGGAGGATGCCATCAACGTCGTGAGCCGCGAAATCGCAGAACTCTCGGTCCGCGAGATCGCCGCGGATGCTTGTTTCACCAGCGTTCGTTTCGAAGTCTGCGATGTCGGTCACCTTCAACGAGTACCGTTCACGCAATAGTGGCCGAAGCAACCGTCCAACGTTACCGCCAGCACCTGTGATCAGGATCGTCTTCATGTCGGTCAGTGCAGAAGTTGGCGAAGGAACGCGCGGGTGCGGGCTTCCTTGGGGTTGTCGAAGAAGTCTGCAGGAGGCGCCGTCTCAACGATCTTTCCATCGGCCATGAAGATCACCCGGTCGGCTACCTGTCGGGCAAAGCCCATTTCGTGCGTCACGCAGATCATCGTCATCCCGCTTTCGGCGAGGTTCACCATCACGTCGAGTACTTCGCGGATCATTTCCGGATCGAGCGCGGACGTGGGTTCGTCGAAAAGCATGATGCGGGGTTTCATCGCCAGTGACCTGGCGATCGCGACACGCTGCTGCTGACCGCCCGACAGTTGACCCGGATACTTGTGCGCCTGCTCCGGAATCCTCACCTTCTCAAGAAAGGACATGGCGACGTCATTGGCTTCAGTCCGCGCAAGTCCGCGGACGGTGCGAAGCGCAATCGTGCAGTTTTCGAGAATCGTTTTATGCGGGAAGAGGTTGAAGTGCTGGAACACCATGCCGACCTCGCGGCGAACAGCTTCGATCTTCTTCCGCTCGCTCGTCAGCTCGACTCCTTCTACGAGGATCTTGCCCTTCTGGTGCTCTTCGAGGTGATTGATACAACGGATCATCGTGGACTTCCCAGAACCAGATGGCCCGGCGACAACGATGCGCTCCCCCTCGCCTACCGTGAGATTGATGTCGGTGAGAACCTGGTGCGCGCCATACCATTTGGAGACGTTCTCGAATTCGACGGCGCGTTTTCTTTCTGTGGTCGCAACCATGAGACTTCCTTGGATCAAGCTTTTTGAAGTGAGGTGGAGGGCTTGTTCACTTGCGTCACTCGGCGCCTTAAATGCTTGGTGAGGTACCATTCCAGAATGCCCCAGACCCTGCGGATGGTCTCGACCATGATGAGGTAGAGCACCGCCGCCCAGATGTAGACCTGGAAGTCGAAGGACCGTGAGAACGCAAGCTTTGTGGCCTGCATCAGCTCTGGGACCGTAATGACGCTGGCCAGGGCGGATGCCTTCAGCGAAAGGATCAGTTCGTTGCCTAGGGGGCGTAGAGCCATGATTAAAGCCTGCGGGAGCATAATCTGAAACAGCGTCGTGACGCGGCTGAGGCCGAGCGAGTTTGCTGCCTCGAGCTGTCCGCGGGGCAGCGAGCTTAGAGCGCCCCGCAAGATCTCCGCCTGATAGGCAGTGGTATTGAGGGTGAAGGCGAAGAGCGCGCACAAATAGGCGTCGCGGAAGAACCACCAGACGCCAAGACTCGTCAGCTCTCCTCGGATCTGGCCGGCGCCGTAGTAGATGAGGAAGATCTGGCCGAGCAGAGGCGTTCCGCGGAAGAAGACGATGTAGGCTTTCGCGAGATGGCGAAAGAAAGCGATCGGGCCATTGCGCAGCAACGCCAGCGGTAGAGCGAACACCGCTCCGATCAAGGCCGACGTCAGCACCAGTTCGAGGGTGACGACCAAGCCCCAAAGGATTTTCGGCCCGTAGTTTGCGAGTAGCTCGGTGTTCATGTGCGCTCCCTCGCAAAGCCGCGATTGGATCGGGCTTCAAGCACGGCAACGATCGATGACGATAGCATCGAGATCACCAGGTAGATCAGACAGGTGACCGCATAGAAGAACAGCGGTTCCTTCGTGTTTGCGACCGCGAGCTGCGTCTGTCGCATAAGGTCGGCAAGCGAAATGATGGAGACGAGCGACGTATCCTTGAGGAGCACGAACCACAGATTGCCAAGGCCAGGCAGCGACAGGCGCCAAAGCTGGGGGGCAATGATGCTGATGAAGGTGCGGGCCCGCGAAAGCCCGAGCGACGCCGCAGCTTCGTGCTGCCCCACGGGGATCGCCCGCAACGCGGCAACAAAAATCTCGGATGCGAAGGCAGAGAACACAATGCCGAGCGCGATCATTCCGGCGACAAAACCGCTGAGCTCGCCGAACGGGGTCCCAAAAGCGGACAGCCAAGCCCATTGGATGAACATCCCGCCACCGTAGTAGATGATGAAGAGCGTCAGCAGTTCGGGCAGAGCGCGGAAGGTGGTAGCAAACAGGGTCGCGAGCTTGGCAAGCCAACGGTTCTTGCCGTTGATCAGAAGAGCCAGGCCGAGGCCGAGCAACAAGCCAAAGGGCAACGTCGCGAGCGCGAGCCTGATCGTGAGCCATAAGCCGTCAAGCAGGGCATGCCCCCAGCCGTCTGGGCGAAAAGAAAGTAGGTCTAGGAGTTCCACCATTCCTCCAATCCGTCGAAGAGCCCGGCCGCGACCGGCCGGGCAAACGACTGCCAGTCCTAGAAAATCGAGAACGGGAAGTACTTCGTGTTGATCTTCTCGTACGTTCCGTCGGCGCGGATGTCGTCGATCGCCTTCTGGAACTTGTTCTTCAGTTCGGTATCGTCCTTGCGGATTCCTACGCCCTTGCCTTCGCCAAAAATGGGGTCGCGAAGATCGTCGCCAACCAGCTCGCAGCAGGACCCATCGCTCGACTTCTTGAGCCACGCGTCAAGCAAGACCTTGTCCGAGAGAACGAAGTCCAGGCGGCCGGCGGCGAGGTCGGCACTGGCATCGTCCACGGTCGTGTACGTCTTGATGGTGGAGTCCTTGTATTTTGCCTCAAGGAAGTTCTGCTGGGTCGTCGATCCCTGAACGCCAATGGTCTTTCCCGCGAGAGCGGCCGGCGAGATATCGGTAACCTTGGCATCCTTGGTCGCCATGAACTTCGCGGGCGTATCGTAATACTTCGTTGTGAAATCGATCTTCTTCTTGCGCTCGGCCGTGATGTTCATCGACGCGATGATGGCGTCGTATTTGCTGGCCATGAGACCAGGGATCATGCCGTCCCATTCCTGGGTAACGATCTCGCACTTGAGCTTCGCTTTTTCGCAGAGCGCATTGGCGATGTCGACGTCAAACCCGGTGAGCTTGCCGTTTTCGACGTAGTTAAACGGAGGGTAGACGCCTTCGGTGGCGATCTTGATTGTCTTGTCTTCGGCGTGAGCCCCGGCAACGAGTGCGAGAACGAGCACCGAAGCGGATGCCAGTACGGAGAGTTTCATGATAGTCATATCCCCTTAGAGAATTGTTGATGACAGCGGAATTGTTCCGTCTTTTGTTGTTGCGTAGGCCCGAAGGCCTACGAGTTTGCAGCCAGCACTTCGTCGAGGCCCGACAAGAAGATGTCGGCGTGCTTGGCGGTGAAAGGAAGTGGCGGCCGGATTTTGAGAACGTTGCCAGATGGGCTCGCCGCGCTGATAAGAATGCGTTTCTCGCGCAGGCCGTTCACGACGTCGAGCGAGAGCTTCGCATCGGGGTTCTTGGACGTACGGTCCGTTACGAACTCCATCGCAAGGAACAGACCAGCGCCGCGTACGTCGCCAACACGCTCGTATTTCTGCTGCAGCTTCTTCATGCCGGCGACCATGTAGTCACCGATCTTGACCGAGTTTGCCATCAGCTCCTCGTCCTTGATCACGTCGAGGACGGCTTGCGCCGCTGCGATGCTTACGGTGTTCGCACCGAACGTATTGAAGTAGCGGATGTCGTTGCCGAAGCGCTCGAGCACTTCGGGTTTCGCGGCGACGCCGGCAATCGGCATCCCATTGCCCATCGGCTTGCCCATGACCACTAGGTCGGGCACGATGCCGTGACGTTGGAAGCCCCACCAATGCGTCCCCGTGCGACCGAACCCAGGCTGCACCTCGTCTGCGATGTAAAGCCCCCCGGCTGCTTGGACGACGTCAGCAGCCTTTTTCAGGAAACCGGGGGGATCGGTCAGGATCCCATCGGTAGAGAAGATACCGTCCGCGATGAACGCGGCGAGCTTGATGCCATGGCGCTCCATCTTCTTGATGGCTTCTTCGACCCGCTGAGCAAATACCTCGCCGATATCTTCGCCATTACCCCGGTAGTCGTCGGGTGCATCGACGACATAGACATGCTGCCCGATTGGAACGTTCGGACCCATCGAGGGGGAGATTTCAGCGACTGCGGTCGTGAGGCCATGGTAGGCGTTAGCAGTAACGATGATGCCGGTGCCGCCCGTGTAGTAGCGAGCGATGCGTAGTGCCAGATCGACCGCTTCGCTGCCGGTGCAGGTGTACATAACGTTGCTGATCTCGTCCGGATAGGTAGAGAGAAGGTCTTCCGAGTACTTGAGGATGTCCTCGTGCAGGTATCTGGTATGCGTATTCAGGACCTTTGACTGCCTCGCGATTGCGTCGACCACACGCGGGTGGCAATGCCCAACAGATGGGACGTTGTTGTAAACATCGAGGAAGGCGTTGCCTTCGGGATCGTAGAGCCAGACGCCCTCGGCCCGGACGACATGAACTGGATGCTCATAGAAGAGCTTGTAGGATGGACCCAACAGCTTGCGACGACGCGCAATCAGATCCTGCTCTTCCCGCGTCAGTCTGTCAGCGGTGTTTGGATCGAAGCCATTGATCATGAAGGCCGTGGCCGATGAAGCCGACATTGCTATTCTCCTATCTGTTTAGTGCTGCGGCGATCGCGGAGGTCGCCTGTTCGTTTGCAATGTCGGCCAGGCGATGAAACTGGCGCCATGCCTGGGGCGTGTTGCGGAGGATGTACTGTCGGTTTTCCGGGAACCGCACGGCGCGCCATTCGGTGATGATGATCCGCATCGCCATTCGTACGACGATGGACCGGAAGAGGAGGTCAATCTCGTCAGCCCTGAGCAGTCGAACAGCATCGAAGCCCTGAAGGAACTCGATGGCCGCCTGCAGCGGGTCGTGCGCCTCCGTCAATTGGTAGGCGGCAGCGACAGCTACGTCGAACAGCACGGGTGTTTTGACCATGTCACCGAAGTCGATGATGCCGGTAACGCGGTCAGTGTCGTGTGGATCAACGATGATGTTATCGCTGTTCAGATCGTTGTGCGCCAGTTGAGCTCGCAGCGAGGCGACATGTGGCTGGATGTCGCTTTCGTACCTCGCAAGCCACGCATAGAGCTCCTCCCTGCCGTCGGACGCGGGCAGATCGTCAACCATCGCGGTGAGCGAGAGGACGTTCTTGAGGTCCCAAGTCGAGAAATGGTCTTCTGCAGGATGCGTGAAGTCTTGAAGGGCTATCTGAAGGCGAGCGAGCATCGCTCCGATGTTCCCTCTCTGCGTCGGCGTCTGCTTCGACTTCCGCTGCAGCAACCCTTTGGAAAAGGTAACGAGGCGCACTGTGCGAACGTCATCCTCCGCCACCGCCATCTGAAATTCGGGAAGACCATCGAGCGTTTTCAGTACGCGCTGAATCGGCATTCCGGGATCCCTGTCTGCGACATGCATCAACGCCAACGTATGGAGATTAGTGACGATGGGCGCTTCACCAGGATTCACGACCTTGAGGAGATACTCCTCGCCGGCAGGCGTCTCGACACGAAAGTTGCTGTCTTTCTCACCAGACAGACGGTGAGCTTCGGCTGAGATGCCGTAGTAGTCTCTTGCGATACGAACCGCCGCCGCCTCTGAAAGAAGCTCGGAGCGCGCGGTGAGCGCGGCATTGATCGAAGCGGCTTGCGGAAGTGCCATAATTGCGGTCGCCTATATTGATATGCCGATATATTGGTATATAAATGAACAGGTCGTCAACTAATTTTTCATCGAAAGTGCGAGGAGCTTGATCATGGACCAAGGAGTTGCGCTGTTTCACCCCGAACAGATGGACACTCGTCTCTCGAAGGCGGCGCAGGTCTATGAACTGCTGCGCGACGCAATCATCTCCTTGCGACTCGCGCCGGACGCGCCAATTCTGGAGCGTGAAATCTCAATGCAGCTCGGCGTTTCCCGAACGCCTTTCCGCGAGGCGCTTCTCCAACTCGCGACCGAGAGTCTTGTCCGCATCGCGCCGAGCGACGGCACGTTTGTGAACCGAATTATCCTGAGCGAGGTTCTGCAGGGGCAACTGGTGCGAGACACGATCGAAATGCGCCTGACCCGGCTTGCTGCGAGAAACTTCAGCGAGTCGTTCGAGAAAGATTTCGAACTAGCTCTGTTCAGGCAAAGCTCGGCGGCCAAGCGGCAGGACGTAGACGAGTTCTTTACGCTCGATAACGAGTTTCACCGCCTTATCTGCAAATGCGCGGGATTTCCTGAAGCTTGGCAGACGATCCATGGGGCGACCGGTCAGCTAGACCGCTGCCGCCGGCTCGCCTTCTCTCTCGAGGCGCACTACTCGGCGGTCTATGACGAGCACGCAGCCATGTACGAGAGGCTCCGGGCTTCTGACGAGGCGGGGGTGGCAGAAATCTTCCAAGTCCAGCTCGACAGCACCTTCCCCTCCATCGACATCCTGCTCCGGGAACGACCAGACGTGGTCGTCGCCGAGGGAAAAGCGGACTTCGACGTCGCGCGCATCCGTTAGAACGCGTTGCACCAATTTTATGAGGAGGTTTTCATGACAACCCGACCACGGATCGAGCGTATCGACTGCTTCCAGGTGCGGTGGCCAATGCCCGAGCCGCTTGCCAATTCCTTAAGTGTCTTCAGGGAACGGGCGGCGTTGATCGTGTCGGTGACCGCGGGCGGAAAGACTGGGTGGGGAGAGACCTGGGCGCAACCTCTGGCCGCCGAGTCGATCATAACGAGCAGTCTAGGCCCGGCTATCCTTGGCGCTGACGCTTCGGCACCACGTGCGATCTGGGATTCGATGATGCGCCTTCTGGGGCGAGACCGCAGCGGGATCACGCATATGGCGATCTCGGCACTCGACATGGCAATTTGGGATGTAAGCGCTCGTATCGAGGACATGAGCCTCGCGCGACGTCTCGGGGGCCCAGTTCACAGCACTCTCCCCACCTATGCGAGCGGGCCGTTCCTGAAAACGGGCGACGATCAGTATCGAGACATGGTGCCCGAGATCGAAGGCTATCTCGCGCGAGGATTCAACGCGGTGAAACTGAGACTTGGCGCCGATTTGCGATCCGATCTCAGGGTACTCGAACAAATCCGTATCAAGTTCGGCGACGCGCTTCCGGTAATGGCGGACTTCAACCAGGGTCTGACTCGATTTGACGCATCCCGCATCTTGGCAGAGCTGCCAGCTTTCGGCGTGCTCTTTGCCGAGGAGCCGCTTCAGCCAGACGATACCGAAGGATATGCAGAACTAGCCTCCCGGAGCACGACCCCCATTGCCGCGGGCGAGTCCTTGGCAGGCCTCCGCCGTTTCAAGGACTTGATCGCAGCGAACGCACTTGATGTCGTCCAGCCTGACGTCGCCCTGTGCGGTGGCGTTACGGAATACATGCGGATCGCTGCGTTGGGTGAGGCCCACGGCCTGCCTGTGATTCCTCACGTGTGGAGCACGTCCGTTATCCACGCCACTTCGCTGCAGCTTGCGGCCGTTGCTCCGACCGGGCGGAGTTACGCGTTGCCTATGCCAGCCTTCGAGATCGATCCGACACCAAACGCCCTCATGGAACTAGGAGGTCCGGTATCGATCAACGCTGACGGAACCATCGACGTCTCCGACCGGCCCGGCATTGGTCTCGACCTCGACCGCGACCTCCTCGCGCCCTTCACCAAGTCCCGAAGCTCCGTCGGCCGTTGATCGCCGGTCACAATAGAGGAAAAAATGGAACTCACCGTAGACAGCGGCACTCGCATACACTTCCTGATCGGCGATCCTATCGCACAGGTCATCGGTCCAACCCTGATATCCCAGAAGATGTCCGATGCCGGCTTCAATGGAGTAATGCTTCCCTTGCACGTCTCAAAAGCGGACTTGCCTGTGGTCCTGCAAGGGTTCAACGGTATCCAGAACCTGGACAGCGTCCTGATCACGGTGCCGCATAAGATAGCCTGTGTTAGCCATTGCTCATCTCTCTCCTCCCGCGCCGAAAAGCTTGGCGTCGTCAACATTATGCGAAAGAAGTCAGACGGCACGTGGCATGGGGACAACTTTGACGGTCCAGGCTTCGTGAAGGGTCTCGAAAACCACGGCCACGTCGTGTCTGGCAAAAAGGTCTATATGGCCGGCGCAGGCGGCGCTGGATCATCGATCGCAGTCAGCCTGCTCGATTCCGGCGTGCAATCTGTCACGATACACGACAAGAACGACACTACACTAGCAACGCTGTGCGAAAGCCTCGATCGGTTCTATCCCGGCCGCGTCAAACCTTCGAGCCCTCAGATGGTCGTCGACTTTGACATCGTCGTCAACGCGACTTCGATAGGCCTCCGGGAAGGAGATCCACTCCCTATCGATCTGGACGGCGTCCGGCCAGGAACTCTTGTAGCGGATGTTATGACCAAGCCCGCAGTTACACCCTTCATGAAAGACGCTCTAAGACGAGGCTGCGTCGTGACCTCGGGTACCGACATGCTTGACGGACAGATCGACTTGCTTTTCCGCTTCGTGAGCGGTGAGGACATTCCCTGATCGGCCAACCATCATCACGGCGAGGGCGCTCACCTCATGGCACCAGCGCCCCTGCCCTCTCTGCCTCTAATATACTGGTATTTCAAATCGACCGTTTCTGACTATAAGTGGTGAGCTTAATCGACACCACCTTCAAGGGCCCGATTCGCCAATGGAACCAGTCTTCAGCCCCGACCAGCTCGACAGTCGGTTCTCCAAATCCTCGCAAGTGTACGAACTTCTGCGCAATGCAATCATCTCATTGCAACTGCTTCCGGAAAGTGCGCTTAACGAAAAAGACATCTGCGCGCAGCTCGGCATCTCACGCACGCCTCTGCGGGAGGCGATCCTGCAACTGGCGAAGGAAAATCTTATAAAAATCGTTCCGAGCGATGGAACTTTCGTCAACAGGATCGTGCTGCGGGAAGTCCTTCAGGGACAGCTTGTGCGCGACACGCTCGAAATGCGGGTGACGCGTCTTGCGGCGAGGAACTTCCAACCTCAATTCGAGAAGGAGTTCGAGCTCGCCCTATTCAAGCAGCGCGCGGCAGCGGAGCGCAAGGAAGTGGATGAGTTTTTCGCGTTGGACAACGAGTTCCACCAAATCATTTGCCGCTGCGCGGGCTTTGGTGAGATTTGGCAAACCATCCATTATTCAACTGGACAACTCGACCGCGTCCGCCGCCAGGCCTTTGCCTTGGAGCAGCAGTTTTTCATGGTCTTCGAGGAGCACCAGCAGATGTACGATCGCTTGCGTGCCGGTGATGAAGATGGTGTCGCCAGAGCTTTTCAGGTTCAGCTCGACAGTACCTTTCCTTCCATCGAAATTCTGCGCCGCGAGAGACCGGAACTGCTTCTTGGCGGAGAAGAGTTCGGGGTGAGCGACATCCGCTAACGGTCGCGGGCTCCCTTCGAGCGTTCACAACTAGGACGACGGGAGGCAAAGGGTCGCGTCTGCCTCCCCGTCTGATCAACTACGGTCGAATTCAATGAGGAGCCCGCCTTCAGCAGTCACGGTAGCGACGCTTCCGTCGGGGACGAAGTTCGACGTCAGCATGTCGGATAGCACGGCGGGTCCGTTCACCTCGAAGCCAACAGGCAGACTCGTCGTCTTGTAGAAGTCGACTTGCGTGAAGCCGCCATCCAGGTAGACGGGGCGCTTCTCCCCTCTCCCTTCGCCGACGGCTCTCATCGCCGGACCCCGCGTTGTTTCGACCAGGCCCACGGCCTGCAATCGCCACTCGAGGAACTCGACAGGCTCTGCCGGCGAGGAAACGGAGTACAGTCGCTCGTGCAGTTCGTGGAACCTGCATACGAGTGTTGCAAGCCTTTCCGGGTCAAGCTCGGGGTGGTCTAAGGGAACTGGAATCTGCCAGACCTGCCCCGCATATCGACTTTCCGCAAAGAGCAGCAGTTGACGATTGGAGGGCGCAATGTCCATTTCGTTGAGAAAACCAGTCCCTTCGGCGACTAGATCACTGAGCACCGCATTAATCTTCGCGAAGCCAAATTGATCGCTGCGGGCGAAGGCGATCTTCCCGAAATCGAATTTGATATCCCAGTGGAAATGCCGTAAGCGCTCAGTACACTGCCGGCTCGCGGAATGAGAACTTTTCGAATTCCCAGCTCCCGCGCCAGGTTAGCTGCATGCAGGCCGCCTGCGGCGCCACCCGAGACAAGAACGAAATCTCGAGGGTCGAAACCTTTCCTCATCGTCATGTCTTCAATTGCGGCGATCATGTTTTGCTCGGCTATCGCGGAGATGAGCGCCGCAGCCGCCTCCACTGTCATACCGAGTGGACCCGCAATTTCCGCCTCTATCGCCTCGCGGCTCGCCATTTCGTCGAGAGTGAGATGGCCGCCGCCGAAGTTCGTCTTATCGAGAAGTCCCCGGACGAGGTTTGCGTCGGTGAGCGTGGGTAGGCTTCCGCCGCGCGAATAACACGCTGGACCGGGCTTCGAACCGGCGCTCGTCGGACCGACATGAACCATCCCGCCGGCATCTACTCGTGCGATCGAACCTCCGCCGGCAGCAATGGTGGAAATCTCGACAGACGTGGCCCGCAATTGTTCCCTGCCTCTGCATTGAAACGTTTCCGTCAATGGCCATGCATACGTCAAGGCTTGTGCCGCCAAGATCAATGGAGATAACGTTGCTGTTCTCCAATCCAGCTTGCTCGACAAGTCGAAGAGCGGCGCCAGGGGCCGCCGATGGTCCTGAAAGGCATAGAAAAACAGGCTTCTCTACGATGACGTCGCTGGAGGTACGTCCTCCGTTCGAGCAGACGAACAATGGCTTGCGTTCGAAGCCGGCAGCGGCCAGGCGGTTCGCCAGGTTCGAGATGTTGTCCTTCATCACAGGCTTGAGGGAGGCGTCCAAGGCAGTTGCGGACGTCCTCCGGTATTCGCCCACAGTTGGATTCACTTCGTGGGACAGGCTGTAAGGTAGTCCAGGCATAACCTCCTCGATGAGACGACCCACCCGGAGTTCGTGTTCTGAGTTCATATTGACCATATGAGAGACACCGCGATCGCTTCAGGCTCAAGTTCGCGGATCCGAAGAAGCGTCCGGCGAACGTCCGTGTCATCAAGTGGAATTTCGACGCCGCCTTCCGCATTTACTCGCTCACGGACGCTAAAACTCAGGTGCCGCGGCACCAACGGCTGCGGAAAATCCTCGTAGATGTCGTAGCTGTTTTCTCTACCTCCCTCGCGAATTCGAAGCACGTCCCTGAATCCTTCAGTGTGGAGCAGCACGGTACGGGCCGTCCTGCCCTCAAGGATCGCGTTAGTCGCGGCGGACGTGCCGCAAGAAAAGGTACTGCAGGATGCCAGGAGATCTCTGACGTTGGTGGCGCGATCTTCCGCGACGTAGGCGATGCCTTCAAGGATACCTTGAGCGATGTCGTCGTGATTGGACAAGGATTTGTAGAACCGGCGGTCGCCATTCTCCTCAAGTACGATGTCTGTAAAAGTGCCCCCGGCGTCCACCGAAAGTGTCACAACCATTATCGCGCTCCCGCGCCGGCTAGGCGCTCTGTTTTGTACTCTGTTTCCGAGATGATCGGTGCACCAGCGCCGTACATCATTCTTGCTCCGGCTACTGTCAGGAGCTCGTCCTTCAGGGAACGCGCTATCAGTGCTTGATCGCGATTGGCCGGTTCTCCGAAGCCACCGCCGCCGCTTCCGTGAGATATTAGGCGTTCACCCCGCTCTAGGGTGACATCAAAGAACACCGAGTTCTGTTCGATTTCCGAAGGCATCTTCTTTCCACGTTTTCGTCGGAGCGCCGGCTACGCCTCCTGCCGCTCCTGCTGGCGGGAATTGCGCCCCACCGCTGTTTACCGAGAACGTCACTGCGTCCTCCCTCGCTCGAAAGATGCACTCGCACCCTTGGGCGCCCTCCCATTGTCCGGCGCCCCCGGAATCGGGTCTTAGTTCGAGCTTCTCGATGATGAGGGGTTGCTGCTGTTCGACAATCTCTACGGACGACTGCGACAGCATCCCCTGCGTGGTGCCGCTGCCGTAGGTCAGCCAGCCGTCGTGGCCAGCCAGGGCCGGCCCGTCGTCGCCGTCGACGAGAAGCAGTCCGATGACCTTCCGCCGTCTGTGGACTTCGTTTCGATTGATCACCGCAAGTCCATACGTGTCGCCGTGGACCATCTTGCCGGCCTCGGCCATCAATGCATCTCTTATATTGCGGATGGCCAGTCGACGACCTACAGCCGACGGTCCAAATCCGAGGGGTTTCTTGAGGCTGCCGCCGCCAACGGACTTACGCAATGCCACATCGTGATGCCGCCTGAGCCTTCTGAGCGCCCCCAATTCTCTGGCAAGGAACTTGCCGAGCTTGGTCGGCGCGCCGTCGCGACGATCATGGAGAGTTATCCGGAGACTACGGCGATCGTGACCTTCAACGATATGACCGCTCTCGGAGCTGTCGAGGCACTTAAGGATCTTCAAGTTTCGGTTCTGGATCGTATGTCCGTTGTAGGTATCGATGGGATCAGCGTCAGCGAACTGCTGACGCCGTCGATTACATCTGTGCGCCAGCCGCTCGAAATCAGCGCCAAAGAAGCGGTGAAGTGTGTTGCCGAGCAGCTCGGCGGCCGCCGTATCCGGAAGGACATATACGTCCAGCCGGAACTCATCGTCCGCCGCTCGTCCGGCCGTCGTCAGTAGGAGGTCCCCGCCGCGATGGGCTTCGACATCACCTCCGACGATGAAGCTACGATTTATGCAATCTCTGCATGGTCTACTCCTCGTCGGTCGAGCCACGCGTCTTATGGTATTATCTAAGCAACGTCCGCGTCGCCGCCACGACCAATGCGTCCGGCATCGCTTCAACTTTGGTGTGCCTGGGCGGGGACAGGGTGGATGCAGGCTCGTGCAGCTCTTCTTACCTGCGCGGCAATCCAGTCCGGGACTGAACGCAACTCTATTGCCGCATCCAGCCGGACGGGACAACAGACGGTCTAAATGGATCGGAGCCGTCGGAGAGGGCCGACGCTTACATGCCTCGTATGTAGTACGAGAGGCGCTCGGCGGCATCCGCGATCTGCGAGGGATCTCGCAGGAAGCAAGCCCTCAAAAAAGCCTGACCGCCTGGTCCGAACGCACTTCCGGGAGCGAGCCCTACTCCCGTGGCGTCGACAATGCGCCGCGCCGCCTCGCGGCTGTCCGCCACGCCATCGATCTTCAAGAACGCGTAAAGGCCGCCATCAGGCTTCAGAGTCTCGACCCGGTTGGTGGCTAGAAGCGCTTCGCACAGGATGTCCCGTGACGTTCGCGCCCGCTCCACGTTCTGCTGCACTACGTCGTCCCCATGGTCGATAGCGGCGAGCGCGCCCTTCTGCATGAACTGTGCTACACCTGAGGTCGAGTACTGGATGAGGTTCTGACTGGTCTGCCCGACGGCGCGCGGAACAGCGACCCACCCCACGCGCCAGCCTGTCATCGACCAGTTCTTCGAGAACGAGTTGGCGAAGATGATGGAGTCCTCGTCCGTCATTACGTCCAGAAAGGACGGCGCACGCCGCGCTGGGTAATAGTACTGCGCATAGATTTCGTCGGCGATGATCCATAGTCCATGCCTCCGGGCGATGTCGCAGAGTTGCCTCAGATCGTCCGAAGTCGCGGTCCAACCCGTTGGGTTCGAAGGCGTATTGACGAACAGCGCCTTCGTGCGTGGCGTGATGGACGCCTCGAGCCTGCCAACGTCGAGAGACCAGCGGCCATCCCCGAAATCCAGCGTCATCGGCACGCCCTTCGCCCCGGACACACCCATTGCGGCAACGACGTTGGGCCAGGCGGGAGAGAGGTAGACGATCTCGTCGCCCGGCGAAGTCGTGGCGTTCACGGCCAGGACAATCGCCTGCATGCCGGATCCGGTGACGAAGATGTTTTCGCGCGACATCCGGGCCGAGAAGACTCGCTCGTAGTAGCGGGTGATCGCGTCCCGGAGCTCGGGAATTCCCTGCGTCCAGGTATAGAAAGTCTCTCCCGCCAGCAGCGCATCCGAAGCGGCTCGGTTTACGAACCCCGGCGTCGGGAGGTCGCCCTCGCCGATCCACAGCGGAAGCAGATTTTCCCGACCGCGCGCGTACGCGACTATCTCGCCGATTCCGCTCGTCGGCGTCTGCATCGCGCGCTCGCTCAGTCCAGCCGGCTTCGGATTATAGGTCGAGCGAGCGCCGATCATCTGCACATCCATTCGCTTATGTGTGTTCCTAGTGGTTTAGGATCTGCCCCAGGAACGTCTTTGCACGGGCGGTCTGCGGGTTCGAGAAGAATTCGTCCGGCGGAGCGCTCTCGATGATCTGACCGCCATCCATGAAAATGACACGATGCGCCACGGCCCGAGCGAACCCCATTTCATGCGTCACGCAGATCATGGTGATGCCGTCTTGGGCAAGGGATATCATCGTATCCAGCACTTCCTTGACCATCTCCGGATCGAGAGCCGATGTCGGCTCATCGAACAGCATGATCTTCGGCCCCATGCACAGGGCTCTCGCGATGGCAACGCGCTGCTGCTGGCCGCCGGATAACTGCGCCGGATACTTGTTCGCCTGCTCGGCGATCCGGACACGCTCTAGGTAGCGCATCGCCGTCTCGCGCGCCTCCTTGTCGCTGACCTTCTTGACACGCTTCGGCGCGAGCATGCAGTTTTCCAGGACCGTCTTGTGCGGAAACAAGTTGAAGTGCTGGAAGACCATGCCGACATCGCGGCGGATGTGGTCGGCGTTGCTTCCCTTAGATCCGAGCTCAACGCCGTTCACAGAGATCTGTCCGCCCTGGGTCTCCTCCAGATAGTTGATGCATCGGATTAGGGTCGACTTGCCAGACCCCGAGGGGCCGCACAGCACGATGTGCTCGCCTGTCGACACCTCGAGGTTGACTTTCTTAAGAACGTGAAGAGGTCCATACCACTTGTCGACGTCCACCATCTTGATCGTTTTCTCAGCCATCGGCGATAGTCCTTCCGTGGTATGAACCTGTTTCAGTCTTAGTTCATCGTGAACGTTATGCCGTCCATCGATGCCGGCATATCCGGGAACGGGGTGCCGAAGTACTTCTGGTACAGCTCGCTGAGCGTCCCGTCCTTCTTGTGCTTGGACATGAACTCACCCGCCCACTTTCCGAGTTCTTCCGACTTCGGGCTCACGGCAATACCTTCATACTCCGTCGACAGAACGATCTTCTGTGCGTACTTGCCCGGAGCCGCCTTATCGACGCCACCGAACTGGTGGCTGTAGCTGCCGAGGTATTCGACCTGGCCGGAGAGAAGCGCCTGCACCGCCGACGACGCGTCGTCGAAACGCTGCACGGTTGCGTCCTTCGGAGCGGCATCGGTCACCGCCTTGTCCATCGAGCTACCCTTCTCGACGGCGATCGAATGGCCGGAGAGCTCCTCGACCTTCGTCACGCCACCTTCCTTCGGTCCGTAGATCGCAGCATTGATCTCGGCGTATGGAGCGACGTACTGCACGACTTTTGCGCGGTCAGGATAGACGCCCATGACACAAATCAGCATGTCGACCTTGCCAGTCATGAGCTGTGGAATCCGGTTCGCGCTGGTGATCGGAACATAGGCGACTTCGACGCCGAGCTCCTTCGCCATCAGCTTGCTCAGATCGATGTCGTAGCCTTCGTTCTCGCCGCTGGCGTTGATGAAGCTGAAGGGCGGTTGGTCGGTGACGATACCGAACGTGATCGTGCCCTTCTTCTTGATTTCCTCGAGCGTTGCCGCGCCAGCCTGCCGTACCTGGGCCGCACCGGTAAAGGCGACGGCGAGGGCAATGCTGCTGAGTGCGAGGAAGGTGCGACGTCCCATTGCGCTTTTTGTGTTAAACATCTGCGTTCACCTCTTTTGGTTTACTCGGCAATTCGTTGTTCATCAGCGTGCCGATGTCACTGATTTCGCTACCTTCCGAACGCCATCTTCTTTTCGAGACGACCACTCAGAAGGGAGAGCGGCCAGCACAGAGCAAAGTAGATTGCTCCGACGATCCCGAAAACGATCAGTGGCTGGAAGGTGTTGTTGGATATGACCTGTCCGGCGCGCGTCAGTTCGGTGAACCCGATGATCGCAACCAGCGACGTTCCTTTGACGAGACCGACGAGAAAGCCGATGGTCGCGGGAAGCGAGATCTTGAAGGCCTGCGGCAGGATAACGTCCGCCATGCGGTTCCGGTACGGCAGTCCGAGGGCTCGCGCAGCCTCGGTCTGACCGAGAGGAACCGCTTCGATGCCTCCCCGCCAGATCTCTCCGAGAAACGCACTGCTGTGTGCCGTAAGACCGATCGCAGCCGCCACCCAGGCGCTGACGTCGAGGCCCACAAGCGAAACCCCGTAGTAGAAGACGAAGAGCTGCATCAGGAGCGGCGTGCCTTGGAACACTTCAATGTAGAGATACGCAAGCCATCTCAGCGGCTTGATGGTGCTTGTGCGCATCAGTGCGATGAGGACGCCCATGAGGCCGCCGCCTACGAATGCGATGCCGGAAAGCAGTATGGTCCACTTCAATCCTTCGAGGAGCATCCAAAGGTCGTTTACGGAGATTTCTCTGACCATGGCCGGCGCCTCACTTAGTCGGATAGGAGAAGTAGAACCGGCCGAACAGCCGGAGGAGCGAGGAGATACACACCGACAGGGCCAGGTAGATCCCGGTGACCACGAAGTAGACTTCGAAGCTTCTGAACGACTGCGATTCAATCATCTGAGCGGAATAGGTCAGCTCCGGCGCGGAGATCGAGGCGACCACGCTCGACGTCAGCATGAGGAGCACGAACTGCGCGGAAAGACCCGGATAAACAGCACGGATGGACGGCTTCAGAACGATGTCGAAGAATATCTGACGGCGGTTCAACCCGAGGGCCTTGCCAGCCTCGATCTGCCCATGCGGCAGGCCGTCGACCCCGCCTCGGAGGACCTCGGCGATGTAGGCGGCCGTATTCACCGTCAAGGCGGTGATCGCAGCGGCTGAGACCGAGAACTTCAAGCCGAGCGACGGAAGCCCGAAAAAGATGAAGAACAACTGGACGAGAAACGGCGTATTACGAATGACCTCGATGAACACCTTCGCGCTTATGCGAACCGGAGCCACGCTGCTTCTCCGCATCACCATTACGATGATCCCAAGGACGAGCGCCAAGGCACTGGAGACAGCCGTGTAATACAAGGCCTTCAAGGTGCCGTCGAGCAGGATGGGCCAAGCGTCCCACACTGCAGAGAAGTCAAATTCATATCCCATGTTCGCGTCCGTCTTGTTCTATTTGGTTCCCCTTACGCCACCGCATTTTCAGTCTGCGATCTCGAAATCGGCATCGACCTCCACGGCGACGCCGTGCGGGAGCGAGCCCACACCGATCGCCGTTCGAGTATGACGTCCCTTCTCGCCGAAGATCTCGACGATGAGATCCGACGCCCCGTTGATTACTGCGGCGTGCCCGCCGAAGTCGGGAGCCGCGTTGACGAAGCCACGCACGCGCGAGCAGCCCGCAATCCGGTCGAGGTTGCCGTCGAGTGCCGCATAGAGTTGCGCGACGATGTTCATCGCACACACCCGCGCGCCCTCCTTAGCTTCCTCGGCAGAGATCGTCTCTCCCACCTTCCCGACGAACTTCATCTGTCCGTCGACCTTCGGAACTTGGCCGGAAACATAGAGGGTCGACCCGAAAGCCTTGGTCGGGATGTAGGTGGCCGTCGGTGCCGTTACGGAGGGCAGGACGATGCCGAGTTCTGCGAGGCGGTCGTGTACGGACTTTGTCATTTTCAGTTCCTGTAGGTTTGGCGTTTCAGCCGAAATACGTGCGTAGGGCGACCTTCACCTGGCCCAACTCGTCGAGGCCGAAGATCACGTCATGCTTGTCAATCGTCGTGCAGGGGTGCTTGACGCCGCACTCGACGACGTCGCCCACGCGAAGCTCGATAGACGGAACGTGGACGAACGCATGCTGATCGTTGAGCTTCGAAACGACTGAAGAGCTGTCGAGGTCGGCAAAGCGCTGCCCGTTTCGCCATACGGCGACGGCAACCGGGAGTCCTTGATCGTGGGCGACGTCGCGGAGACCGAACCCGCAGACGACGTCATGGGGGCCATTGGATGACAAGACTTCCGCCCAGATCCGGAGGGCAGGTTGGAACGATCCCTTGATCAAAAGGCTTGTGTCTTCGCCGAGTAGACGGCGCTCCGCCATGGCCTCAAGTCTGGAGTGAATAGGACCGTGGTCGCTGAAGAAGCATGCTCCGCTTCGGAGCAGCAACGTTGCGTTAGCGTCGCCCTCAAGCATCGGACGACACCGGTCGATAACGTAATCGAAGAGGCTGGAGCCGCCCATCGAGAGGACGAGCGGACGATCAGGTCCCACCTCCGCCCGAGTCGCCCGCCATGCCAGCGAGACGCGGCGAAACAGATCATCGAGATTGGCAAGGAGTTCGTCCTCGTCCGGGCGGTTGGCGGTTCCCTCATACGCCGCGATGCCTGCAAGCCGGATCCGGCTTGAATTGCTGCCCCCGAGGGACCGAACGAGGTGCATTGCCTCGTC
Source organism: Rhizobium sp. R693 (assembly GCF_002211315.1). NCBI lineage: Bacteria > Pseudomonadati > Pseudomonadota > Alphaproteobacteria > Hyphomicrobiales > Rhizobiaceae > Rhizobium > Rhizobium sp. R693. The sequence goes on along the minus strand of NZ_LOKY01000004.1, from coordinate 126,006 downwards.
CTGAGTTGCGACCCCGCCACGCCCGCACCCGATCTCGACAAGAAGGTTCAGCGGGGGAAGTTGGTCGTCGGCGGACCAGACCTCCGCAAGGGCCGAGACGACATCCGGAGAGTCCACGAACATGTGGACTTCAGCGTCGGCAAACTTACGAAGGACTCGCGCCAGACGAAAGACTGCGGACTTTCCGCCGATCTCGTTGGCGATCAGAATTCGGCCGAGTCCATGACTGAGCATCACGTCGGCCTGACGGATGTCCGCCACGGACACCCCCCAGGCGCCGCTGGCCACCAGGTCGCGGGCCAGCACCGGCGACATCGGTGTCTTGACGTGGGGAGCGATCTCGCAAGCGAAGTCCCGGCATACCCGGAACATTGTCCGCTTGTTGTCTTCGTAGGTTTGTAGATCGAGCGAAAGCAGCGGGAGGTTCATGTCTCCTCCAGCCGGATGCCAGCGTTCCTGCGCAATGTCGGAGGAACTGGCGGGTGCGTAGCCCGCCGGGATGCCACGCAGTCCCGGCGTGAGGTCGAAGACCCCTATTTCCGCAGCGATTTTCTCGATCGTGCTCATCGAAGCGCCTACTTTTCCGAAACCACGTACTGGTCGAGACGGTCGCGCTCCACAGCTTCCTGCGGGCGTTCTGCAGGCTTGCCGTAGCCGCCGCCGCCTGGGAGCTCGATGACCAGCCTCTTGCCTTCCGGGACAAACTGGCGACCCTTTGCCTTCAAAGCCGTTCCGTCGTTAAGATACGCCCGTCCGGCGACGCCGTCCTGGCCGCCCTCACGGCCACGTGCAGCATTCTCGACGCGGTCGAACATGGCGTTGAAGAAGAACTCGTGACCGTCAGTCGGGGCAATTTCGACCACTTGGCCGAGACCGCCACGCTGGCGCCCCTCGCCGCCCGAACCATTCCGCAGTTCCTTGCGCCAGACGATGATCGGACCGACGTGTTCGGTCGCTTCGACCGACATGCTGTGGACGCCGCTTGGGAAGGCCGTAGCGTTGAGTCCGTCGAGCGTCGGACGCGCGCCACTGCCGCCGGAATTGAACATCAGGATCTCTGTCCGATGCAGATCCAGGCCGTTGGCGACTCGACCCTGCGAGGGACGAGCGCTGAGATGGATGTTCCAGAGAGCGCCCGCGCCTTCTGCGGGCACTGTGTCCGGGAGCATTTTGTGAACGGCGCCGAGCACGGTGTCCGGGACGAAGTGACCCAGCACGTGTCGAACCGCGACCGGAGCCGGCCGCTGTGCGTTCAGGATGCAATTTTCAGGAGCGACGATCTTGAACGGCTTCAGCGAAGCGGCGTTGTTCGGAATCTCCGGCGCCAGCGAGCACTTCAACCCGTAGGCCGCATAGGCGGTCGTGTAGATCAGTGGGACATTGATGCCGAGCGAGCTCGGTGGCGAGGTCCCGTCGAAGTCGGCGATGATCTCGTCCTTCTTGACCTCGAGCTTCACCACCATGTCGATCGGCGACCCGTAGCCGTCGACCCGCATAGAGTTGCGATACACGCCCGCGGGCAGTTCGGCGATACGATCGACAGTCGCCTGATACGAGTGATTGAAGATGAACTTCGCAAGGTCCTCGATATCGTCGATGTCAAACTCGGCGAGCATTTCGATGAGACGCTTGTGGCCGATTTCGTTGCAGGCAGCGAGCGAGTACAAGTCACCCACGACCTGGTCGGCTTCGCGGACGTTGTTGCGCACGATGTTGATCAGGTCGCGATTAACCGCGCCGCGCTCGGCGAACTTCATGATCGGAATGAAGATGCCCTCTTCATAGACCTCGCCTGCGTCCGGTCCGAAGCCTCGACCGCCGACGTCGACGACGTGGGCCGTGCACGCAAAGAACCCGATAAGCCGTCCCCTGTTGAAGGACGGGCTGACGACGGTGAAGTCGTGAAGGTGCCCGGTTCCCTTCCAGGGATCGTTGGTGATGTAGACGTCGCCTTCGAAGATGTTCTCGCGACCAATTGTATTGATGAAGTGGCCGACCGCCTCGCCCATGGCATTCACGTGCCCCGGCGTTCCCGTGACGGCTTGGGCGACCATCTCGCCGGCGATGTTGAACACGCCAGCCGACAAGTCGCCCGCCTCGCGGACGCTGGTGCTGAAGGCCGTCCGCACAAGCGTCAGGGCCTGCTCCTCGACCACGGAAATCAGGCGGTTCCACATGATCTGGAGCCGCATCTCGGCGATTGCATCGCGTTTCTGTGTCATGGCCTTTTCCTTATGCGTTCTTTGCAGTCACAAGCAGGCAGCCGTCGGGCTGCATGATCGCTTCATAGGACGACGAGATTATCGTGGTGGTTTCGCGCTCGACGATGGCGGCTGGTCCGGAGACGTATTGCCCGACCTCCAGGGAATTGCGCTCGACGATTCCGGAAGAGAGGTACTTGCCTGCGCGGGCGTCGAACATTTCGCGGGTCGAAGGGACCTTTGCGGGCTGCGACTTCGCGGCCCGACGAACTGGCTGCGCCTCGTGGACGGGGGAGCTGGCGCGTAGGGACCAACTGATGATCTCAGCGTCGAGACCGTCGATAGCTCTGCCAAAGTAGGCCGCGTAGGAGTCTTCGAACTGCTGGCGGAGTGACGCGCCGTCGGCGTCGGAGTAGTCCTTGATGTCGACGACGACCGGGATTTCCCAGCCCTGCCCGACGTAGCGGACGTAGGCAGTGCATTCCATTTCGACCTTTGCGTCCGGGTCGGCCGCATGAACGAAGCGCTTTGCCTCTTCCTGCAATTCCTTCAGGACGGCGTTGACTTTGGACGCCTCGAAACGGGCGAAGCGGATGTAGGCGCTACGCACAGACTCGAACGCGATAGGCGCGCGAAGGAAGCCGATCGCGGAGCCCACGCCTGCTCCCGGGGGAATGAGCAATTCCTTCATTCCCAACTTCTCGCAAAGACGAGATGCATGCAGGGGAGCAGCGCCGCCGAATGCGATCATGCTGTATTCGGCGAGTTCCTTGCCGTTTTCAACAGCGTGCATACGCGCCGCGTTCGCCATGCTCTCGTCGACGACTTCGCAGACACCAAATGCGGCGGCGTTCTCGTCGATGTCGAGCTTCGCACTCACCTGCTCGGCGAAGGCGGTCTTGGAATTGTCGGCGCGGAGCTTGATGGAACCGCCAGCGAAATTGTCGCCGTCGAGGCGCCCGAGAAGCAGGTCGGCATCGGTCACCGTTGGCTTGTCGCCGCCTCGGCCGTAGCAGGCGGGACCTGGCTCCGAAGCAGCACTATGGGGACCGACCCTGATTTGTTTCATCCCGTCAACGGAAGCAATCGAGCCACCGCCGGCGCCGATCTCAATCATTTCGATGACCGGAATCGAGATGGGCATGCCGCTACCCTTCTTGAAGCGGTAGGTGCGCGCCACCTCAAACGTCTTTGCAGTCTTGGGAGTGGCGTCGTCGATGAGGCAGATCTTCGCGGTCGTCCCGCCCATGTCATAGGAAAGAACGCGACCGAGGCCATATCGCTTGGCAAACTCGGCCGCGAAGATGGCGCCTCCTGCAGGCCCAGACTCGAGGAGACGCACGGGAAATTCGGCTGCGCTTTCGACCGTGATGATACCTCCACCTGAATGGATCATGAAAACGGGGCAGCGGGCACCCTCAGCACGTAGCTTGTCTACGAGGCGATTGAGGTAGGACGCCATCAGCGGCTTCACGTAGGCGTTCGCGCAGACGGTGTTGAAGCGCTGGAACTCGCGCATTTGCGGCGAGACCTCGCTGGAGATCGAAATCGAAACGCCGGGTATCTCGGCTTCGAGGATCTCGCGGACCTTCTTTTCATGAACGTCGTTGACGTAGGAGTGCATCAAGCCGATCGCGACGCTCTCGTAGCCACCCTCCTTGATGGTTGCAGCAAGGGCAGAGATCTCGGCCGGATCCAGTGCCTTCAGCACTTCGCCATCAGCCCCCACGCGTTCGTCGACGACGAAACGGTCGCGGCGCGGAATTAGTGCCGGCGGCAGCACGATATTCAGATCATAGAGCTCGAAACGGTTCTCCGTGCGCATCTCGATCACATCACGGAAGCCGCGGGTCGTGATGAAAGCGGTCTTCGCCCCGCGACGCTCGATAAGAGAATTCGTGGCGAGCGTGGTCCCGTGGATGATAGTGCCAACTTCCGAGAATGGCAGTGAAGCGTCACGCAGCACGGACGATACACCCTCGATGATGGCGGCCTCCGGCGCCGTATAGTTCGTGAGCACCTTGGTGGAGTAGATCTTGCCTTGGTACTCCATCGCCACATCGGTGAACGTGCCGCCGATGTCCACGCCGATTCTGGCCTTTTGGTTGTCCATCTATCTAAGCCCTATCTTGGGAACCCGTTGTGTTTCACGTCTTGCCGCCCGTTCCCTGTTATCGACATGCGGCATAAGCCGGCTTGGCGGCTAAGATCGTACCTTACCCTGATAGAGATATGATCTCTTGTCAATAGTTAGTTTAAGAGATCCTGCATTATGTGGACAGACCGCCACGCCGGGACACGAAAAATGCCTTGAAATCCGGGGTTTCAACTTCGTTATGGACATCCAGGTGGCGAACAGGCAAACATGTATGCGATAAGATATGATCACTGACGTTTGGGCTGGAGACACTCACTTGACCACAACGAAGAAGAACACGCTGACCCTGAAGACTGAGCAGGCCCTCCGTGAGAGGATCCTCGACGACTCTACGAAGATCGGGGACAAGCTTCCCACCGAAAAGGCGCTGGCACTCGAGTTCGGCGTTAGCAGGACGGTCATCCGCGAGGCGGTCGCGGCTCTTCGCGCAGACGGACTACTCGAGGCAAAACACGGCGTGGGTGTGTTTGTCTCCCAGAAGGTCGAACCGGATACAAATGGTCAGCAACCAACTGGAATCCTTCATTTTTCTGCATCCATGCTCGACATTCTCGAGCTCCGCATGGCGGTGGAGGTGCACGCAGCCGGCCTTGCAGCGGCTCGTCGATCGTGGGCTCAAGAGGCGAAGATCTGGGAGGCGGCGGATCGATTCCGTGCCGCCCTCGCCGACAACCAGCCGACAGAGGAGGCGGACTGGGCCTTCCATCGCTCGATCTCCGAAGCGACGAACAACGAAGCATTCCAAGAGTTCTTCGACCGCCTGGGTCTTTCCATCCTTCCCCGGCGGGCCTTGGAAGGCGCAAAGCGTGGAACGCTCATTACTCATCAGTACCTCGAGAAATCGGTCGGTGAACACCAGGAAATCTGCGAGGCAATCGCCCATCAGAACGTCGAAGCAGCGCGCGAGGCCATGAAGAAGCACCTCGGGCGGAGCCAGATGCGGTATAGGGGCCTGATGGTCCAGGCAGGAAAAAATGCAGAAAAACCAGATAACGCGCTTGACGATACCACATAAGATATGATCTCTTTGCCGGGTGATAGGATCACAATTTGACGGCAGTTGCTCGGCGTCGCTCCTATCAGGATGCGGCCGGTAGCGCGGTCGCCAACCTCCAGCAGGCGGCCCTCGCTAGAGCCCGATGGATCGGGCGTCCGTGTTGTCTGCAAGCGCCCCGGCGTTCGGCCGGCCAAGCATGATCGGAAGCACGGCTATGTCCTCTACTGAATCTCTTATCGAAACTGATGTCGTCGTCATTGGTCTCGGCGCGATGGGAGCCGCAGCGCTCTACCAACTCGCAAAGCACGGCGAGCGCGTTCTTGGCATAGACCGTTTCGTGCCGCCGCATGCGAAAGGCTCCAGCCACGGCGGTACGCGGGTGACCCGCGAAGCCGTGGGAGAGGGTCCAGCCTATGTTCCGCTTGCCGTGCGCTCGCATCAGATTATCGCGGATCTCGAAAAGGAATTCGACAAGACCTTCCTAGTGAAGTCGGGGACCCTGATCGTGGGTTCACCGATGACCGGCGCGACCCCACTGCACGGTGCAGAGGACTTCCTTGCCAGCAGCATCGCAATGGCCGAGCAGTTCGGCATCGAGCACGAGATCATGAACGCGGACGAGTTGCGCGCACGCTATCCTCAATTCCGTAGTTTCCGAGATACGGACCGCGGATACCTGGAGCCCAACGCCGGCTATATGTTGCCGGAAGCGCTCATCGAGGCGCAGATAGAGGGTGCCGTCGCGGCCGGCGCACAAACCATGACCGATACGATCGTCGAGAAGATCGAGCAGATCGATGGCAAGGTGATCGTGCACACAAATAAAGGCACCATCCATGCCAATCGGGCGGTGGTCGCAGCCGGCGCGTGGACCCGAGGTCTGCTCGGCGCTCCTTTTGACAAGATCCTGACGGTAACACGCCAGACGATCCACTGGTACGACGCCGACGACTTCACCCCATTCGGCCCGGAAAACATGCCTGTTTTTATCTGGTTCGTGACGGACCGGCTCGAGGACTACTTCACTGGCTTCCCGGTCACCGATCCAAGCGAGGGCGTCAAGATGGTAGCGAGCCGGGACACGCCCGACACCGATCACGAAACTATCGGTCCGAAGGCCGAGCTCTGGGAGTCGCAAGACTTCTACAACAAGCACGTCGGCCCCAACATGGTCGGTGTGAAGCCCGACGTCGTGAACAACGCGACCTGCTTCTACACGAACACGCCCGACAACGGCTTCATTATCGACAACCATCCCAAGATGGATCGCGTGATCGTCGTATCTGCTTGTTCTGGGCACGGCTTCAAGCATTCGCTGGGCATTGGCGAGGCGGTCGCCGAAGTGATCCATGACGGCGAGAGCAAGATCGACCTTTCCGCATTCAATTTGGCTCGCTTCCTGTAAGGGCCATTGCCATGCAGGATTTCTCGCGACTCCATCATGATATCGAGGCGGCGGCTGGCCGCATCGGCAAGTACATAGTCCGGACACCGCTTCTCGAAAGCGCTTGGCTGAACTCGAAGCTCGGCCTGCGGCTGCTCATCAAGCCCGAGAACCTTCAGAAGACTGGCTCCTTCAAAGCGCGCGGGGCGCTGAACTTTTTGTTGCGCCGAGACGCGGGACCCACCAGCAGCTTTGCCGGCTACTCGTCTGGAAACCACGCTCAAGGACTCGCCTATGCAGCGATGGTCTGCGGGTCTGCGGCGACGGTGATCATGCCAGCGTCCGCTCCCGCCCGGAAAGTCGAGGGTGCCAAGGCACTGGGTGCCACGGTCGAGCTCATCGGCGACTTCTTTAAGAGCCGGCAGGCACGGGTGGAACAACTGGTGGCGCGTGGCGCGACCTTAGTGCCCCCGTTCGACCATGCTGACATCGTGGCCGGCCAGGGAACCGTTGGTCTTGAGATTGTTGAGGACTTGCAGGCAAGGTCCATTCAGCCGGAACTGCTGGCCGTTCCGACTAGCGGCGGGGGACTGATTGCCGGAACAGCGGCGGCACTAAAAACACGCTTCCCCGACTGCGCCGTAATGGCCGTCGAGCCGCGGGGCTTCGATGACTTCGCAAAGTCAGTCGAGGCCGGCGCTCCGAGAGGCTATGAGCCTGGAGGTAGCACGATTTGCGATGGGCTGATGTCGCCGCGGCCAGGTGCCCTCCCCTTCGAAGTGGTGCGGGAGCTGCGTCCGTCTTTCGAGACCGTCTCGGACGATCGGGTCCTTGAGGCCATCCGGTTGCTCTTCGAAAGCTTCAATATCGTCGCGGAGCCGAGCGGCGCGGCTGCCTTTGCAGCGGTGGTGGCCCGTGCGCAGTCACTCAAGGACAAGACGGTCGCCGTCGTCGTATCCGGAGGCAACGTCGACCCAGCAGTGTTCACCCGCGCCCTCAGGGGCGCAAGCGAAGACATTTTCCACGTTTGAAAGAAAGTGATCCAATGATCTACGATCGAATCCTCCTCACCGGCGCCGCCGGATTGCTCGGAACCGAGCTACGCAAGCGCCTCGCCCCTAGGGTCAAGTTTCTGCGCTCCACGGACATTGCTTCGATGACCGACGCCGCGCCGAACGAGGAACAGGTGCAGGCGGACCTCGGCGACCTGAACGCCGCCAAGGAGCTCGTCCGCGACATCGACGCCATCGTGCATTTCGGCGGCATCTCGAAGGACGCCGACTACGAAATAATCCATCGGGTAAACATCATCGGCTTCCAGAGCCTGTACGAAGCCGCCCGCATCGCAGGCGTTAAGCGCATCGTGTTTTCCAGTTCGGTGCACGCCATCGGGTTCTACGACCAGACGCAGACGATCGACGCGAGCGTTCCTACCCGCCCGGACTCCAACTACGGAGTTGCCAAGGCGTTCGGCGAGAACCTCGCCCAGCTCTTCTGGGACAAGCACGGCCTGGAAACCGTGTCCTTGCGTATCGGCTCGTCGGAACCCAAGCCCAGCACGCGCAGACACCTAATGACCTGGCTTTCGTTCGACGACATGTGGCAGCTCGTCGAGCGCTCGCTGACCGTACCGCGCGTCGGTCACACCATCGTCTACGGCGCCTCCAACAACCGCGCGTCCTTCTGGGACAACCGCCTCGCCGCCCACCTCGGCTACCATCCGAAGGACAGCGCCGACGACTACACGGACGAGATCTTTGCAGCCGATCCGCATCCGAATCGCGAGGACATTGTGAACCGCCTGCAGGGCGGTATGTTCGCGAAGTGACAGCGAGGTTTTCAAGATGCATGTAGGATTCATTGGCCTGGGGGTCATGGGCACCCCGATGGCAGCCCATCTCCTTGACGCCGGCCACGTGGTCTGTTCCTCGGTCAACCGGACCGCACCCGCTCCGGAACTTCTGAAGAAGGGCCTGCAGGTGATGGCGTCCCCAAAAGAAGTTGCGCAAACTAGCACCGTGATCATCACGATGCTTCCGAATACCGACGACGTGGAGCGCGTTCTGTTCGGACCGGGATCCGTGTCCGAGGGGCTCGGCGAAGGAGGGCTGGTGATCGATATGAGCACCATCGACCCCTCGGCAACGCGGGGCTTCGCCGAGCGCTTCCGCATGACCCGCCGCCAGTACCTCGACGCCCCGGTCTCCGGCGGCGAAGTCGGAGCGAAGGCCGCGACCCTATCGATCATGTGCGGCGGTCCGGCCGAGGCGTTTGAAATGGCGAGACCGCTCCTTGAGCGCCTCGGAAGGAACATCACTCATGTCGGCGAAGTCAACGGCAGCGGCCAGAGCTGCAAGATCGCCAACCAGATTGTCGTCGCGCTGACGATCGAGGCGGTTGGAGAGGCACTTGTATTCGCCTCCGGCGCCGGCTGCGATCCGGCGAAAGTGCGCGAGGCTTTGATGGGGGGGTTCGCCGCCTCGCGAGTCTTGGACGTCCACGGCGAACGGATGATTTCGCGGAACTTCGAGCCGGGCTTCCGCATCGCGCTCCATGCGAAGGATCTGGACTTGGCGCTCGCCGCTGCGGCACATGGCGGCGTGCCCCTTCCTGGAACCTCTCTATGCCGTCAGCTCCTCGCCGCCAACCAGGCGGCCGGCGAGTGGCAACTCGACCACTCTGCGATCGTGAAGTCGCTGGAGCGGCTTGCATCCAACACCCTGAACGAAACCAGGAAGGAAAACAATGCTGACGGGTAAGCACCTCATAGCCGGCCAGTGGAAGGACGGCGAAGGCTCGTTTAGGTCCTCAACGATCACCGGCGACGACCGGACGTACTCCTCGGGATCATCGGCCCTCGTAGCCGAAGCGGTTGTTGCTGCGGAAGCGGCCTTCCCCGTTTATAGCGCCCTGCCCCGCGGGCGACGCGCCGCCTTCCTGCGCGCAATAGCGGAAGAGATCGACGGGATCGGCGCAGAGATCACCGAGGTCGGAAGCGCCGAAACCGGGCTGCCCGAGGCCCGCCTCGAAGGAGAGCGGGCGCGCACAACCGGACAGCTCCGCCTTTTCGCCGACCATATCGAGGACGGATCCTTCCTGGACAGGCGGCACGACGTCGCCCTACCTGACAGGATGCCACTGCCGCGTCCCGACCTTCGCCTGATACAGCGGCCGATCGGTCCGGTCGCGGTGTTCGGCGCATCGAACTTCCCCCTGGCATTCTCCACAGCGGGCGGCGACACTGCCGCGGCGCTTGCAGCGGGCTGCCCGGTCGTGGTGAAGGGGCATAGCGCCCATCCAGGCACGGGCGAGCTGGTGGCCCAGGCGATCGATAAGGCGATCCGACGCTGCGATCTTCCTCTCGGCGTCTTCAGCCTCATCCAGGGTGGCAATCGCGCCGTCGGCAACGCTCTCGTCCAGCATCCCCTGATCAAGGCGGTCGGCTTCACTGGTTCCCTTGTTGGCGGGCGCGCGCTGTTCGACCTTGCCATGGCCCGGCCCGAACCGATCCCGTTCTTCGGCGAACTTGGCTCCATCAACCCGCTGTTCGTGCTGCCGGAGGCGCTACGCGCCCGCGCGGTCGAGATAGGACTAGGCTGGGCCGCATCACTGACGCTCGGAGTCGGTCAGTTCTGCACCAATCCGGGCGTCGCCATCGCGGTGGCTGGTGCCGATGCCGACCGCCTGGTGAGCGTCGCCGCCAGCGCCCTGGCGAAGGTCCAGGCGGCTCCCATGCTGACTGGCGGCATGGCGCAGTCGTATCGTGACGGAACGGCGGCGCTCGCAGGAGCCCAAGGTGTGGTCACGGAAGTCGGTCAGGCAAGCCCGGACCGTGGCGCCGCGCCCTTTCTCTTCCGAACGACGGCGAAAAACTGGCTCTCGAATCCAAAGCTGCATTCCGAGGTCTTCGGTCCATCCGGAGTGGTCGTCGAGGCTGAAGGACTCGACGAGCTGCTGGATGTCGCGCGTTCCTTCGAGGGGCAGTTGACGTTCACGATCCAGCTCGATGAGGAGGATGCAGGCCTGGCAGGCGAGCTTCTCGCCATCGCCGAACGGAGGGCAGGTCGAATCCTGTGCAATGGTTATCCGACCGGCGTGGAGGTATGCGACTCCATGGTGCATGGAGGCCCCTATCCGGCCTCGACGAACTTTGGCGCGACCTCGGTTGGAACGATGTCCATCCGCCGCTTCCTGAGGCCCGTGTCCTATCAGAACGTGCCGGTGAGCCTCCTTCCTCAAGATCTCCGATAGGTCTCCACAAAAACAACCCCCCCGGACAACAAATCCGGGCGTTTTCGCATGCCGTCTGCGCGACGCGATCAGGCTGTTTGCATCTTGAAGCGCTGAAGCGCGTCACGATTGATCTCAATGCCGAGACCTGGGCCCTCAGGAATGGAAACGACGCCGTCAACCGCCTCTATGGGCCGTTGCAGCACCGCCTGCCGGAACGGATTATGGGTACGATCGAACTCCATGATCGGCTCTACGGGACTCGCTCGGACCGGGTCCGGAACCATTGCCGCTATGAACTGAAGAGCGGCGGCGATCTGCACGCCTGTTCCCCATACGTGCGGAACAACACGAACGCCGTTCAAGGTGGCCATATCCGCAATCTTCGCGGCTTCCGAAAGCCCCCCGCAGCCGCATATGTCAGGCTGCAGGATATCGACGGCTCCCGCGCTCATCGCCTGCCACATGCCCCAGCGGCCATACCACGTCTCGCCGCCGGCAACCGGTATGGGCTGGCGCGACCTAACCTCGCAGTAGGCCGACAACTGTTCTGGAAGCACGGGTTCTTCGAACCAGTCGATGTCGTATTCGGCGGCAGCCTTGCCGAGGCGGACGGCCTCAGCGACCGTGTAGCCGTGGTTGGCGTCGATCATCAGCCGCATCTCGCTTCCGATCGCGTCGCGGACGGCCCGAATGACGCGCAGATCCTCTTCGACGCCGAAGCCGATCTTGATCTTGCAAGCATGGAAGCCCTCGGCGCGGCGCTGGGCCATTTCCGTGGCGTTATCCGACACGCGGTCGACGCCGTCCCGCTTGAAACTGCCTGTGGCATAAGCGCGAACGCCTTCGCGCCAACGGCCACCGAGCAGGACGGATACTGGTGCGTCGTAGTGCTTGCCCTTGATGTCCCAAAGGGCGATGTCGATTCCGGACAGCGCGGTCACCGTGAGGCCGCGCTGTCCCTGATCGCGAAGAAGATTGTACAGTACTGCCCAGAGCTTCGCCGTCTCACGCGGATCCTTCCCGATGAGATGCGGTGCATATGTTGCGACCACCGCGGCGTTCGCCGCAGCCGGACCCAGGCACTCTCCCCAGCCGATCGTACCATCGTCGCATTCGATTTCGACGAGGACATGAGAGCGCCGACTGAAGCGTGTGGCGGCGCTCTCGAACGCCGTTTCGAGCTCATGATCAAGCAGATGAGTACGAACGGCGACTATCTTCATCAAATGCTCCTATCGGCGGTAAGGCCCGATCAGCGATTCCATCATGCCCATCTCTTGCGACGTCAGGTCCGTGAGCGGAGCGCGGACGGCACCGGCGTCGAAGCCTTGGATACGGACCCCCGCCTTCACGGCGGAGACGGCATAGCCCTTAGCACGGTTGCGGATCTTCATAAAAGGATAGAAGAAGTCCTTGAGGATCTGTTCGCACTTAGAGCGTTCGCCAGCGCGAAGCGCGCGATAGAACTCGTTGGCAAGCCCAGGGACGAAGTTGAAGACGGCGGAAGAATAAGTGGTGAACCCGGCGCCGAGATACGCCTCGGCGAACAGCTCGGCAGTCGGCATTCCGCCAAGATACATCAGGCGATCGCCGACGGTGGCTGTGACCTGGCGTACGAGGCCGATGTCGCCGGTACCGTCCTTGAAGCCGATCAGGTTCGGGCACTCCTCGCACAACCGCGCAAGCGTGTCGGCCTGTAGAACCGAGTTGTCCCGATTGTAGACCATGACGCCGAAGCCGACGGACTGGCACACCTTCTTCACGTGGGCGTAGAGCCCTTCCTGCGGCGCATCGATTAGATAGTGCGGCAGAAGCAGGATCCCATCCGCCCCGGCCTTTTCGACGCTGCGTGCGATGTCTACAGCGATATCCGTGCCGTAACCGCAGCCAGACACGATCGCCGTTTCGCCGGCCGCTTCCTTGGCGGCAGCAACGATCGTCGGGATTTCGCCAGGCTTGAGCGAGAAGAACTCGCCCGTCCCTCCCGCCGCGAACAAAACGGGCGCCTTGTAGCTCGCGAGCCACTCTACGTGCGCCTTGTAGCTTTCAGGGGCAAACACCCCGTCCTTGTCGAAGTGGGTGACCGGGAACGAGAGAAGGCCTGAGCCGAGCGCGGCCTTGAGTTGCTGCGGGTCCATGATTGTCTCCAAGTTGATATGCCCTCACCATACCCGCGAACTGATCAATGTCAACCAGTGATAATATCACTTGCTTAACTTTCACAGAGAGATCATATTTCACGTGACGCCGACGGCTCCGTTCCTTGCCGGCTTTGATTTCAAACGCTTCGTGATGAAGTCGTAGTATGTATCGCCCACGGCAAATGGAGATCCTCATGACAGAACCAGCAACGGACTCTGCCATCCACGACGGAATGAGACTCACCACGAAAGTGGTGGAAGCCCTCAGGCGACAGATTAGGGACGGGCGTTACAAGCCTGGTGACAAACTGCCTTCTGAGACGAAGCTGACTGAAGAGTTTGGGGTCAGTCGAACGGTTATCCGCGAGTCGGTCGCATCGCTTCGTTCCGATGGCCTTCTGGAATCCCGCCAAGGGGCTGGAGTGTTCGTGCTTGCCCCGACGACCAAGGACATGCGCTCATTCAAGGGGGTCGATGCGGCCAAGGTCTCGTCACTCATAGAGATGCTTGAACTACGCACGGGAGTAGAGACTGAAGCCTCGGCGCTGGCCGCATTGCGCCATTCTCCCGCACAGGAGGCCGAGATCATTGAAGCCTTGTCCGAGTTCAGCCTTCACGCCCGACGCGGGGAACCTACCGCAGCGTCCGACTTCAACTTCCACCTCGCTATCGCCCGGGCGGCAAACAATCCGCGGTTTGTCGAATTTCTTGAAATGGTGGGAGTGGCGTTGATACCCCGCAAGGCGATCTCCGGCAGCTTCGAACAGGGTCTGGCTGACGCCGATGTCGAACGCATCATCGAGGAGCATGAAGCCATCCTGGATGCCATCCAGGCGGGCAACGAGCAGAACGCGCAGGCGGCTATGCAAACCCACCTCAGGAACAGCCAAATGCGGTATCGGGCAATCTTGAGATCTTCTCAAGGTGGCGCCGGAGGTGGATGACATACTACAACATCAGATTGAGATATGATCTTACTGACATTCACCCTACGCCTTGGGAGGTTCGCATGTGATCTCCGCGTCGAGGAGGGCTGAGGAATGTCGAAAGTAATCTCGAGGCGAAATACTGGACACGGAGGCGATGTCCTTTGCGAGCGGCGATATCGTGATCGTTCGATGGTATCATCCGGGAAACCGGCGTTAAAAATCCTCGGTTTTGGGACGCAACCACGATCGACCTCAAAGGGACAACCTGCGGTCTAGCCGTAGCTCGAGGATGCTGTGCGAGTGGCGCGGACTGCTCGCACATCAGATCGCTCTAGCCGGAGCGAAATCACCTAAGTGACAGATTGTACTGCTTCAATTTGCGATACAGGGTCGCCCTACTGATCCCTAGAGCATCAGCGCAAGCGACAGCATCCCTTCCATGACTATCCATCGCGGAGAGAATAGCTTCGCGCTCCGCATTACTGGCAGCGGTCTTCGACGAAACCGAACTTCTGTTTGGCTCTTCACCAGGGAGGCGGATAGGAGCGCGGGTGGAAGATGGTGGAGCTTCGGACACCGACCGCTGGATTGATTTGGGCGAAGATGTTTCTGTGCGCACAGGCACAGGCGTCAGCATAAGATCATCGGACCGAATTCTCCCGTTCTCTGCAAGACGAGCTGCGCGTGTCAGGACATTTCGGAGTTCGCGAATGTTACCCGGCCACGGGTGCGCGAGAAGTTGTGACATTGCCGTATCATCAACGGTAACGGGCCCTTCGTCCGAGATCTGCTCGAGCAGATTATGGATGATTGTTATAAGATCGGTGCGTTCCCGTAGAGCTGGCAGATTAACGATTGTCCCAGCGAGACGGTAGAAAAGATCCTGGCGGAATGTGCCCGCCGCGACCTTTTCGTGGAGGTTCTGGTGAGTGGCAGCCACGACTTGGACATCCACGGTCCGCACTTTACCGGAACCCAGCGGCATTACTTCCTGCGTTTCCAGGAAGCGCAGCAGCCTCGTCTGCAATTGCAGCGGCATATCCCCGACTTCATCGAGGAAAAGCGTGCCCTTGTCCGCTTCAACGATACGGCCCGCATTCCCCTCTTTGCTGGCGCCAGTGAATGCACCACCGCTGTAGCCAAAGAGTTCGCTGTCGATGAGTGTGTCCGGAACAGCCGAGCAGTTGAATGCCACAAATGGCCCGACGGCACGCACGCTCTCATAGTGAAGCGCGCGTGTGAGCGTATCTTTGCCTACACCTGTCTCGCCCAGGAGAAGAACGTGCAACCCACACCCGAAGACACGCTTCAAGATATCAATATTACGCTTCATTGCCACGTCGTCGCCGGCGCATTCGGCAAGGGTTGTGATCTTGCGAACCGTCTTTGCTTTAACCGACTTGGAAATTGACACCGAAGTTTGTGCCTGAGGCGCTGAAATCGGGCGTTTCAGAGAAACGTCGACAATTTTACTGCTCCCTAGTGGGCGCAACTCCCGCAAGGCCTCGCAGAGATAGTCGATCGTCGGGTTTCCTCGGATCTTCTCAAAAATTGCCCAGATGGACCTGGATCCGATTGCGGAATCGTCGACCTTGAAGAGATTCCTGGCATTCTTGGTTGCACCGACGATCCGGAAATCGCCATCGATCGCAAAGATGGTCGGCGACCGCTGGTCGGCGTTGACCGAGAGGGTATAGAACTTGCGATAGAAGTTTCTAAAATAGGCCGTTTCAAGCCTATCCGCCGTGATCTGCGCAATTCCAAAGACTACGCGGTGGGCGAGTTGGGGAAGGCCAGGGTTTCGCGTGGAAAGGTTGATTACTCCCAGCACTTGCCCATCGGGTCCAAAAAAAGGCGCCGCAGCGCACGCCTGGCCCGTCAGATCTGCATAAAAATGGTCAGTCAGATATACCGCGGTGGGGGCCAGGTTCTTTAGGGCAGTACCGATACCATTCGTGCCGCCTACCTCCTCGGTCCACACAGCACCGATCCTGTCGCTGCCGCAGTAGAACGTAGAATCCCGGCTCCGCCGCTCGGAGATGATGACGCCATTTCGATTGGCGATATGCGCGCTGTAACCACCGCCCTCAATCATCGTCAAGGTGGTCTCCAGCTCGCTGGTAGCCAATGCTATGTCGTTGTCGAAAAACTCGCGCTCCGTTCTCATCTCCTTGGACGACAGATCGATCAAAGTCGGCCGAAATGGATCGAGCTTGTAGTCCTGCAGACAGCGCGCCCATGATTCCGTTCGCCATGAGGCGTCAGATCGATCCGCACCGGAAAGCACGGCCTTTTCGATAAGACGGAAGTGGTCGTCCGTATCAAGCATTTAAACAAGGCTCCTTGTGCGGAAGCCAATTAACCGGGCAAAACTGACGGCTGTCAAGGAACTGTCATCAGTCTCTCGAAGTCTCATTTCTGAGACTGATCTGAGACTGGCGCCAAGAAAAACGACGAAAGCCTCAATAGCCTTTTAAAATCAAACATATGTCCGTCTGGCACGTCAGTTGCAGCTCCCTTTCCAACCTCAAAAATGCGGGAAATGAAGGAGATTTGCATGGCGTACACGGACACACAGCTATTCATCGGTGGTGAATGGTGCAGCGCGAGCGATGGCAGGACCCTCGATATCGTCAACCCCTCCAACGGAGACGTTATCGGCACTGTCGCGCACGCTTCTCGCGCTGACCTGGAAAAGGTAGTCGAGGCTGTGGTGGAAGGCTTCAAAGTGTGGAGCGCCACGTCCGCGTTCGAGCGGTACAAGATCATCCGGAAGGCAGCGTCACTGCTCCGTGATCGCCTTGAAGACATTGCCCACCTGCTCACCACCGACGAAGGAAAGCCATTGGCGGAATCCCGCCTCGAAGTGAATTCCTGCGCGGACCTGCTCGACTGGTTTGCCGAGGAAGGCCGCCGCGCCTACGGACGCGCAATCCCCTCCCGCTCGATCAGCGTCCAACAGTTCGCATTGAAGGAACCTGTGGGGCCCGCCGTCGGCTTCACCCCGTGGAACTTCCCGGTGAGCCAGATCGTCCGAAAGCTCGGCCCAGCCATCTCCGCGGGGTGCTCGATCATCATCAAGGGACCCGAGGAAGCACCCGCCGCACCCGCCGCGCTCTTCCGTTGCCTCGACGAGGCCGGAATTCCGGCGGGCGTCGTCAATCTTGTCTTCGGGACGCCCTCTGAAATCTCAGAGTTCCTTGTCCCCCATCCGGCAATACGGAAAGTATCGTTCACCGGGTCGGTCGGCGTCGGCAAACATCTCGCCTCGCTGGCAGGGCTTCACATGAAGCGGGTTACCATGGAACTCGGCGGGCACGCCCCCGTCATCATTGCGGATGATGCCAATATCGAGGCTGCCACCACCGCCCTTACCGGCTCAAAGTTCCGCAACGCCGGACAGGTCTGCATTTCCCCGACCCGGTTCCTCATCCAATCGAAGGTCCACGACCAGTTCGTCGAATCCTTCGTGGCAAAAGCCAATGCACTGAAGGTGGCCGACGGACTCGGTGACGGGTCCCAGATGGGTCCGCTGATCAACGAACGCAGGCGAGTTGCTGTCGAGGCACTCATTGAAGACGCGGTATCGAAGGGTGCAAAATTGGAGACTGGGGGCGAGCGCATCGGAAACCAAGGCTTTTTCTTCGCGCCGACAGTCCTCACTGGGGTCAACACGGACATGCGCGCGATGAACGAGGAACCTTTTGGTCCGATCGCGCTCGTTCGTTCTTTCGCCGACATTGACGAGGCCCTCGTGGAAGCAAATCGCCTCCCCTTCGGCCTGGGATCCTACGTCTGGACCACCAGCGCGACCACTGCACGCCGCCTGGCACACGGCATCCAGGCTGGCATGGTGACGATCAACCATATCGGGCTCGGCTTGCCGGAAACGCCCTACGGCGGCGTAAAGGACTCCGGTTATGGTTACGAAGGCGGCAGTGAAGCGCTGGACGCCTATCTCAACACCCGCTTCGTGACCCACGATACCCTGTAAGACGGAGGAGCCAGTCATGATCAGAGCAGACGATTTCCGCGAGGCCATGCAGCGGTTTGCGGGACCAGTCACCGCCATCACCACGATTGAGAACGGCATCCCCTCCGGGTTGATGGCGACCGCGGTCTGCAGCCTGTCCGCGGAGCCACCGTCTCTTATCGTCTGCGTCAACAAGACCGCGTCGGCTCACGACACAATACTTCGCCAGGGCTTTCTCGGAGTCTCGGTCCTGGCGGATACCCAGATGGCCTTTGCAAACCATTTCGCGCGAGCGAAGGGACCCGACCGTTTCGAGGGAGCCCTCTGGTGCATGCAGGAGACTGGAGCTCCGCTTCTAGCGGATGCGTCCGTCGCGTTTGACTGCCGTATCGCACAGACCCATGACGGCTTCAGCCACACGATCATCGTTGCGCTGATCCATGACATTCTTCTTCCTAACAGCAACGCCGACCGATGCCTTCTCTGGCATCGCAAGGGCTTCGTGAGCCTGACTGCTCAGGAAGCCGAAAACGCTACAGCCGAATAAGGAGGCTACAATGGCTTTTTCAACCATCGAAGATGCGATCGCAGCAGTGGCACGCGGTGAGATGATCATTGTCGTGGACGACGAGTCGCGAGAAAACGAAGGTGACCTGGTCATCGCGGGAGACGCAGTGGATCCAGCCGCTATAGCTTTCATGATGAACCATGCTCGTGGTCTGGTTTGCGTGTCACTTCCCGGCGAACGGCTAGACGAACTGGAAATGCCACTCATGGTCCGAAACAACTCGGAATCCATGAAGACTGCATTCACGGTCTCAGTCGACCTGATGGAAGGAATATCGACAGGCATATCGGCGGCGGACCGTGCCAGGACAATCAGAGCTCTTGTCGATCCCACGTCCAAGCCAGATGATTTCGCTCGCCCGGGCCACATCTTCCCTTTGCGTGCGAACCCGAAAGGGGTGCTAGGTCGACCGGGTCACACCGAAGCGGCCGTTGATCTGTGCAGGCTCGCTGGCCGCACGCCTTGCGGCGTGATCTGCGAAATTGCCAAGGACGACGGGACGATGGCGCGCGTGCCGGAGCTCGAGATCTTTGCAGAGGCCCATGGACTGCATCTGGTTACGATCGAGGCTCTTATCGAATACCGCCGACACGCCGAAAATGTCGTCGAGATCACTGCCAAGTCTGAAATGCCCACCCCGCATGGTAGGTTCGAGGCAATCACTTTCACGGACGCGGTGGCGGGTGTTGAACACGTGGCTCTCGTGATGGGGGACCCGTCTCGCGGGCCATTTCCTGTCCGTATCCACTCTGAATGCCTTACGGGGGAAGCGTTCGGCTCGCTCCGGTGTGACTGTGGGGACCAGCTTGAGATGGCTCTTTCGATCATTGGTGGCGAGGGCGCTGGCTGCCTCATCTACATGCGTGGGCACGAGGGTCGAGGGATCGGACTTGGCCGGAAGATCGAAGCATACGGTCTTCAAGACTCGGGCTTGGATACTGTTCAAGCAAACAAGGCGCTTGGCCTTCCGGCAGATGCGCGCGACTACACCGCTGCAGCGTCACTTCTGACGCAACTAGGCGTCAGCGAGGTCGTACTTCTAACGAACAACCCGGATAAAGTTGCCGCCATGGAGGCGAGCGGCATTGTCGTAAAGGCACGCCGCGGGCTGATTGCCGCAACGCAGGCGAACAATGTCGCCTATCTCACCGCAAAGCGAGAGAAGTTCGGGCACTTCCTCGAACCCGCTCGGGCGCTGGAGGCCGGTTGAAGGAAGATGCCTCGGCAACTTCACGTCGCGTACCGCTGCGCCGATTTCGCCCGGGCCCTACTTCAGAGCTACAAGCGATTGCTCAGATTAGTCCGAGCTTACCGATGATCGGCGGCATAAGAGATGCCGGCTCGAAACCATAATCCGGAAACAAGAATGCCACGGAATCCCGTGGCTTTTCTTTAACGTGTTGCCCGAACAGGTGGTTCGGATCAACGCCCGTACACTGCACGGCGGATGTCGCCACGCGACAAACCGATATCCTTCAGAGAGGCGTCGCTGAGCTGAGATAGCTGGCGATAGGCCTTACGCATTTGGAAGAAGTCGATAATCTTATCGCTCGTTTTCATCGCAAACCCCGTTTCGTTCTGCGTAATTATTTAGCAGAGCGCGCACGAAATGAGCAGTCGCAAGCTTGCATGGCTGGCCTACGCCAAATGATGATCTTCCCTATGCGGAGCCATCTACTTGTTGCCTAGCGCAAAGGCACTCGAGGCCGAAAGCCGCTCCCTCAGATCTCGTTAAGGACGACATCATACCGTTTAATTGTAATCGTTCCCTTTCTGTTCCTTTCCGAAATCAGGGTCAAGACGATACGCAAGAATAGGAATATCGTCTCGTCATGTCAGTGGTGAGAGAGAAAGTTTCGTTGAATCAGGGACGTAGGCCCAGCCGGCAAGTCACCGGCGTTTTTGTAAAAAGTTTGTGGATGCCGGCGGATTGCCTTCAAACTCGCAACAATCTATTGCCGCGTCCGCTATGCCAAGGAAAAGAGATTGTCAGCGAAGCCGAAGAAGCCACTAGATCTGTCGTCCACGCTCCGTCATGTACGGGCTCCCACCATCGAGGTCGAGTGCCGGGCATGCGGCCGCGCCGGCAGCTACGTCCGGGCCGAGCTCATCAAGAAGCTCGGAGCCAGCATCACGTTCGCCCGGCTTCGGCGCATGTCGGCACTCGGATGCGATCGTCTGATGGATGCAGATGGTGATCGGTGTGGCACGCGGTTCCGCCGCTTGGGGCCGAATGCAGCCATCAGCTAGGCATCTCGCCAGTCGTCATCAAATCCAGCCACGATATCCAAAACACCCACATCGGAACCGATGCACTCTGCGCAAATGCCGAATGCATCCTCGCCGAACTCTTCCCTGCTCCTACGTTGATGGCAGCAGTCGCAGAGGGTGATTCCGCGGCAGGAGAGCGTCACCGGGGGCAGGATCTCGACAAGAGAACTTTCGCCCGCGCGACTGGCAGGTTCTGGCATGATAACCTCGCTGAATTCCTATAAGTATGAGATGGGAGCGGTCATTGGCGGCGCTTTCCAGACCGCGGTGTTGGCAGCTTTATGCTGGTCAGCTAGGTTGTGCATCCCAACCGCTGGGAGGCGGCTGGATTGTGTAATCTTTACGCATGCACGACATTGATTGGGTCCGGAAATGGGCGATCGATGCCGAAAGCATGATCAACCTTATGCCCAGGTATCAAATGAACCCCGGACAGATAGGTCCGATCATCCGCAACAATGCGGTAGGCCGCAAGCAGCTCGTCCATGCACAGTGGGGCCTCCCCTCTCCGACGCGGGTGCAAGAAGAAGCTGCGGCGAGCCGGGCCGCGAAGCTCGCTGCGAAGGGGAAGCCTTTCGACATGGACGAACTCGTGCGGATGGAACCTGATCGCGGCGTGACGAACGTCCGGAAGCTCAATATCAAGCACCGGAGGCAATGGCTCGGGATCGAGCACAGATGCATCGTTACCACTTTCGCTGAACCCGATCCAGCCAGCCACGAGCCGGGAAACTGCCCAACGCTTGGTTGCCCGAGACAAAGCAAGGAACTAACGTTCTTACGTGCCGCAATGAACGAGCGTGCGGAAGGTGCTGACGACTAATGACTGATGACTGATGACATGACTTTACGGTTTCCTGAGGACGAACCGGAACGAAATCGTGAAGCCCGTGCACTTCAAGGCGATGCCTGTCCTGCTGCTGACGAAGGAACAGACGCATGTCTGGATGAGTGCCGTGGGAAGAAGCCCAGCATCTGGCGCGCTGAGCGCCGATGATGCGATCATAATCACGTTGCGCGGAGCCCTCCGGAACCAACATAATCTCGACGGAGGGCGATCCCATTCAGGCGAACTTGGTGAGACAGCACAGGTCCTGTGGGTCGATACGACAACCAAGGAAGAGGCTCGCGCACTCGACCGTGCCATATGGGATTTCTCGACCCGGGAAGAACCTGACGGCACCACCATAAAGCAGGCTCCCGGCCCGGCGCCCGAGAACGGCCAGTTCTGGTCGCACGCACTCGACCGTATCAAACACGATCCCGATCAAGCGTTATGCCATGGCTCGTCGCCACCTGCCCCTGCCCGCAGCATGGCGCGAGATGGCGATCGCTCTTTCGTATGAAGATCCCGACGGCGCGCAAGGAGCAGGTGGGATACGAGGATGTAGTCAGAGAGCTACACCATCTTGCGGCGATGGTGAGCTATGCCGGATACTGCATCATCCAGCGTGTTCCATATGCCCGCGTCGCCGCTCTCGACCTCTCGTATGACCGCATCGGTTTCGACAAACTCCTTCTCCTTGTAGCCACCGATGGAAAATGGGTGCGGGAGCTGTGGGGCGAGCCGTCGGCGCATCGTTCGGCGGCCGTACTGCATGCGGATATGCTTTCTGCCGATCTCAAGCCCGGATCGACGCCGACAACGAGCGGGAGGATGTCGAGCGCATGGATTTGCTGTTCGGCGAACTCAACTCGAACACCTATGTCGAGAGCCGCTCAGATCAACGGCCCACTCCGAAGCGCAGCGGTCTGCTCGGTTGGCTGTTTGGTCGATGAGCCCGCAGCACGCTAGCCGTTCTCGTCGACAGGTGCTGCTCTAGCTTACCTCTAGAACGCATTCGTCTTTATCACTGGCGACAAGCCGCTGGCATCCAAAACGAGCCACCCAACATGCTCTTTCGTAGCAGTCGGACGACGCTTTGCCCGCGGGAGCCACACACAGCTCGCACCACATCCGATGCCGCGCGCCCAACCCTGGAAATCGCTTTTGGGAATTAAAAGCCGTCTCTGTCTTCGTTAACCGTGAACAGAGTTGGTGGTTACGTCCGAAGCGCCGCCTGCCGGGGCTTCGGCGGCGTCTATTGGGTTAGAACCATCCGGAAGCCCAAGGTCTGGCTCCAAAAACCCGAATTTTCAGTATCTTGACGTGGTTAGTCGCAACTAACAGCCGATCACCGCACCATCTTATCCTCTCGAACCCAGAACAGAGAGTTTTAGGAGAAGAGGCGCCCTTGCCCTCATGCGCCGGCTGAAATTGCCCGCACGCGCGATACGGGACAAGACCCGCCCTGCAGAGACAGACGGCATGTCTTCCCAAGTCGTGGAACCGCGAGCACCATCAGCTAACGTCCCCACGTTTTCAGACCCTTACGTCGGTTAGTCGCGACTAACACGAATTACACCGCTTGCAGGGCCTTCTCGCCGTTGTTGCGAAGTAATGCCATGATAACGGGCCCGAGAGAAAACTCATCCCGCTCCGCTCGCCGTGTCAGGTCCCGCAGATATCCGCCTGGCGAATTGATCAAATTTGCGCGCTCCAGAATACAACCAACCGCGACCGCTGCGTTTTCCGGCCCCATGACCTCGCAGGCGTCTTGATAGGCGGACGGGCTGATCCCCAGCATTGATCTAACCACCACGGCGGCCGACATGAGGTCTCGCCAGCTTCGCACTGCTCCGCTCGGCCCGTAGTCGGCCATCTGCTGGCAGGCCTTCAGCACAATACCCAGCGGGAAGGCTTTTAGTGGCTCAACACCCGTCCTGCCGGACTTGCTCGGCTTTGCGCCCTGCTCTTTTTCAGAGCTAGGTTCAAGTTCATGGAAGGATTCGGGATTTGAATTCTGTATGTGCCGCTCAATGTGAGCATCATTGGTGCTATTAAAATTCGAATTCGACTGATTATCCAATTGATTGAGGACCTCCTCGCGGAGGAGTTCCATCTCATCGAGAATAGCTGCCACATCTGCCATGGTTGGAGAGCGCGGAATGCGGCCGACCAGCTCTACGTACATTGCTTCAACAGCTGCCCAGTTGCCGTCCGCGCCCTCCTCCATGGCCGCCGAAATAAGCTTTCGAACGTCCCGGCGGCAAATGGTCAGATTCTCCTTGGCTTTCCTGAAGGCCGAACGGGCCGCAACGACTTTCTGCGCGGCGAGGGCCAACTCTTCCGATCTGGCAAGGATTGGCGACAGGTCGAAGCCGAACGCGTTCTCGATCTCGCCAGCGCCGTTCTTCCGGGCATAACGTTTGCCGTTGGCGCTGTCTTTCCGGACGATCAATCCGCAGTCTACGAGCAATGCAAGATGGCGCCGAAGCGTCGCCCCGGCCATGCCGTGGGCGCGAAGAATCAATTGAGCGTTTGAAGGAAACACGACCAATTGTGCATCATGGCGCAATTCGTTTTCGGGGTAAAAACTCAGTAGCGCGTCAAGAACAGCGAGGCTGTTGGACTGCAGACCAAGCTCTTCCCGGGCTTCGGAAGCGTCCCGGAAAACCTTCCACTTCTCGACCGATTTGCCGGCCTTGATCTCGTTTGTCGCAACCTGCCGCTTCACAAGGGCGAGCGTCATAGGCCGCCGCCCAAAGGGCGTCGTCACACTTCCAGTCTGCATCGTCTTTCACCTTTCAGAAGGCAAAAGAAATCGGCTCACCAAATCGGTGCCAAAGACTCTTGACGAATATTCGTGGAAGTGCGATTCTCAGGCTGCTTAGATCTGAAAGAGGTTTCCACGACGGCGACGTTTTGGGGGCCTTTTTCTTTTTCCGCTTAATCTCCGTTATTCATTTGTTCTAGAGCGTCGCTGTTGGAGCGATGCTCCTCGAAAAGCGCCGGCAGTCGTTCGAGGACGAAGGCCGCGAAATCAGGCATCTCGCGTCGATCGATCGAGAGGTCTAACTTGGTTTTGCTCTTCGTCACCTGCGCCAGACGCACGCCCGTGGGCGTCGTCAAAAGCTCTGGAAGTCCACGCTTTACCGGCTCGGGCTTAAGGCGCGCGACAAGCAACTTAAACCGGTCGGGGGAGGGAAGGGCTTTCGCCTCCGCTGATTGCAAGAATGTCGAGGCCTGTTCAAGAACACTGTCGCGCGCCAGAAGATCGGCGAGACTTACCCAGCTTTTCAACCCGACCCCGGGCGCCGAGCCGACCGCGTCGATAACTTCCGCGGGAATGCGCGTCACGACCGACAGCATGTTCGACAAGTCGCTTTTGTAGACGGACAATGCGGCCATCACGACATCTCGCGAAAACTGCTCGTTTAGCCGAGAGGCGAAGCGCGCCTTTTCGATGAATGTGAGGTCCTGGCGTTCATTGTTTTCCTGTCCCTGAGCAATGACGAGTTGCTCGTCGGTGAGGTCTTTGACAACCGCCTTGACGGCACGGCTCAGTTCCCTAACGGCACGCAAACGCCGATGGCCGAAGGCAACCTGATACCGCCCCGGCGTCTCCGGGTGAGGGCGAACGAGGATCGGGATCTGTTGGCCGTGCTCGCGGATCGCCTCAACGAGGCCGGAGATATCGCCGGGCATACGGTCCTGAGCGAAGGACGGATCAATGCTATCGGTATCGAGCTCGACGACCGCCTGGCCTTCCGCAAGACGTTTTTCGATTTCTTCGGCGCGTTCGAAGCGAGCCTTGCCTTCTGCGAAGGCACCGCCAACCTGGGCAGTGAGCCGCGACGACGCAGGCGCTGGTTCCGCTGGAGCGGTGCCAAGGAGTGGGAGAATACTCCGGCTTTTGACCGGTCGCTCGACTGGCGCCGTAACCGCACCTGTTGCCCTCGGGGCGCGGAGTATATCCTTCCTGCTCATGGCTTTCTTCCCCATGCCTTCTTGATCAGCGATTCGATCTCGTCGTTGACGTTGTTCATCGCCTCCAACGCGCGGTCGTAGGTGGCGCGAGTAAATTGACCTCTTTCCACTTCGAAAAGTGTCTGGTTGGTCAATCCTGCGTCCGAAACAGCTGTCGTCTTCAGCATCGGGAAATTCAGGACATTCTCCCCGAAAATAGCCCTTAGGTAGCCGACCATCTGGTTCTGTGGCCCGTCACTGGGCTCGAAACGCGTCACGAGATAGCGCATCCAGTTGTAATCGAAGCGCGCGCCGTGAGATGAGATCTCCCGCAGCAGGTCCGATGTCATCGACAGGAATTGGTTCATCGACAGCACGTCCAGCATCTGGGGGTGCACAGTGATCAAAACAGAGGTTGCGGCGGTTAACGCAGACAGGGTGAGGTAGCCAAGCTGTGGCGGGCAATCGATCACCACGACATCGTAATTGGGAGCGACCTGTTCAAGCACCTCGCTGATGCGATGGAAGAACATTGTATCGCCTATCTTCCGCTTCATCAGCGCCCGCGGCGTGTCGTGTTCGAACTCCATCAGTTCGAGGTTCCCGGGGATTAAATGAAGGTCCGGGATATAGGTGGCGCGCACGATCTCGGCCATCGGACGGGCCTCGTCGTAGCGTATGGCACCGTATAGCGTCTCGTTTGCACCAACATCGGTCTCTGGTTGGTTACCGAAGAGCGTGGATAGGCTCGCCTGGGGGTCGAGATCGATGGCAAGGACGCGGTAGCCCCGAAGGGCGAGATACTGGGCGAGGTGAGCAGCGGTCGTCGTCTTGCCGGACCCGCCTTTAAAATTCATCACGGAGATGATCTGGAGCGCTTCGTTCTCACGGCGATGGGGGAGATAGCGGCGATTTCCGCGACCCACCTGGTCGAGATGCTTCCGGATCTTGTGCATGTCCTCGACGGAATATGACCGGCGGCCGGTCGGACTGGTGCTGACCTCAAGTCCCTCGAGCTCGTTTGCGAGCTGACGGAGATATACTTCTTTCACTCCGACAAGTTTTGCTGCTTCCGCCGGCTGAAACGTGCGAATGCCTTTTTCCGCCGTGGGAGGAAACGTCGCGAGCTGATGCTCTTGCAGTTGCGCCGACAAGGAACGAGAATGGCGCTCAATCAAGCCCATCAGGTCTTCATCTTTTGGCGGTAATTTTGCAGCGATTTTGGGCATCCCCGGACCTGATTTCTTGAAATAGCGCTTCTGAGCGGAAAATCCTAATCACTCCGCTGCTAGCAATAAGCATCGATTCTAAGAGACTGGCAAGCTATTTAGGGTTAACAAAACCTTAACGCGCTCATATGGAAAGCACACCGCGCCCCAGGTATGTCGTTTACAAACAGCGGGTTAGGGCCGCCACGCGAACAAAGCGGCTCGAATCCATCAACTGGATTCTTTGCACACCGTGCCAGAGGAAGTGACGTCCAGCACATCGACGTTGATAATTTGGCACATTTGCGCGCCCAGTCTTCGCGACTCAGTCGACGGGACCGGGAACACGCGACGTAGAGCATGTACAGCCTCATGGAGTTCGAAGGCTATCTCGATGATGCTGCGAACGCCGTCTTCTGAACCGCCGAGATCCGCGAAGCAGTGACGGCATTCCTGCTGTGGCCATGCCGGTGAGATAGACGACATCATCTTGCTTGCCTGAAGTCGTCTTGGTGCGGCCGAGATGCATGGCGAGGGAGGGAGGGGCTCCCGCCTTCGAGCGGAATGGGCGGCTCGACGGTCAACTGCTCGCGGCGCGGTCCGGCGACCTCGCTGCGCCTTCGGCCGCCGGAGGCGGAGGCGACCATCAGGATCGCCCGGTCCCGCAGTCGCGCAGCCTGCCGGTGATGCAGGCCGCCAACAGCGTTGCCAGCACGTCGCTGGTGACCGCCTTGGCGCTCTTCCGCCTCCGGGTCCGCGGAACTGCCCGCACGGCGAGGCGGATTTCGGGGCAGGGGAGGTGGACAGTGTTCTCGTCGCGGCGCACTTATAGCGAAGCACCACGAGCCAGAAAAGGAGAAGGGAGGGATGGTCAATTCTACACACCCTTATCCCTGGGATTCGATCGTCATCCTGGCTGCCGGCAAGGCAAGCCGCATGGGCGGGAAACATAAACTCCTGGCACGGTTCGAGGGAGTGCCGCTTGTGCGACGTGTCGCTGGTATCGCGACAGCAAGTTCTGCCTCATCGGTTGCGATTGTGATAGGCCATCGTTCCAGGGAGATCGAGCAGGCACTCTTTGGATTAGACGTCACCACTGTGTTCAACCCGGATTACAGCCAGGGACTGGCGACATCGTTGATAAAGGGCATATCGTGCGAGATCGTTCGCCATGCCTGTGGCGCGATGATCTTGCCGGCAGACATGCCGGCCGTCACGACAGTGGACTTGAACCGGCTGATCGAAGCCTTTCAGACGGCAGGCGGCCGCGCGATCATCCGCGCCACTGGAAACGGCCAACGGGGCAATCCTGTGATCTTGCCAAGGGCATTGCAGGGCGACGTTCTCAGGCTGAAGGGCGATGTCGGTGCCCGCGACCTCATCCAACAATCCGGATTGCAGATCGTCGACGTCGATATCGGGGAGGGCGCGCACCTTGACGTGGACACGCCAGAGGCAGTCGAAGCTGCAGGCGGAGCTTTGACGACATGAGGCCTGACTGTCGATAACAAACGCTGGATTCAGCGGTAGCCTGCGGTGGCAGCGTCAAGGCAGGTAGGCGACGGCTCTTGCAGAGGGGATGCCCGGGAGAGTTCCGGTGTTGAGGTGGCGGTTGGATCCGAACGAGATCATTCGTCTTGGCTTGACCCGGATGGCGGGCGGTGAGCCAGGCGTGCGGCCGCATGAAGGGTGGCAACCCATCGATCTCATACTGTTCGATCGAACGCAGCCGATCGTCTTCATATTGCCTGAGCAAAACCCTGAGCGGTCGCCATGGCCTCCGGCGGCATAGCTGCCTGGAGAGTCGGGCCCAGCACCTGCCTGGCGTTGCCGTCGACGCCTGAGAAACTGAAGTCGCTCTCCCAGCCGTTGATGAACACATAGGCCATGATCGCCCGACACCCTGGGGGAAGAGTCTTGCCCTTTTTCGACTGGCTGTAGAGCCATAAAATGACGTCGGTCACCTGAATTCCTGCGCTGAGGCTATCTTCCTTCGTCTCGAAGGTGCACGGTTTCGGTCCGTCGCACTCGAAGGTCCGTCGGCCCCGCCGCGGGTCGTACCGGACCGCCAGTCAGACTGCGGAGCGGGTTACCGAGTTCACTCAGCCTGCCGTCAAATGGCGAGCAGGTGGTTTAGTTGCCCCCAGTTCGCTGACCGTAGGGGCGCTTGTCTAACGAGGCGTAAAAAGGTTTCGGACAGTTCTGAGTGAACTCTGTCAAAGCATCCGAGCCGCACGCCCGCTTCGTCGTGTCGCACTGTTGTAGTAACTGGACGCCTGCTGGACCGACCGATGGCGGGACTGCTCCATTGCCTCGAGCAGTGGAATCCCGCGATTTGCCGCTTCCGTCAGATATCCCGACCTCAGCCCATGGGCAGAAAACTCCCCCCTCTCCAACCCCGCCATTTCCGCCCGCTGCTTCAGGATCGCGTTCACCGACTGCGGATCCAGCGCCCGGCGCGAGACAGTACCCCAGCGCCCGATAGCGCGGAACACGCTCCCCTTGTCGATTTTTGCCGCTGCCAACCAGGCGTTCAGCGCCTCGACCGGGCGGCCGGTGAGATAGACGACGTCGTCCTGCTCGCCGGATGTCGTCTTGGTGCGGCCAAGATGGATGGCGAGCGAGGGGAGGGGAGGGCCGTCGGGAACCTCGATCGGCGCCTCGACAGAGAGCTGTTCGACGCGCAATCCCGCGACTTCGCTGCGCCGCCGGCCACCCGAGCCAAAGGCGACCATCAGGATGGCGTGATCCCTGACATCGCGCAGACTGTCGGTGGCGCAGGTCGCGAGCAGTTTTGCCAGAACGTCGCCTGTGACCGCCTTGGCACTTTTGCGACGACGCTGTCTCGGCGCGGCGCGCACCGCCAGACGAATGGCGGACTTAAGAGCAGGGGAGGCGAAAGCGCCGTCGAGCCCGCGCCATTTCGTCAGCGTCGACCAATTTGCCAGCCGGCGGCGCACGGTCGCCGGCGCGTGCGGACCGGTGGATTTCAGAAAACCCTGGCGCCGGAGGTTGTCGTCGACCTCATCAGGCATACCGTGATCTAGGTCAGCGGACCTCTTCTCCGGATCCCAGAGGTGATGGGCCACAAACTTTAGCAGCAGCGCCTCGGGCGCCGGCCAGGAAAGAGCTTTTCCGGTCGCGGCCAGTCCCCACGCTTCGAGATAGGCGAGATCGGAGGTCAGAGCCCGCAGCGTGTTGTCGCCCATGCCCCGGTTGACGAGGTGGCGCAGCGTCTCCACGTCCTGGTCAGTCAGCAGTTCGGCGAGTTCGTCTCGTCGTTCCATCGGCAGGACGGAAGCAATCGTGTCGAGCTCTTCGGCCCGCCGCTCGACCTCAGTCTGTGATGCCTTGGCTTTAGCCACGATCGCTCCAAAATCATTAGTTTCAGACGCCTTGCGGGCCGTGATTTTCCCCCGACTCTGCGTGATTTGCGACTCCAGATCAACTACCATCGATAACCGATCATTATCGATGGTAGACAATCGAACTGCAGAGCATACGCAGTGAGGAACTGTAACTTATCAATAGAGTTCCTTTAGCAAATCATTTACTATTATTTCAATGTCTTACGATCTCGCCAGTTTGCCCATCCAGAGCCTGCTCAAGCCGATTTCCGAGGCCGGAAGCGCGCTCGCCCGTCTCGATGAGCGCATTGCCCGTTCCGAGGTCGGCGCCGGCTTCCTCGAGCGCGCCCATTTCGCCGACGCCTGTGCCTCGCTGTGGATCGACGGCGAACTCGTCCATCTCGAAGATCTCGTCCTGCACGATGCTAGCCATGACATTCGCACCCCGACCCGCGAACTGACCATCGCCCGCGACGTCCTGCGCACCCGCCGGCGGATCGCGGCGCAGACGCCCGGCTGGGCGCTCACTCCCGACGGCCTCCGCAGCCTGCGCGGGCAGGCGTGGCCTGCACCATATTCTGGCAGTTCCGGCATCGCCGAGAGTGGAGACGCCGCGGTGTATGTGGATGCGTGTGGAGAAGGGGACGGGAAGGACAACGATGACGATGCCGGCCCGATCGGTGCGGAGCTGGCCGCCATCGATGCGGTGCTGGCACGCTCGGAAGCCGTGTTGAAGAGCGCAGCCGCACCAGCAAGTCGGTCGCGGGATCGCGATCCACTCGTCTATGATCTCGACTGGGACGAGGACGCACGGTTGGAGGAATGGCGCACCGTGTTGCGTCAGGCAGATCATTTGCCGCCGGTGTTGCAGGCCGTCGTCGCACTCGATGCCTGGAACACCCTCGAAGTGCTGCAGCATGCCCCGTGGCTCGGCCGGCACCTCGCCGCATCAATACTGCGCCAGGCGGGCGTCACCACCGGCGCCCATCTCACCGCCATTAATCTTGGCCTGAAAACCATCGCCGTCGATCGGCGTCGGCATCGCAACCGCGAGGTCCGGTTGCTCGCCATTGCCGACGGGCTGATTGTGGCCGCCGAGATTGGCTTGAAGGAGCATGATCGGCTGGCGCTTGCGCGAAAAATGATGGAGCGCAAATTGTCGGGAAGACGAACGTCTTCAAAACTGCCGGAGCTCGTCGATCTCGTCACGGCGACGCCGCTTGTTCATGCCGGCATGGTCACCAAAACGCTTGGGGTCACGCCGCAGGCGGCGCGGCGCATCGTGATGGAGCTCGGGCTTCGCGAGATGACGGGGAGGGGGAAATTTCGGGCATGGGGGATAATTTAGCTCACGATAGCCTCTTTATCGACCTAAGGTTACATCTGTGGATTTCGTTCCGAAACTGCTTGAACGCTCCCATGAACGTACCGTGGTCCGTTAGTGACAACTTGTGGGAAATTCGTGGCTGTGATGGCCATCGTGCAGCCGCTCAACTACGAGTGAACAAGCAAAAATGAGGCCGAGGAACGGCATCACCTTATCAGTTTGCTAAGCCTCACGCGGATAGCATAATGCGTGCTCACAAAGGAGATGATCGTGGCTGTCAACACAGGAATTGAATGGACTGACCACACCTTCAACCCGTGGACCGGCTGTACAAATATCAGCCCAGGTTGTGACAACTGCTACGCAGAAGCGTGGTCGAAGCGTTCAGGGCACGTCAAATGGGGAAACTCGCCTAGAAAGCGAACGACCGAAAGCTATTGGAAGGCTCCTGCCATCTGGCAGTCGAAAGCCGCGCTTTTTCAAAGCCAGCATGGCCGTCGTCAGAGGGTGTTTTGTGCCTCGCTCGCGGACGTATTCGACAATCAGGTCGATCCGAGTTGGCGAGCAGACCTCTTTGCGGTCATCCGCGCCACGCCCGCGCTTGATTGGCAATTACTGACTAAAAGACCTCACAATATCAAAAAGATGCTGCCCTTGGATTGGGGCACTGAAGGTTACAACAACGTATGGCTTGGATTTACAGCGGAAGATCAAGCGCGATTTAATCAACGAAAGAAGGTCATCGAGGAAGTTCCTGCTGCCGTATGGTTCATTTCCTACGAACCCGCGATTGGCAGCCTCAGGATTTCTGAGGGTGATCCAAAGCCGGACTGGCTAATAGTTGGGGGAGAAAGCGGTCACGGTGCCAGGCCTATGGACAGTACGTGGGTCAGAGATATTATCAGTGATTGCGACGCGTTTAATATTGCACCCTTCTTCAAGCAGTGGGGGGCGTTCGGAAACAACCCGCTGGTTTCCGAGAATCGTATGGCGCTTGATGAAGTCAAAAAGATTGACTTCAACGGGAAGGGAGGAGGCCTTCTCGACGGAAAAATCGTGAGGCGGTTTCCGAACACATCACACCGTTCTCAATCCAAGGAAACGAATGCTGCCTAAAATGCCCCGCTGCCTTTCACCGAGAGCCCATGGCAAAACAAACCGAGCTGTTCCCATCCGCACCTAGACACCTCTCTCCCCTCAAGATGAGGAGAGACGCTGAACACAAAGTCTGGACCGAGAATAAGGCCCACCTTATTGCGAGATACCTGCGGTATTTTGTCTTCATTACAAAGCACGGTGCCTATATCGACGGATTTGCCGCGCCGAAGGACCCTTCGAACCCCAACAGTTGGGCCGCGAAGCTAGTGGTCGAAAGCGAGCCAAAGTTTCTGCGCCAGTTTTTCTGGTGCGAGTTAGAACCTGACCGAGCCAAGTACCTCGAAGAATTGGTGACAAGCCAGCCCCCGGTAAAGCCCAGCCGCCGATATGAAGTGTTGGTTGGCGACTTCAATAAATCCATCGATCAGATTTTGGCTAGCGGCGTAATCACTGACAAAACAGCGACCTTCTGTCTTCTCGACCAATACACCTGCGAATGTGAGTGGGCGACACTTGAGAAGTTGGCGTCACACAAGGCGCCGGGCCACAACAAGATCGAACTCTTTTATTTCTTGGCAGTAGGGTGGATGCCCCGGACGCTGTCTGGCTTCACCAAAAATGTGGACGTCCCGGAAAGGTGGTGGGGCAGGGAAGATTGGAGATCCCTACAATCCCTGGGTCCCACAAAACTCCAGCTGAAATTTGAAGAACGGTTCCGAAAAGACTTGGGCTACCGCAACGTCTACTCTTTTCCCATCTACGAGCACGATAGAGGTAGCGGGAAACAGATGTTTACCATGATACACGCGTCTGATCATGACGAGGCACCACGTCTGATGCAGCGGGCCTATCGTAATGTGATGAAACCGTTGGAGAGTGAAGAGCAGCTGGCATTTGAGTTGGGTGGAAAACCGCTCGCTATGGTATGACCTCGCCGCCTCGGCGATACCACCTTGCAAGGTTGGCGGCCGATGGTTAGGTCTTACGGCGAAGCGGAGCAGCCATGCGAAATTTTGAAGCTGACGATGAGACTTTGGAAGAACTGGATAAGCTTCGGGAATTTTACGGGCTACAAACTGCCGGGTTCACGATCCGGCGGGCACTCGCGATCGCTTCCATGTTGATGGAGTTTTCAGACGCTGACGGGACAGTAACCGTAGTGAAACCTGGAACGGGCGGCCGGGACACAGTTAAACTCAATCAACGCTATAAGCTTGCGAGAGGCCGAGAGTGAGTTCCAACGGAAAACCCGATGACACTCCTGAGGCCAGGTTACTTGCCGCAGAGGATCGCTTCAAATTTAAAGAGCAAGTCGGCCGAGCTGAAAGTGAGGCAAGGGCCCAAGTTGCCGAAAAGGTCGTCTGGATCGTTGCGTTTCTCAATCTGGCTCTCTTCGGCTTTATCGCCGCGGCGATGGCTATCGACCAATACAATGTTATAAAGGGCTACTACAGCTATAAAATGGTCACGGATAAATTGCTCGCTGGGTTCATTGCGGGCATTGTTGTCCAGAGCGCCGCTATTGCCTTTTGCTTTGGCAGGCTTCCAATCATAAAACGTCGGGCCGACAAGTCATAAGTTCACCCGGATCGCTTTTAGCCTCTCAAATACGGAAAATGAGATGAACTACCGTCACGCGTATCACGCGGGAAACCACACAGAGGTTTTCAAGCACGCGGCGCTGACCATGCTGCTCGATCACCTGCGCTTGAAATCTAAGCCGTTCGTCGTACTCGATACACATAGCGGTATTGGCTACTACGATCTTCAGTCCGCCGAGGCGCTGAAAACGCAGGAGTGGGAAGAGGGCGTTGGACGAATTTTTGAAAAGCCCCTTTCAAGCGCTCCTACGTACAGCGAGCTTCTGAAGGCCCTGAACCCCGACGGTCTGGCGCTTTACCCAGGCTCGCCAGAGATCATTTCCAGATCTTTGCGGCCAGGCGACCGGCTTATAGCAAACGAGCTACATCCTGACGATTTTGACCTTCTGAGCATTCGATACCGGCGTTTACCTGGAGTCCAGGTGCAGAATCGAGATGGCTACGAGGCAATCAATGCCACCGTGCCTCCGTCCGAACGGAGGGGGCTCGTTTTTGTGGATCCGCCTTTTGAGAAAACCGACGAAGCCAAGGCTATGTGCCGGGCTCTAGCGAAAGGGCTCAAAAAGTGGAGCACGGGCATCTTCTGCCTATGGTACCCAGTGAAGACGTCACTGATCGGAGACACTCTGGCGGAATATGCGGCGGAGCATGATTTCCCCGATACGATACGGGCTGACTTCCTAGCGTATCCCAGTGACGGAAGCTCGCTGGCAGGCGGGGGCTTACTGATCTGCAATGCACCTTGGAAGTTCGATGAAAAACTTTCGCAGCTCTGCGAGGAGTTGAAACCCGCCTTCAAAGGCAGCTCCTACTCAGTTTCCTGGGTTATTCAGCCTAAATAATCAGTGGACGCGGTCATTGGGCATGACCTCGTCCTCTTCCATCGCGTGAATAGCGATCATCAGATCCCGCAGACGATACGACATGCGTTCGTTTCCCCGTCCAAATGCGGCGAGGGCACGTCGGTCCAACTCATCGAGAGCTTTCTCGCTCCCGTATTTTTTCATGAGACGAATTGCTCGAAACCATGCCGACCTTGGAATTCCGTAGTCATGAAGGCGTGACTCGTCGTTGATCCAGATCTCGACCGAGAATTCGAGGTCTCCATCGACTGTTGTTATTTTCTCACGCTTCAAAATCACACCTAACTTATCAACCGCAAATTTCTTGGGTGGGGTCGCGAAATCCTACAAATCTGGGCTATGCTCCTTTTATCACAGAGTCGCAGCTCTGAGACATTGTAAACGAACTATGGCCAGATAACCTGCCTGACTAGAGGCTCTCCTGTCCCAGGTGGGAAAATGCTGAAAAAGGTAGACCACTCTTTCAAGATCCCGAAAGCGCTCCCCCGGCATCTGCGTGAGCAGCTAGCTCTGTGCCATGAGTACCCCCAAGACGTTCTTTTCGTTGATATCGAAACGACTGGCTTAAGTCACTACTACGATGAGATTACCATTATAGGTTGGTCTCTCGGCGGACGGGCTTCAACTGTCGTTAAGGGGGCTAGCGCTGACGATTTTCGTCGGGATGCTGCTCGCGCCAAGGTGATGGTCACCTTCAATGGCATCCGCTTCGACCAACGCTTCATTCTTCAAGAGCTGAAGGGTATCGAGCTACCCAAGCACCACATCGACCTAATGTATCTCTGCAGAAGAGTTGGACTGAAGGGTGGGCAGAAAGCAATTGAGCGCGAACTTAAACTCAGTTTCCGAGATGGCCTGGGGGATGTGGACGGATTCGCGGCCGTACTGCTTTGGCACGAGTATCTGCGTGGCGATGTGGCAGCTCTTGAGAGACTGATTCACTACAACCGCGCAGACGTTGGAGCGATGGGCGCGATCTTTGATAGTGTCTTGCAGCTATTTGCAGTTGAGCGCGATCTATTCCAGGCCTCGACAAAATTTGTTGAGTGGGCTGCACCCGCGAACTGGCTCATGCTTCCGGAAGTTTCCCCTGCTGCCTCCCACCTTACCGCCGCGCCTCACTTCGATGAGCTTCTTTCTGATACTCCGGCCGGGAACGCAACGATTGTTGGCATCGATCTGACAGGGTCCGAGGCCAAGGGAAGTGGGTGGAGCCTTCTTCAAGGCAGCGACGCTGAATGCCGCCTCGTGTTCACCGACGCCGACCTGATAGCGCAAACGCTTGCCGCAAAGCCGGATTTGGTGTCCATCGATTCACCTCTGTCGCTTCCATTCGGCCGCACTATCGTTGAGGACAGCGATCCGGGCCGCGATGAGTATGGGATCATGCGACGGTGCGAGCGGGAGTTGAAGCGCCGAGGCGTAAACGTCTATCCATGCCTTCTTCCCAGCATGCAGAAGCTGACGGCCCGCGGTATTCGGCTAGCCAACACACTGCGGCAGCTTGGAGTTCCTGTGATCGAGAGCTATCCAGGCGCGGCCCAAGATATTATGCGCATTCCTCGGAAGGGCGCTGGGATTGAGTGGTTGAAGCTCGGCCTTGGCCGTTTCGGCATACGTGGAAGCTACCTCGAAGAGAATGTATCCCACGACGAACTCGATGCCATTACGTCGGCTCTCGTTGGTTCATTCCACCTCGCCAATCTGACCGAGGCCCTCGGAGATAGCGATGAAGCTCCCCTGATAATTCCTGACCTGAATGCCAAGCCAGGTCCATTCACGGTTGGAATCAGCGGACCAATTGCGTCCGGAAAGACGTCTTTTGCTCGCGAGCTGGAAGCGCGGGGCTTCACCTATGTCCGCTTCAGCCAAGTCTTGGACGATCTCCTTCGAGAGCGAGGTCTCGAACTAACCAGGGAGAACCGGCAGAAACTGGGCAAAGAGATCAATAGCTCCGGAAAGCAGCGTTGGTTGGCAGAGCAAACCCTTAATCGGGTGGAAGGTTCTAATCGTATTGTGATTGATGGCCTGCGGTTTGGTGAAGACCACGCCTTTTTCTCTGAGCACTTTGGTGGGCGATTCAAGCATATTTACATCCAGACCGACGACGGGCTAAGGAGATCCCGTTATTCGGAAAGGGATGGAAACGACGGATTCGACGAAGTTTCATCGTCAGACGTCGAGAGCGGCGTGGCATTGTTGAAGCCGCTTGCCCACGAGACCTTTTCGAACGACGGCGGTCGAGACGCGCTTTCAAAGCGCGTCGCTGCGATTGTCCAGGAAATCGAGGAGCGTGGATGCCAGTCTCAATCGTCGTAGGCGGCCAATTCGGTTCTGAGGGCAAAGGCAAGGTTGCCCTCGAGCTGGTGCGCTATCACTCCCGATCGGCAGTAACAGTTGTTCGCGTAGGTGGCCCAAATTCCGGGCACACCGCTTATGACCGCAACGGTAAGAAGTGGGCCCTGAGGCAGATGCCCGCCGCGAGCGTCGACAAGAACGTTGACGTCGTGTTTCCTGCTGGATCATACATCGATCCGGAGCTTCTCTTCGAGGAAATCGCAGCCCTGGATTATCCGCTCGATCGTATTCGGATCAGCAAGTTTGCCAGGGTTGTCACCTCAGAGCACCGAGATTGGGAAGAAAAAGCTGGTATCACCAAGTCCATTGGCTCTACCGGATCCGGTGTCGGCGCGGCTGTACTGGCGGCGGTTGCAAGAGAATCGAGAAACCTCGCCCTCTCATCTCCATCCGCAGGCAAAACCGCTCTGCTCACTCCACTGGTCGCTGACGTCGCGGATTTGATGGACGCAAAATTGTCGAGGAATGAGCGGCTTATAGTCGAAGGCACCCAAGGATTTGGTCTTTCTCTGCTGGACGGCGGCTTCTGGCCGCAGGCGACGGCTCGCAACACCACTGCGGCTGGCGCTCTTGCAGAAGCTGGATTGAGTCCTCGAATGGTCGACGACGTAACTCTGGTCGTTCGGTCTTATCCCATCCGCGTCGCAGGCGAGTCTGGACCACTGGAAAACGAGCTGACTTGGGAAGAGGTAGGCCGACGCACTGGTAAGACTGGCCTAGAAGAATTTACGACGGTTACGAAGAGACTTCGGCGGGTTGGAGAGTTCGATCCTAATCTGGTTCGGCGAGCCATTAGCGTC
Source organism: Rhizobium sp. R693 (assembly GCF_002211315.1). Taxonomy (NCBI): domain Bacteria; kingdom Pseudomonadati; phylum Pseudomonadota; class Alphaproteobacteria; order Hyphomicrobiales; family Rhizobiaceae; genus Rhizobium; species Rhizobium sp. R693. Next base: position 87,760 of record NZ_LOKY01000004.1, on the reverse strand, counting down.
AATCGGCCCGATAGAGTAGTTCTGAATCACATGGACTATGTCGGTGAGCAGCACGAGATGAACCGACCAAGTTCGCCGGTATCAGAGTTCCTTGGTAGGATTACTCCTCAGATTGGGCCTATCCATTGGCTCGGTTTCTCACCTACGACCGTGGTTGAGAACGTATGCTGTAGCGAACGAATTGCTGGAGGCATGCGACAGTGAGCGGGCAAGAGGCATCTCAGGAAAAAGAGGTTGAGATCTTCTCAACTGACGAAGGCCGACGGAAAGCGCTCGCCCTCAAGCTTGACGAAAAAGATCCCTATCCAGATATTGCTCCTTCACTATTATCTGCCGACGATATTGATCGCTACGTGCGTTACACTGGCCTTATTGCACCGTATCATAGGGGCGGGGAAAACGATCGGCTAAAGAAGGCCTCGTATGAGGGCAGAATAGGCGATTATGCCTACAAATTCGACGAGCATGGCGAGCTTGTCCCTATTCTCGCGAAGGGAAAAGGATTGGTCGTGCCAGCAAACACCATCGTCTTTGTCGAGACGAACTTGGAGTTTCGTCTGCCTTCCTACATCGCACTACGCTTCAACATGGCCATCACCCACGTTCACCGTGGATTGCTACTTGGAACGGGCCCGCTGATCGATCCGGGATTTTGGGGCAAGCTCTGTATCCCGTTGCACAATCTCACCAATGAAGACTACGAGATCCCTGCTGATCAGGGTTTGATCTGGGTGGAGTTCACCAAGACGACATCAACGCCGACATCAGGTCGCAACCCAGTCGTTACCGTTACGAAAAGCAGTGAAGATCCTAATAACCCCGGTGCTTGGAACATAACCAAGTTTATCGAAAAAGCCGCTAAACAGTATGGACCACCGGAAAATTCAGTAGCGATTCGTAGCTCGATCCCTTTGATAGCCGAGTCCGCACGCAAGCAAGCGGTGGGAGCAGCAGGCGATGCGCGACAGGCGAGAGAAGACGCAGCCAAATCGCAAAGATCATCCGACGAAGCCAAAGCGTCCGCAGAGCAAATCAAATCGAAGGTGGAAAGCTATGGCATCATCGCTCTCTTGGTTTCGATCGCGACTGCTTTCAGCATATGGGCTTCATTTTACTTTGGTTTGAGGGCGGACCTCTCAGCTCTAAGTGCCCGCGTCGACACCGCAATTGGCGCTGTAAGCAAAGTCGAGGAGTCCGAAAAAGGGAAACCGCGCCAGTTATCTGCTGAAGAGCGGCTAAGGTCCGATATCGACAATCTTAGGCGGCGGCTCGACGATATGGCGCGGGAAAATGCGACGCTCAAAGCGCAACTACAGACCTTCTCTAAAAGCCAGCATTAGACCTCGCACTATTGACTGACTGCGTATTCCGATGATGCCGGACGGCTATTCCAAACTGAAGCCGGACAGTTGCTGTGCCCCTGGGTCGTGTGTTTTTCTGACCTGAACGCATTCCGCGGTCAAGCCAGGGTTGTTTGGTCGGTGGTCACGGCTTTCTGTTTTCGCATGCTCTCGCCGCTGAGTTCGATGCGATAGGCATTGTGAACGAGGCGATCCAAGACGGCGTCGGCGATGGTTGGATTGCCAATCATCGTTCAATCACACCGATACCCTCCTGAAAACCCCACTCGATTCTCAATTCAAGTGCGATGCTCTAGTTTCGATCGTTCTGCGGTGTGGTGGCTTCAGCCCGGCCGAGGTCCAGTTCGTTTGGATATCTCGAACCAATTGAGAAATGCTTGGACGGTTTTTAGTCAGGTAGTTGCGATTTATCGATTTAGCGTGGCGCGGATGATTTCTTCTCGTCTTTGGTCGAGCATCCTGCGGCCGCCAGGGCGGCCAGGTTTCCGCTCTACCAGCACATCACCGTTCCCCCAGCTCGGAACAGCTTGATAAGGCGGAAAATGCAAAACGACAGCAGCACGTCCAGGTAACTATCCTGTGCCGCCTGCCCTGATGTTCTCGTACTTGAGACGCTCGTCGATCCTCGATTCGATCAAAAGCAATGGTTTATGCCAGCGCCGCAGATCAAATACATACCGCTGTCGGATCAATCAATGCAAGCCCTGTCCGGCAATAGCGTATGCGCTACTGGGGCTTTGCACTCGCCTCCCTCACGCTTTGGAGGCCGAGGAGCGGCAATGCTCGCTCGTATCAGACCGTGCTACGGTGGAGCTAGGGGTTGATTGATCGGTCATCAGCACCCATGCAAGTTGCTGATGTGTTTGCCGTCTCTCCAAAGACAAATTTATCATTTTCGAAATTTCGCACCACAACTTCTTTGAACGTTATCGATGTCCCGGACTTGCGGCGATCCACAACGCATGCGGACGAGGGGGAACTGCTCATACTGGGGTCAAAACCTCCGAGGATATTAAAGGGCGCCTTCGCAACTAGATCCTGATTGACGACTGTGCCGACGTCGTGACCCAAACTGGAACGAAGAACGCTACATCCGAACGGAAATCGCTCTGAAGGTGGTTCGAAATCGCATCCGGCCACCAAAGCCGACTCTCGGCCAAGCAAAACGATATTTGATGTTGGCTTAATTGCCGCTCCAAAACTAGCCTCAGAGTCGCCAACGTGTCTGTTGTATGCTTCGGCGAGAATAATTGGTCCGACACGTGCGCTGGGTTGCAAATTGTCAGCTTGATCTATCCCAAACCCGCGGAGGTGCAAGTCATCCTCCAAGCTGGTTGGCCCACTTGGGAATAGCTGAATGTCACCTTCTGGCGCCGCCGGGGCGCCCGCCAATTCAGGGCATGGTTGAAAGCACCATGCTTCGAACATCCCGCTGGAGTAGAATGGATTCTGTACGTGGTTGGAGTGATTGAAAACGTTAATGGTGGTTTTTTCCGCAATTGTGCCAGCCGTTTGACCCGGCGTCGCTAGCGTTGCTAGCAGCTCTCGGGTAAATACCGAGTTCATTGTGTTAGGAGGATCACCGTCCAAAGTGTCTTTCGACGCATAACCCTTTCTGGTTGCGTAAAAGACAAATGTACTCTCGTACTCTGCTTTGTTGTCCATGCCGCCGGATTGAACTATCGATTTTACCCCCTTGTCTTGAAACGGGTTGTCGCGGCATGCGTCCAGTATCCAGATTGTTAGTTTAGCTGACGTGTTGTTTAATTCCTTCATCATATTTGTAACAGACAACAGACGCTTCGAAAGCGCCGTCGGAGAGGCAACCGCCGGCCCGTCGAGAAAATCCCGTGGCACTATCCAATTGTTGCCGTCGAATTCGACACCGTGACCAGAATAGTAGACCACGACCTCATCGTTTGGCTTAACCGTGGCCAAGAATTTATCCCAAGCGTTAGCAAGATCCAAAAGCCCGACATCTGTTTTCGGAACTCTTGTCACGTTGAAATTGGCAGATCTGGATAGAAAAGCTTCAATGGAAGCAGCGTCGTTTCCAGGATATACCAGACGAAATTTACCTGGATAATCATTTATTCCGACAACAAATGCCAATCGCTCGGCAAACGAGGCCTCAAAAAAAATAAGAAGGTAAAAGAAAACCCATATATACAGGCGCAATTTCTTAAACGCACTCACTTATACCTCCCTCAAGAAGTTTAATGAAGGTTGTAGCGGCCATTTACAAATATGATACTTGAAATTGTAGCAGATGTCTGCGCAAAATGAAATATGTCCATTTGAGGATGGAGGGCGCTGGCATGCGGTTGTTCACTTCAGTCGTATTCGTCTTTGCGTGTCTAGTTGGAAATGTGGCTAGCTCCCAAGATGCTGGTTCGATCGACCTGGAAGCTAACACGATTCAAATTCCGGATAACAATGGCAACAAAGGGCTAGTTCTAAAGCCGCTCGACCCAAGCGGAGTATGGGAATTTAAGGACGAGGAACCGCCGCTAAATCCAGGGGACAAGGGTTTCGCTCAGCCGGATCATGTTGCTCAATCGGACTATATCGAAGAATCCCGCACGCCAGTCGCCGCGGGAAAAATTCCTGGCGTACCTGCAGGTACGCTCATTGTTTCAGAGTTAGTGGATCTCGGATGTGGTGACACTCGCTGTAAAGGACGGGTAGTGTTCCTGACTAACGATGGGAAGAAATACACCCTCCTGGACGGTGTCGATCTGGCCCAGTTTGTTACGCCCGAGACGAAAGCTGCGGCAGCGGGGAAAAATCTAACCTCCCCAATCCAACTATCACGCGATCTCCGAATGCTCACATCCACTGACGAGATGGGTTCACAGACATTCAGCTTGAACTGGGAGGTGGTAAAATGAGGTCGAGCCGAGCATTGTCGCTGGCTGTTTTTCTGTTTCTAGGGGCCGGGGTGTCCTCGGTCGCAGCGGGAGAGACGGTCGAAACCTTGATTAAAGCAGGGCTTAATCGTATTTGCGCCGATTTTGCACAAGTCGTTTCGGGATTGGAGGGCTTATTTACGGATATCAATCCATTCGGATGTGTTGGAGCGTTTCAATTTTGCCCGGCGACTTTGGCTCGGTATTTTAACGGCACGGTGAACGAATTCCTAAACGATCCGAAGGCTCAGGTAACAGCTTGGACGGCATACGAGAAGACACAATGGGCCTTGGCGACGAGAAACCATTTGACCGATCTGGTCGGGCAAACAATTGATTGGAAGGGTCATCCGTCCTTTACAGTATACCGTGCGTCAATTCTCGCAGCTTGTCAGTTTGGCTGCGGTAGTTCGGGCAAGCTGGCCAATTTTGTAAAACTGAAGGACTGCGAAGCGCGAGCGGTGAAGGACGGCAGTGGAGTGAGCGTATGCAAGTTCCTGGCAAAGCCCGGCAACAAAGCTGTAAGTTGTTTCACTGGACTCGTTGATGCCATAGATCAGCCTGAGGTAGATAAGAATGCGCCGTTCCCCCCCGCGCCTGTTGCAGCAAGTTGCGGGCCGGGTTTTGGGGCAGATGGCACACTTGAGGTTACGGTTGGCAAATACACCCTCCGATTTGGCAGCAGCGCTGGCCCCGCGGCGCTCAACAAATTCCTCGATGTGCTGGAATCGCGGAAGTAGGGAACGACGACTATTGGATTATGAAAACGCCGCAGGGCAAATGTGGTCGAGCAAAACACGGCACGGAATAAGAGGCTCTTTAGAGGGTAGTTTCTGGGGCCGCTGATTGATCGACTAATTACAGCCTATGACTGGAGCCCAGGAATTGTTCAATGGCGAAACCATGGACTGAGATACTCCGAACATTTGGCCGAAGCCTGATAGAGAGGCTTTGTAGTCTGCTGCTGACAATCTCGGTTCTAGCGGGTTTTCTAGCTCCCCTAGTCGCTAGAGCGCAGGACTATGCCCCGCCGCGCCCCAAATTTGCGCTTCTGATCGGCAACGGGGATTATGATGAAAACTCTAAGTTCACGAAGAAGATGGACACTCCAAAAGGGCGCCTTACTGACTTAAAAAACCCGTGCCATGATATCGAATTGATAGAAGCAAGGCTTCTCCAAAAAAAGTGGCTTCCTGGTAACATATTTAAGCGATGCAATGCAACGAAGTCAGATTTCCTAAGTCTTCTTGCGGATTTTAGCCAATCATACATGCAGAGTTCTAATCCATTCGGATTGATATATTATGCCGGACATGGGATACAAATCGGCCCCACCACTTACGTATTTGGGGTTGATACTCAAGCGAACCTTAACCAAGTCAAGGAGATATGGAAAAAGTTCGGCCCCGCAGGAAATCTGTTTAAAGGCGGAATTCGACTCAGAGAGGAAATTCTCTCTAGTATTGGAGCCCTGGGGGACGGTACTATTCTGATCGTACTCGACGCTTGCCGCGAAGATCCAATCATTCCAATGTTGAAGAAAGATGTGGACGCAAAGGTTGCAATATCAGGACCTAGCATAGCCCCCAGCCCTGCACCTGTGCCCGGGATTAAGTATTTGTTTTCAACTGCAGATGGGCAGCTTGCTGATGATGGGGTCGGGGACAATAGTCCCTTCGCAGAAGTATTCGCTTCGGAATTGGCAGCTCCTGGCTCGGTGAAAGTTACTGATCTTATCAGCAAAGCTGTGTTTAATGTTTACACCAACACTAAGGATAATAGCTTACCTCAGGTGCCGGAAGAGACGGGAACGCTTAGACCTCCCCCACCCGAAAATTGTTTTGGATCTTGCTAGGTTCGGAGGGTTCGATGACGTCGAGACTCATTCGGTTTTACGCATGCACGTTGGTACTCTCTCTATTGGCCCCTGCCGCGGCACAGCCTGAGGACGTAAACCGGGCCGCTTTGGGAAGGACCATATACAGTGTTGATGCAGACACGCTAGACCGCTTCCCGACGGCGGCTCCTGTAAGTGTGGAGGTGATGTGGTGCGGTGGTGATGAATTCGCTCGATCAAGAGAGGTAGTGGCCGCGGAGATAGCGTCGTCGATTGCGACGTTCGCACGCCTCAATAACCCAAATTCCGTTACTAGGGACGATAGCCTTCAGTTTCTTTATCGTACCGTGCGAGTTCGGCCAATCAATCTTCACGACTCCTCAATCTCGAAATCAGCCATTGGTTCAACAATTATTGAGGTTCCCACCCCTGACCTTCAGCGTAGCGCAGAGTTGATTGGATCCGCCACGGGCTTGAGCATACCCATTTCTATCAACGACCAGCTTTGGCCAAATTACCTGCGCGTGACCGTCTGCGAATCCGTCGATATAGACGAAGTCCCTCCGCGCATCTTTGTGCATATCTCAGCGCCCGACCAAGAACTGTCGGCCAAGCAGGCCATCAATGCCTTGCAAGCGGGCATTGAAAGCGTGATCGTTTCTCACTCAATTGAGAAAGCAGGAGAAATGTCGCCAAGCACTTCTCAGATTCGGTACTTTTATAGGCCGGATGAGGTGGTGGCGACTCGCGTTCGCGATATTGTTTCCCAAGCGATCGGCCCTAAGGCTGGGCTTGATCTTGTATATCTGCCCGACTTCGCGAAGGACTTTAATCGCGGAACTGTCGAAGTATGGTTGGGAAATAGCTTAAGACCACGACCATCTGCAACCTACTACGTCTGCGAGGGCGAGCATGGGGGAAAGTGCCCGCCAGGGTCCGAGCACATTAGCTGCTATACTCCGCTTGAAGTCTGGGCTAAGCAGAAGCCTGGCTGCAGATACTTTGAAAAAGTTCGTCTAACTGTTGTCGGGGGCAACAGGTGCGGTTATGACATCTCACGGATTACTTGCTACCCGGAATGACAGCTTCTTAGTGCCGCCGAGCCGGGGAACCCTCTTTCGGACAAAGAAGCCGGCAAACGAATGAGCGCTTCACAGCAACGAAATACCAGGTAGCCGCCCGACACACTGAAAAGATCTTGCCGAGCAAGGTAAGCGACAAGCCGAGGCCGTTCAGGCGGCGTAGTTCCAAGGCATGAGCGCGTCGATTTCACTGCTGGGCCATCCGTTCGCCAGACGCTGAAGTGTCTGGGTCAACCAAGCTTGCGGATCGACGGTATTCATCTTTGCCGTTTGCAGGAGCGTCGCGATGGTCGCCCAAGTCCGGCCGCCGCCGTCGCTTCCAGCGAATAGACTAGACTATTTTTTCTCGTGATGGCCTGGTGTCGCTTTGCACTTATTCGTAAGAATGCGGCCGTCTGGATTTCGTTTGGCATTTAATTTGAGATTTGCATCAAAGAAAGTCGCGAATGAAAAGCAGATTTTCAGCTGATCTCGGTCATCTTGCGTGGGCCGCAAGGCGTTGGAAATCCTGCAGAAAGCAATCTCCATTCTCGGCATGGTCGATCAAGAAGTCATCGAAGGCATCTCAGATTTCGTCCAGCGGCGGATTCTCACATCAAGTACCAAAATCCCTTGAGGAATCTCACATTAACTGCTCCGTCTCAAATTAAGTGCCGCCCTATCTTATTGAAAATGTTAAAGCGAGAGCCTTGTGGTTAACTGCCAAACGACAGTCGCCTAGTTGCTCGTAGAGATCTCTGAGAAGTTGATGTGCCCGTTTCGGTACTTCAAGACTGAAATGAAGCGGATTACCCATTGGCTCGTTCCCTTATGATGCATTCAACAGCGCTGTCACTTCCCTTCACCGGGCCTTGACGATGTCGATCGGGTCTTCCTTTTTTGGGTTGTTGTCGACTTGTTCAACGTCGCCGGACGCGAAACGTCGAGGACGATCACCGATATTCTTCCCCCTAGCGTCGAGGGGAGGTCGGACCGCAACATCGCCTCCAATTCCTGTGCGCTTTCCGGTCGCTTCTTCCGGTCACGCCTTGCGGGCGTCCGATACTCGTTTCCGAACCAGAACACGAGATACACGCCATAGCCAAAGGCGCCCTCATCGGCGGCATAGCCGGCAAGCTGTTCCTCGACGGCAGTCCATAGTTCAGGATTATAGTGGCGCTTCGCCTCAATCGGCAGGTTCGTTCCTGCATGGGTGATAAGCAGCACGTCTACGCGGGTGTTTTCTCTGCGACGTGCCTCGGGCATGGAGGCCGCAACGCCGTAATGTTCCAGCCGAACCCTAAACAACTCGAGCAGCCGGTCGCGGTCCTCGTTTTCGATTTGAGGTTTGTCGGCCGCGCCTTTGTGGTCGGTATTCCAATAGCGTTTCCATGGCATCTCACTACCGGTCCGCAGGGTACTCCTGTATCTCTCAATTTCCTCAAGCACGACAGCGACAAGGTCTGCCGGGCTCGCCGGCGGGCCGCCGACGAGGGCCGCTCTCAACTGAGCAGCAGATGGGGCAACGAACGAGTTGTCGCGCATAAGACGCGCGTGCTCCGCCGCTGCATGCGCCAACAGCGATCGCCAGCTGGGATCAGACGATGCAATGAGAGATTTGAGCGTTTTGCCTGCAGCGGGATCACGTGACGCGCTCAGACGATCGATCGCCGCTCGGATAATTCGGCTCATGCCATCAGGGTGGGCCCAATCCCGGTCCTCCAGCGGATACATACCAGCTAACGTGGATATCCGAAGCCGGTCGAGCCGATCAGGCTGTGAGCAGATTTCATGCAATCGACTTACAAGATCGCCATCTGGGGCCAACAGCGCCGCCCGAATTTCTTCGGAGCTGTGGGAAGCTTCGAACTTCTCTGGGTCGAGTATGAGGGCGACAGATTCCCACAGCCGCCTACTTTGATCGTCCAACTCTTCCACGAGAGCACTTTCGGTGAGATCCTCTATCTCGGTTCTGGACAATATCTTCGCTGACACCGTCAGGGCTTGCCGCAATGCCGCACGCGGTAAATTCGGGCGCTCTTGAAGCAGCCGCTTCAACACCCCAGAAACGAAGTCCCGCTCTTGCGACGACGCCAGATGGTGGATCGCATCAAGATCCTGGTCTCCGGCATCGAGCGCTGAAATCCAATAACGCAATACCTGATCTGAGCCTGAATCGGGATCACGCGCCAGGTGCCTCACTCCCCAATTGGCAAGCGATGGCTGCTCTTCGCCGCTGAAGTAGCTCTGCCGCAGAGCAACGATTCCGATAACGGGCGGGCAGTTGCCGATCTCCTCGTCCCTGCCAGCCAGGAGCGCCTGGTGAAGGCCTGCTGCGACGACATGTTCCTGGATGTAGGATCCGTTGGTCGCTTCAGCCTTACCGAGAACGCTGGCGTCGACCTTGATGTTGGTATGGATTGCGAACTGGACGAATCCTTCGGCGATCGCTGATGCAATGCGAGCGTTGGTGAAATGCTGGATCTTGGCAAGCGGATCTTCTTTTTTGGAGATCACGGCATTCCGATAGAGATCGGATCCCCATTTCAGCGCGCTAAACTCGCTCTCCCTGCCGGCCGCGATCGCGTTAAGTTTCGATCCAAGGGACGCGATATTGTGGGCTCGGGCTGCGTCGGTTTCAGCGAGTTCTTTTGCCTTTCGCTTTTCCTCTTCTTCCTTCCAGCTTTTGTTCGGATCTTTGCGCAGATCCGCTATGAAGTCCGAAAAATTCTCTTCCTTTTCGAGCGCCGAAACGATGCGTCCCTCCCACAGGGGCCATTGAGATTCACTGCGAACCGCATAGGCTGCAACCTCGAACAGTCGCCGGCGACGAGAACCATCTGGCGTTTTGCCCGCTAGATCGAGTAGGTTCTCTATAAGGGTGTCGTCGGGAACCCTCCTAGCAATCGTGATGTAGTGGTTGGTCGCCATCCAAGGCCCTTCTTCGACGGGGCTGCTATCGAGGAGGACAGTGAAAAGCTCGAGTTGGCGATTTGCTTTGTCGACGTCGATCCAGGCGCCTATCGCTTTGGCAAGCGGCTCCTCGAGCCGATCCCACTCATAATCGCGTGTGTTTCTGATCCAAGACCATAGCCGCTTCGCGCCAATGTCTAAGTTGTTGTTTATCGCGTCGGCCAGAGAAGCCTGCATGAAATGACGAACATCGAGCTTGAGCCCTTGATCTTCACTCGGTTTTCGAATGATTGGCTGGTCAAAGAGATCCGGGCGAGGTGTTTTTCTGAGCTTCGAGAGCAGTGAAAACAGGTTGCCGCTTTCCTCACTCTCCCCGTCAGCCGCCGGCGCCAGTTCGTTGAGGTCCGAAAGCAGGTCAGAGATCTCCTGGTGGGATAAATCATTCGTGGGAATGTCCGACAGGATATCTGCTCTCAGGGAGATCTGATCATAGCTCTTGGCTGTTCGCGATAGTTCCGCGATCAAAGCGCGCCTTGCCGCGTCGGGATCCGAGTTTCCCTTGACCCAAGCTTCAGCGGCTCTCTGGCGTTGCCAAAGGGGGCGAGACGGAGAAAGTGAGATATCGTGCAATTTGCTCTGCATTCCGGCTAACGGCCGCCCATCGGCGAGCGCCTGCAGGACGGTCATCTGCAGATGGCTATTGACCTCGCTATCCATGATAGCCAGGAAATCGGGGACGACGTCATCACCAGCTAGGCCACCAAATACCGTGATCGCATCACGCGAAGAGAGGAAAAACGGGTCGTCGCGGTCGAGGTTGAGGAGAATTGCCCGGCGGCCACTCGTGGTGAAGGCGGCAGCGTCACCGTATGCCAGGACGGTGGCCGCGTCGCACTCGATCAGCCTTAGGGCGGCCTTCTCATCGCTCCGTTGCGAAAGATGCGCCGCAAACCAAGCATAGAGACCTCGCAGTTCGCTCGGTGCTTTCCCATCGTTTGCGGTTATAAGTGCAATTGCCCGGCTCAAAGGAAAGAGAAGCCCGGTCGGCTGCCCAGTCACTCGCTCCGCAAGAAACCGGCCTGCGAGAAATTCTGCGATCGTTCTGTGCGACGGCTCAAAGCTCTGTCCCTCTCCGCGGAATATCGCCGTATCCAGAGAATAGGCCGCCAACGTAGGGTCAACCGGAAGCGATTGGACAATGCAAAAGTCTTGTGGACTTGAACCAGCGGCCAGCGCGTTCGAGCGCCAAAGGGCGCGCGCGCCCGTCGCGAGCAGGTAGAACGATAGCTGCGCTGCTGCATCAATGATGTCGTCGACCGGCGGGCGGCGTCGATCGGTGACGCGTTCCGGATCATGCTCGTGAACAAGCGCATTGATGGCTCGGTCGAACAGCTCGAACCGCGTGCTAGGGAATACGCCGCCAGATGCCACAACAGAGCGGAGAAGCCGCAAGCTCAAGGGGTTTTCAAGGAAGGCGCCTGCTCCGCGAGCGCGTGCATTAGCAAGGAACCGCTCTGGGTCAGTTTCCCCCAGGGCGGATAAAACAGTTTCTGCCTCGGAATCGTCCAGCGGCAGAAGGTGGGCAACTGTAACTGGCTGGTTTTTGGCGGCTCGTCGCATCGCACGCGTATCAGCGGCTTCACGCCAATCTTCCGCACGACAGGTCAGCCGCCAACGCTCGACGCCGCTTTGTGTGATCGCGTTGGCAAGTTGCAAAAGCTTGTCTTTGCCATTTTCACCGGCACGGTATTCGTCCAGGGCATCGAGATAGGCTGTCGTGGAGGCCGCGATTGGGATACCGTTCATTGCTTCGCGGCAGGTTAGAAGCTCCCCATCTTCCTGAGCTGCCTCGTACTCGAGCGCCGTCGACTTTCCGATCCCTGGCTCGCCGAGCAAGACGACATAAGGCTTTCCACGCAGCTGACTAAGGTGAAGTTCAACGACTTCACCCTCAACTACCACAGAAATACGCCTGTCTAACGGTTTAACATTCATGTATCTAGGGTAGTATTTGTTGCCGTTATCAATCAATCGATTTGGCTGCTTTCTCAACAACATTAGCTGGTTCGTTGTGGAGCGAGATTTTTGAGCCTCACGAAGGTCAGTTGATTGCTTACATGCCTCTCTTTGTTCTGTATGTCTGCAACCTATCCTAAGCAAGCCGGACAACTGCACCGATTATGACCGCAAGCATTCAAGAGAATCTGCGCTACTGGCGAACCTCACTAGCCGACGGCGCGCTGGGTGAGGGAAAATTCACGCAGTCTGACCGCAAGCGGTTTGTTGAAATTCCTGCGGGCGCGCTGAAGACTGGGTTGCTGCCGGCAGATGTCTTGGAACAGCTTTTCCGGGTACAACCTGCGGCCAAGACTGTCGCCATTCGGTTCTGGCCCTTGGTGACTGCGCGAAAGTCTTCACACGGCGCTGCGCGCGCCGGCGGGTTGCCGGAATTGGTTGCGCCGGTCGTCACCGAGGCAACAGTCGATCGGGGTGGACAAATCACGCCACTGCGCAATGCTCTCGCTCGAGATCTCTTGACGCCCCTTCCGACTGGTGAGTTTGCCATCGGTTCGGTCGATGCCTTGGATGCATTCCTAACCGAAACACCTCTTCCTGATATGTCGGGTGACGACGCCTGGGACAACTACCTCGGCCACTGCCGGAAGATGGTGGATGCCATTTCGCAGGGGTGGCCGCGCGGGGACGCAGACTATCAACCGATCGGTTCCGGGTTTCTCGAACTGTCTGAGGATGCGAACGCGACGGTGCGGGGGATCCTCGACCTCTATGACAAGCTTCTAGCCGAGCAGCCCGATATGCCATTGCTGAAGCAAATTGCGCAGCCAGCGGAAACCGCCGCGGACCTAGATCATCGGATTGAGCAGGAGTTTTCGCGGCGGCTTGGCCACTCAAACCCGAACTTCCCATTGGCTGAACAGCAAAGGCAGGTGCTTGCGTGGCTGGATGCCTCGGCGCCGGGTGAGGTGATTGCTGTTAACGGCCCGCCTGGGACCGGCAAGACCACCATGCTGCTATCGGCGGTCGCTGGCCTCTGGGTGCGTGCAGCGCTTCGCGGTGAAGACCCGCCGGTGATCGTGGCGGCGTCCTCCAACAACCAAGCAGTGACGAATATTATCGACGCTTTCGGGAAGGACTTCGACAGGGGAGTGGGTCCGTTTGCAGGGCGGTGGCTGCCTGAGGTGGAAAGCTTCGGGATGTTCCTCGCGTCGCATTCCCGGCGTCTTGAAGCAGCCCGGCGCTACCAGACCGAAGAGTTTCAAGTGGAGCGCGAGACCGTAGCCTATGTCGAGCGCGCCAAGAGCGTCTATCTCGAAGCTGCACGGGCAGCATTCCCTGAACTTGCAAACCCCGATGTAGGGACCGTGGTTGGGGCCTTGCAGAAGCGGATGGTGAGCGAGGTAGACAAGCTGGGGGATATCGATCGCGCCAACAGCGTATATCGTGCCGCGCACTCTATTCTTGAAGCAACCCTTGGCCCAGATCCGGAGGCGATGGAAGCACTGCGCGCCGAAGAGGTCGCGAGACGAACGGCTGCTGTCGAAAAGCTTCGTGCGGCAAGGACTGCGCTGGATCAGCATTTAGCGTCAGAGTCATCTTTGACGGCGGTGGTCGGTTTCCTCGCCTCAGTCAAAGAGAAACGCGCGGCGCGGGCCCGGCTTGTCGTCGGCGATCTTGTGCCAGGACTAGAGAATGCCAGGCGGGTTTCAGAGATCGACGATAAGGTTCGAGCCGACCTTCGGGCGGCCGAGGATGCTCTGAAATCCGCCGAACTGTCACTCGCAACGGCGAGAGCTCTGCGCCTTAATTTCCAGGAGGCGGACAAGAACTGGGCCAAGGCAAGGGAACTCCTGGGTGGCGCCGACGACATCGCAGAACTGGAACGTCAGGCAGATCTTGATGTTCGGTTTTCACTTTTCCTGCTGGCAACACATTACTGGGAAGGTCGCTGGCTTCTGGCGATGGAAGCTGATCTTGCTGGTATCGTCGCCTCCAAAGTGAAAAACGGCAAAGCGACAGTTATTCCCCGCTGGCACCGCCGGATGATGCTGACACCCTGCGCCGTGGCAACATTCGCCAGCCTGCCAGGCAAAATGACATACGCCCGCCGCGACGGTGGAAAATGGGCGACCGAGTATCTCTTCGATTTTATCGACCTCTTGATCGTCGACGAGGCCGGGCAGGTCTTGCCAGAAGTTTCCGGAGCGGCCTTCTCGTTGGCGAAGCGCGCTCTGGTGATCGGTGACACCCAACAGATTGAACCGATTTCGTCCATTCCTCGGCCAGTCGACGTGAGCAATCTCCGACACAGTGGCCTTTTGTCGAGCGAAGCAGGCATCGAAACACTTATCGACCGCGGGATCTCCTCGACCAATGGCAGTGCCATGCGTCTTGCACAGCAAGCCTGCCGAGTGTCGCCTTATCCGGATCTTGAGAAGGGGCTCTATCTCTTCGAACACCGGCGCTGCTACGACGAGATCATCAGCTTCAGCAATGCTCTTTGCTACAAGGGAAAGCTGCGACCGTTGCGAGGAAAGGCGCCGACAAACGCTGGTCTTCCAGCCCTTGGATATCTGCATATCGACGGCCGAGCACTTACGTCGGGCAGCAGCCGTTGCAATCCGCTCGAGGCGCAAACAATTGCTGCGTGGCTTGATGCCAACCGGGTCAGGCTGGAAACGCGCTATGGCAGGCCGTTGGAAAAGATTGTCGCTATCGTGACTCCGTTTGGCCGCCAGGTTCGCGAAATTCGAGACGCCTGCGCCGGCCGACGGATCGCGGTCGAAGGGCGCGATGCTATGACCGTTGGAACTGTGCACGCGCTACAAGGCGCCGAACGACCCATCGTCATCTTCTCGCTCGTCTATTCTAAGCACGCAGACGGCGGTTTTATCGACGCCTCGCCTAGTATGCTGAACGTCATGGTTTCGCGGGCAAAGGACAGTTGCCTGGTATTTGGCGATATGGATGTCATGGCGGCAGCGAAAGCCGGGTCACCAAGGGCGATCCTCGCGGACTTCCTGTTCGCGTCAGAGCGGAACGCGCTTGAGTTTGCCGTCGAGCCGCGCGAGGACCTGAAGCAGGGGACGGGTCAGATCCAAATGCTGCGAGATGCAGCGGGGCATGATGCTTTCCTGCTGGATGCGCTGTCCGGTGGTGGTCGCCGCTACACCATCGTCAGCCCCTGGGTGATCGCATCCACCATGGAACGAGTTGGAATCCTCGCCGCCTTCAAAGCTGCTATCCAGCGAGGCGCCGAGATCAACGTCTTCGCTGATCCCCTGCTCAACCTCGGCCCTGCTGCCGCTGGATTGAATCAAATGGAAGCGGTCGAGAGGGCTTTCTCAAGGGTCGGCGTTCGGCTGCACAAGCTGCCGAAGCTGCACAGCAAGATCGTGGCGATCGACACGGACCTTCTTTGTATCGGTTCCTACAATTGGCTCAGCGCTGATCGACATGGCCAATATGCGCGCCACGAGACGTCGTTCGTTTACCGAGGGCAGCATCTCGAGGAAGAAATCAGCACCATCGTTGGTAGCCTTCAGCGTAGAGAGGCTTAAACGTCAGCTCTTGGTAGTTCCCGCGATGGTGTCTGCGGAGATCGCGTACTTGGAGAGACCAGGTGAGGGAGGTTGATAAACGAGCAGTCCGGGCTTGCTTCGGATTGCGACCACTGAAATCACAGGCCGGGTCTGGATGTTCGGCGGCATTCAAGCGCAATCTCGTGAGCATAGGCAAACATCGCTGCGGTCAGGCCGTCAAAACCCTTGCCGCCGTCCAGCAAGGCAAGGACCTGCTCGCACCGCCCGGCCGAGTAAGCGTATGAGTGATGTGGACCCTGCGCGCCGAGCGCGGCATCTAACACATCCATCGAGCGCTGCTGTTGTGGTGTGGGCGGATGAGTTTTGAACCAGTCGTCCTGATGGCGAACGCCATTCGCAGAAGCGACGACAATTTCGCCAATCGACCTGCCACCGTAAAGCGCTCCCGTTTGTTGCCAACTTTGTCGTGTGCACTCGATATCATCCCTAAACCTACTCAAAGCGTAGCTGGCCATCAGCACAATACAGCCCGGATAAACGTCACGACCGGCTTGAGCTGTACCTTCCTCGTCAAAATGAGCTTGCCATGCCTTTTGAAAGCCGGGCTCGCGACTTATTCCTAAGGGGCCGTAACCCCTAGCTACGGCCGTCTCGGTCGCCTCCGTGACACGACGCTCGGCGTCTGCCTCGCGTTGAACCATCAGCCGTGAAAGAGAATACAACAATTGCAGATGTGGCGCCTTTAACCTCCAATCATCAAGCAACCGCCGCATAGCGTCATAAGCCTTGTCGCCAAGCATCAGCTCAAAATCGCGGGTCATAGCTAGATCACCGTCGATCAGCTGGAGATCGCCTACCTCCTGCAGAATTTCGCAGCCGAAGCGTTTGGCAAAGTCGCCGTATGTCGGACAAGCAATAACGGGACCGAAGGACGTCTCTTGCAAAGGGTTCAATTGCGGCTGCCTATCATCGTGGGGGTTTCTACTCGATGTTTTGCCACCTTTTTCCGTGAGGCCAAACTTGTCCTTCACCGTCGATATCCATATCCGTAGGTTTGCCTTGAGCGTGAGCAGCACATCAACCCATTCATAAGGATTTCCGATGTCGACAATGGATTATCACTATCAAACAATGGGTCGCATTCTGTCCTATCTGGTCGAAGCAGGTTTATCACGGGTTGATTTTGGTGGTGGCGATGCGATGGATATCATGACGCATCGTATCGGCGATGAGGACGATGTCCTCAAGACCTTCGCCGATGTACTTCACTGGTTGAATGACGAGGGTCTGATCCGGGTCAGAAGCATCCAGGAGTTTGACGGCGGCTACGCTTTCAACGGTGTTCAGCTTACGTCGAAGGGCATCGCAATCATTCAGGCTAAGCCGAAAGACCCGGAGCTGGGCGAAAGCATTGAGAAAAAATTGGCCGAACCTGGCGACACGGACGCTGCGATCTACACTAAAATCGGCGCGTTTGTGGGAGGCGCGATCGCTGCGGGTATTCAGACGCTGGCGGGTTAAGTGAGATAGCTTGGCAGCGCGGCGCCCATTGTTCTCTGGCAAAAAAGCAGACAAATAGATCATTCGATCTGTTGAGATTCAAGCGGTTAGGTCTTTGGCTGGCAGGTGCTGCAGGTTCACATCCCATCAAGGCGGGGGATTTAGCTTGGCTCAGCAGAGATATTTTATCGCATCTATGGAGTTTTATCTGCTTCCTGGACCGGTTTAAAATATTTTTATCGGCCATCAATCTCGTCGAACGCGTCGGAAGGTGCACAGCGGGTTGAGCTGTCGATGCCGGGTCCCTGCCGCGTTTAGTTTCGTGTGATGGCGTACAAAGAGGAGCATAGTGTCTCAATGGGCGCTATCGAAACCGAACTCGAGATGGTCGAGAGGCATGTGTGCCGCGGTGAGTTCATCATTGCGGAGCAGCTATCCCGAATTGAGCAGTTGTCGCAACAAAGCCTTCCGATCGGAGAAGCCGAGGACCTGCTCAGGTTGTTTCTGGAAATCCAGAGCCAGCATGTGGCGCATCGTGCCCGGCTGATCCGCAAATCAAGGTCCTAGGTGTCTATTGCCGCCACAAAAGCATGACAATCAATGGAATCTCCCCAATCGGCTTGGCCGTTTGAGATTGGAATCCGGGAGGCGGTTTCTGAATGATCGCGTTGATCGCGCTGCTAAGACCGTACCGTCTGGCCTGCGTTCGGCCGGTGATGGCCATAACCTGATGCTGCGCTCCGTCTTTTCGTCTAGGAAACGGAGAGGGGGCGATCATTCCCCCTTCCTACGAACTTCATCGTCAATGTCATCCCCGTTCGCCCGGCAAGCAGGACGAAGCCTTTCGACTGATCCAGAATGTCGTTCCAGCGTCGCCGAGCGGAAGCCGGGCTTTTTGTGGTGCAACCTTTCCAAGAACACAGACGGGTTGACTGTCGTGAACATCGAGGCAATCTCCGACCCTGGTGATGGCGATCCGGTATATCTCAAGAAGTTCCGCAAGCTCGATACTGTCTCATCCAGCGCCGTCGGCGATCTAGTGCTGCCCTAGCTAAAGCTTCCGAGAAGCAGTGGTTGTGTAGGTTCAGGAAGCCGGGCGAGATGAACTGCTTGGGCCGGTCGAATACCGCGTCTATGCCCGCTGGCAACGACCGGGTGACCGACACGATCCGGTCTCCCTCGCTCACGACCCACGTGTCTCGGATGATCTTGGGTGCGCCTTCGACGGTGGCGAGAACATATTCGCCGAAAATGGCTGTGCGCCCGCCAGCCTGCCTATAAACCGAGCGGTGGGGCGCTCCTTCAGATCAAAAAATGCGAACCGCTAATGCGCCGGAATTCAAGCGAGAGCCGAAGTTCGTGTGCATCGCCGGTCGAGGGATGTTTGTAGATATTGTCGCAGGGCTTTCTGCCAACCGAGGAGCGGCATGACAATGTCCCACTGCTCGCAAGCAAGTCAGAAGTCGCGTACTTCCTCAGCCTCTACCTTGCGGTCACGCGGCGGAAATCCCGTATACCGGGAAGTGCGTATCGACGCAGTGGCAAAGTCGGAACGTAGTCCTCCAGGCACCGGCCCGCAGGCAGCCCCATTGGGGCCAGATCGCGGTCCGGTGAGACGGATCGATCTAGTCGTTTTCGTCATAGCGCTAGGAGAAAAGTTCCCTTGGGAGAGGGCTGCATGTGTGATTTTCTAATGCGTGGAGGGCAAGTATAATAGCAGAACCTTAACAAAATAGCGGTTAACCGACTTCGGATTAGTACGTGCGCGTTACGTAATGTTCGTGATCCGGTCGTATATATTCGCGTATTGCAGGCAATACTCGGGAATAGACTTGTCTCCGTAGAACTGCATTTCAGAACATGTTGATCAACAATGGGAGGATGAGAAAACATGTCCAAGAAAGCGACGATTGCGGGAGTGCTTATTGCCTTGGCCAGTCCACTATTTGCGCAGGACTTGCCTGAGAGTATCAAGGCGTCGGGCGAGGTTGTGGTCCTCAATCAACCAGAGTACGCGCCGATGGAATACAGGGACCCGGCGACTGGAGAACTACGTGGCTTAGACGTCGACCTGCAACTGGCTCTGGCAAAAGAATTAGGCCTTAAAGTCAAATGGTCGGAATCGACATTCGAGCAACTCATTCCCTCGCTTCTTACCGGTCGGGCCAATCTGATTCACAGCGGGATGTCGGACACCGAAAAGCGGCGCGAAAATCTTGACTTCCTCGATTACATGAAATCCGGCGCGCAGTTCTACACGACCGACGCTCGAAAGGGAGAATTTCAAGCGTTGACCGACTTTTGCGGCAAGCGCGTCGGTATGCCCAAGACGACATCCTTTCCCGCCGACGTCGCAAGCTGGAGCGAGCAAAATTGCATCGCGGCGGGAAAGCCCGGCATCACCGTGATGGGCACTGAAGGTTCGGCGGACACCTTCATGCAACTAAAGCAGGGAAGAATCGACGCGGGCGTTCAAGGATCTGAGACGCTTCCCTATCTAATGTCCCAGGATCCGAAGACCTTCTCCAAGGTCGGCCCTCCTTTCACCGTGAAGAAACAAGGCATGGGGTTCTTGAAAAAGGACAACGACTTGCGGGATGCGTATGCCACCGCGCTGCGTAAACTCATGATTTCCGGCGAATACAAAGCTATATTTGCCAAGTGGAAGCAGGAGGATAACCAGTTGGACGGTATATACGTCAACGACATTGCCGTTGAGTGATGCAACAGGCCCAGTCAAACGGTGCATGGCTTGCTGCCCTAAGGCATCAGCGGATGTAGTAGGGCAGCATGCTGCTAGAATTACATAGCGGAGCAGAAGTCCTCCGAACCCTCACGTTGGCGAAGCCTCCAATGCGACGCGAGCGCTGTCGAGCTGTCTATCGGGCAGCCACCATCACCTAATCGATAATCGGGTCCGATGATGTGATATCGTTGCTAACGACTAGCTTCACTCTAGCCGCTAGGCGCCAGGTTTCGTGTTCTTTCCAGCCCCAGAACGACAGTTTGAGTTCGCGGGACCTGTGGGCAAGGACGGTTTCGATCAACATGAAAAATCAGCAACTAGAGGATGTCCGAGATGCGATACTCTGTTCGTACAGAACAGTCCGGCGGCAGGAGCACGTCACCATGGGACGCGCACAACGTCGCCACTGAGATGGTTGCCCAAGGCAACGACGCAATCCTCCTCACGGTTGGCGACACCGACTTCGCAAGCCCAAGCGTCGCTGCCGAGGAAGTGGGCAGGAGTATCGTCAATGGGAATACAAAGTATGCACCAAGCGCAGGGAAGGCCTCGTTGCGAACAGCGATAGCTGAGCGCTTTTCGCTGCAGAGCGGTCTCAGCGTGAACGCGGAGCAGGTGGTCGTGACCGCCGGAGCCCAAAATGCTCTTTTCATTGCCGCGCTTTGCGTCATCGACGCGGGCGATGAAGTTCTGGTGCCTGAACCGATGTATGTTACATACCCGGGAGTCATCAAGGCGGCGGGCGGCGTCATCATCCCTGTCCGATCGCCCGCGGAACTCAACTTTCATCCGCGGTTGGACGAACTCGAGGCAGCAGTGACTTCCCGCACTCGGGCGATATTTCTTGCGACCCCCAACAATCCGACGGGAGCGGTTTACACAGGACGGGAGCTGGAAAAAATTGCTGAGATCTGTCGCAAACACGATCTCTGGTTGGTCTCCGACGAGGTGTATCGCGACCTGATCTATCAGGGTGAGCACGTCTCGCCCGCCACTTTGCCCGACGTAGCCGATCGGACCATCACCATCGGCAGCCTGTCAAAGTCGCACGCAATGCCCGGCTGGCGCGTTGGCTGGATGATCGTTCCTGTCGAACTGGCGCGGCGTGCTACGGCCCTCATGACGAGTTCAACGTATGGCATCCCCACGTTTATTCAGGACGCGGCTACCGCAACACTCTCAGCGCTCCCGCATGGACTGCCGGACATGAAGTCGACCTATTCAGCCCGGCGCTCTCGCATTTGCGAAAGGCTGAACTCCATCGAGGGCCTAAGCTGCCTTCCTCCCGCCGGCGGAATGTTCGTCATGCTTGACGTATCGGCCACAGGCATGGCCCCCTACGACTACGCCATGGATCTAGTCAGATCGCATGGCGTAGCCGTACTTCCTGCCGAAGAGTTCGGTGAGAGCGCCTCTCGGTATGTCCGTGTGAACCTGGGAGTGGCGGACCAGCTTCTCGATGAAGCCGTCGTGAGGATTGAACGTTACACCAGTGCTTTGCATCGAGGGGAATCTTAGTCCTGGCATCAGCGGCGCACGTCCAATCATCTGCCGATCCGCTAATATCTGTCGAAAATCGACTGCATCTCGTCACTCTTCTTTCCCGAGGCGATGGCGAGGGCGGCGAGAATTCGCGCCTTCTGCGGGGTCAAGGAACCGCCGGTTATGATGCCGAATTCAGCGTCGCTGTTGAGCGGTGCGACAATGCCTTGTCCAGTCCTGCTTGAGCGGATGAACGGGATCCCGGCTTGATGCGCCAGAAATGCGCCCTGGCGCGCGCCCGCCGACAGGCTGCCATTGCCCATGCCTGCGACGACGATTGCTTTCGATCCGGCCGCGACAGAGGCCTGGTAAAGATGCTGACCCGCGCCCTGATGGTCGAACATGATGTCGACGACGGGCAGTTGCTGGATGGATGAAAGAACGAATTCGCTGTCGAGCGTATGCGGCCTGGCAGGCGTGTGCGCGAAATGAACCTCGTCACCGCAGATTTCAGCGATGACACCGTACTTTGAACCCTCGATGGCGGCGATCGCCGAGGTGTCGCGCTTCACCAGGTCACGCGCGCCATAGACATGGTTGTTCGCAACGACGAGGACGCCCTTGCCCCAGGCCGCTTCCGAAGTGGCGACCACCAGCGCGTTGTACAGGTTGAGCGGTCCATCCGCGCTGAGGGAACCTGCCGGACGCATCGCGCCGACCACGATGATGGGCTTGGCGGTCCGTATGACCAGATGCAGGAAAAAGGCCGTCTCTTCGAGCGTGTCGGTCCCATGGGTGACAACGACCGCGTCGATCTCAGGGTCCGCCGCTGCGGCTTCGACCGACCTCGCGATCTTGAGAAGGCTGGCATTGTCGATCCTGAAGCTGTCGACGTTGACGGGCTGATCGGTGACGAGCTCGGCAAGCCGACCCACCTCCGGAACGGACGACAGGATCTGTTCGACCGTGCTGCTGACCTTGTAGTTGTGATAGTCGACCGTCCCCGATCCGGACGAAGCGATGGTTCCGCCGGTGCCGACGATCATGACGTATGGTCGGTGAGGAGCGTTATTCATGGACAGTACTCTTCGGTTGAACGCGTGAGGCTTCCCAGGCAGCGAGTGAGGGGGTTTCCAGGTCGAAAAGGTTGGTGGAAAATGCGTAGGTTGCGCCCCCCATGCGTCCGACGGCGTCGAGCGCCCGCTGGTCGGTATGGAGTCGCTCGTTGATGAGGTGAGACTTCACATGCGCCGTGACAACCTCGCCGAGGATGATTTCCCGGGTGGGATCCACTGACAAGGTCACGGTCCGCCGACACTCGAAGGCTGCGGGCGCTTCAACGATCCGTGGCGCAATTACTCTGTCGCTGGCAACCGCGTGCAACTCTGCCGCCGTCAGCTCGCTGACGCCTGCGGGAAAAGGTATGCCGCAGACATTCATCGCCTGGAGCATCGCCCGTGACACCACGTTGACCACGAAGACCCCTGTGTCGCCGATGTTCTTCGCAGTGTCGCTGCGGGTCCCATCGTCGCGATGGGCGATACCGAGAACGAGCATCGCCGGATCGGAGCTGAGACAGTTGAAAAAACTGATCGGTGCCGCGTTCACTACGCCGTTCAAGTCCACTGTCGACACCAAGGCGATCGGACGTGGGACGATCGTGCCGGTCAGAATCTTGTATCGGTCCCTCGAACTCATCGCCTCAAAATTGAATGACGTCGAAGCCTCAGACATGGTCGCTCCGGACGTGGTCGGATACGACGGAGTTGGCTGTCGCAAGCACATGTGCGGAGATTTCCGCGCCGGTCGCGATCCAGACGTCGTTCTTGTTAAGGACGTGGGTAAGGAAGTCCCTGAGGATCAACGTTCGCATGGGTCTTCCCGATACCTGCGGATGAAGTACCATGCTGGTCACGCCGCCCCAGCTATGTGTCACATCGAACTCGTCGATCCAGAGCGGCAGGACGGCGTCGCGACCAAACAAGGAGCGCTGTCCCATGCGGTTCGACATGCCGAAATACCAGTCGTCAAATGCAAAGTTGATGGGGAGCTCAACCGGTCCGGCCGTGCCGCCCGGTAGCTGATGGCGATAGGGATGAACATCGTCGCAATAGGAGCTGGAATAGCGGATTCCCTTCGAATGCAGGTACTGCAGGAGTTCTGGAAAACATTCGCCGTTCGGCGCCCGGTACCCCAAGGGAGCGACACCGAGAACCTCTTTCAACGCCACAAGGCCGAGATCGATCTCCTCGAAGGCCTCGTCGAGCCGTGTAGGATCGGGAAGCTTGTGAAGGTAGCCGTGGTGGGCGATCTCGTGACCATCCTTCAGTATCCGCTCACAAGATTCCGCATGCGCGCGTACGGTCCAGCCAGGAACGAAAAATGTGGCCTTGAGCCCCACATCCTTCAGTATTTCCAGAACCTTTGGCACTCCCACCCGCGGACCATAGCCGCCGTAGGACATCGTTACGCTGGACTGGACATTCGCGTAATTGTTGCCAAACCAGACACATTCCGCGTCAAAATCGAACCCGATCATCAACGCGCTTTGCGCCTTGGCAGGCCAAGCGACGGGCCGCCCGGCGGGGGAAGGGTTGAGGGGGCGGGGAGAGACGTCAAACATAGTCATTCGCTTTCTGACGGAGGACATCTCGCAGGTCACGCGAGATGTCCGGATCCATTACTCTGTGGGTTCCCCATTGACATAGACGCCGTCGAGCGCGTTGTCCTGTTGATCCCATTTCTTAAATATCGCCGCGTATTCGCCTGAATCCATCAGCGAGTTAAGCGCGTCGGCATAAGCCTTCCGCAGTTCCGCGTCTTCCTTGCGGAACGCCATTCCTTGCATGACCGAGGTCATCGGGGTACCGACCCTTTCTAGTGCGCCCTCGTTCTGCGACATGATGTAGGGCAGTGTCTCGGAACCTTGGACTCCGCCGTCGATGCGGCCTTGCTTCAATTGCGTAAGGGTGTCGGACGCACCTTCCGTCCCGAGAACGATGATGTCGGGCTTGCCGGCGGCCGTGCAGTTCTCAGCGGACCAGCGTCGGACGTCCTCGGGAAACGAGGTGGCCTTGGGCATGCCTACCCGCTTGCCACAGAAATCCGACGTTGTGCGGAATTCGCCCCTTCGCGCCATCGACGTGAAGAACTGCGCTCCCGATTGCATATAGTCCACAAAGTCAAGCGCTCCCCTACGTTTGGGTAGATCGCTCATGCCGCTGTGGATGAGGCTTCCTCGTCCCGAGACAAGCGAGGGAATGAGTTGCTCGAAAGAGGATTCGGACCACTCAACCTCAATGTTCATCCGCTTGGCCAAGGCAAGCTGGAGATCAATGTCGAGCCCCAGCAGCTCATCGGTCGCCGGGTCTTTGTATTCCATCGGGGGGTAGCTTGGCGTGATAAGGACGGCCACCTTCTTCACGTTCCCGGTGCCTGGAAGCGCCTCCTGAGAATGAGCAACCCCGGCGGCAACTAACCCCGCAGCTCCAACTATAAAACCTTTCAACATGTCCACCCTCTTTCTA
Organism: Rhizobium sp. R693; assembly: GCF_002211315.1. Lineage (NCBI taxonomy): Bacteria > Pseudomonadati > Pseudomonadota > Alphaproteobacteria > Hyphomicrobiales > Rhizobiaceae > Rhizobium > Rhizobium sp. R693. The sequence continues at coordinate 62,863 of NZ_LOKY01000004.1, read as the reverse complement.
GTCTTTTTGAACGATTCTCCGACACAACGTCTTGCGCTCGGTTCACTCCCTTTGACCGTGCGACTGGAGTTTGGAGTTTGGAAAGGAGCGCCCGACCATTGGAGCCGGGCGCTAGTGGCTCAGTTCACCGCGTCCCCGTTGATGTAAACGCCGTCCAGCATGGCGCCCTCTAGGCCGTATTTCGCGAAGATCGCTTTGTATTCGCCGGAATCCATGATCGCCTTCAACGCCTTCGCGTATGCGTCACGAAGTTCCGTGTCCTTCTTGGCAAAGCCGAGACCCTGGTACACTGCAGTGATAGGCTCGCCGACGATCGCATAGGTGTCCTTCTCAAGGCCCAGGAGATAGGGCAGCGTTTCCGAGCCTTGTGCCGCCCCATCGACGCGACCTTGCTTGAGTTGCATGCGGGCGTCGGCGGAACCTTCGGTGCCGACGATCTTGATGGGAGGGAGTCCCTTAGCCACGCAGTTGGTCTCGCTCCACTTCGTGGTCTCGTCAGGGAAGGACGTCTGGCGGCTCATTCCGATCGTCTTCCCGCAGAAATCGGTCAGAGCCTTGAACTCGTCCTTTCGGGCGAAACTCGTATAGAACTGGGCGCCAGACTTCATGTAGTCGACGAAATCGAGCGCGTCGCGACGCTTCGGAAGATCGCTCATGCCGCTGTGGATGAGGTCCACGCGACCGGTCGTGACCGCCGACGGCATCTGCTCGAAGCCAATTTCAAACCACTCGGCCGACGTGCCCAGATGCTTTGCAAGCGCATTCCCGAGTTCAATGTCGAGGCCCTGGAGCTCATTCGTAGCGGGATCCTTGTATTCCATCGGCGGATAGTTCGGCTGATTGGCGACGATGACCTTTCCGGCGGATTTGATGCGCTCCGGCAGTCCGTCAGCATGGACCGCCGTTACGGTCAGGCCAGTTGCCGCAATCGCGATGAGATATTTGTTCATGGTTATTCCCCTTGTTGGAATGGTGTGATGTTTGGTGGGCTTAGATGTGCCAAGTCCAGTTCATTGCGTAATGACGCCTTCGATGCTTTCTGCCCTGTTCGGGAGCCTGGGAGCGTCTCCTATTTTCAATGGACGTTACGACATGCGACCTCCCTGTGTTCGATGTCTGTAGGCCGGTGCAGAGGGCTGAATGACCGTCTGGCTGCCTTGAAGGCTCCGGCACGAAGAAGCACAACGAAACTCCTCTTTCGCCTGCGCTAGCCGTCTGATTTTATTGCATTAACAAGGCGTCAAAGATTTCAGCTTTAGCAAACGAGAATAGATGGTAGAGCCATGACCGAACCGACTAGGCGCGCTGTTTGAACCGACCGAACCTCGCACACCAGTTATTTGGGATCCTCCGTGGTTTCGTAGTGTCGGAGGATCTCCGCCCCAGTTGCAATCCAAACGTCATCGCGCGCTGCGATTTTGGCGAGGAAGTCCCGAAGAATGCGCCAGCGCATCGGACGGCCAGAGACCTGCGGGTGGAGGACGAGCGTCGTGCATCCGCCCCATTCGTGTGTCCCGGCGAATTCTTCGTCCCAAATAGGAAGGATCGCGTCTCGACCGAACAACGAGCGCGAATCCAGACGGCCGGTCATTCCGAAATTCCAGTCGTCGAAAGCATAGTTCACCGGAATCTCGACCGGCCCGGGCCGCCCGTCGGCGAGCTTATGACGATAGGGACGGATATCGTCGCGGAAGGAACTCGAATAACAGAGACCCCGTTCCGTGAGGTAGGCGAGCAGCTCCGGGAAATTTTCGCCCGATGGCGCGCGATAGCCCACGGGCGTGACACCGAGCCGGGATTTCAAAGCCTCAAGGCCGCGGTCGATCTCCTCCTTCGCTTCGTCGAGCTTGGTCCGGTCGGGGCATTTGTGCAGATAGCCGTGGTGGGCGATTTCGTGCCCGGCCTTGACGATCGGCTCGCACGCGGCCGTATGAGCCTGGGCCGTCCAGCCGGGTATGAAGAAGGTCGCCTTGAGGCTCAATGCGTCCATCAGTTCAAGTATCTTGGCGATCCCGACCCGAGCGTCGTAGCCACCAAGGGAGGTCGTGACCATCCGGTCGACATTCGCGTGATTGTTGCCGATCCAGGCGGTTTCAGCGTCGACGTCGAATCCGATGAAAAGGGCGCTCTTCTTGCCGTCGGGCCAACGCAAATCGGGCGCTGGCGGGGCCGGGTTAAGCGGCCGGGGCGTGAGATCATAGGTCATAGAGCCTCTCCTCAGGAAAACACCGGCCGCTCTGATTCGGCCGAGGCCAGCAATTCAGGAAGGTTTCTGCAGTCGCCGCGACGTTCCAGCGCTTCGACCAGGCCCGCGATTTCTCCGGCCTGCCTGGTGGGAAGCGCCATCGAAGCCAGGGTGTCGAACTTTGCCCGGATGGCGGCGTCGGTCATCGGTCGGTCGCTGGAGCCTGTGGCGCGCGGCACCATCCCTGTCCTGCGGTCTCCGCCTCGGAATCCGACGGTCACCTCGGGTTCGGCCATTTGCGGCACGTCCGGATCGGGATGAAAGCTGATACGGCTGAGCGCGTCCTCTACGCGCAGATCGGCGCGGGCGGTCGCAGAATATTGCTCCAGATCGACGCGACCGAACACCATGAGAGATGCCAACGCGTAGCCTAGGCTCATCTGGGCCCCCGCCAGGGTTTCCAGTCGCGCCCGACCGCACATGTCCATCAGGAATAGACTCAGCCGCAAGTCGATTTTAGTGACGTCGGCGGCGCTGCGGCCTGTCTGGGCCAGGATGTCGTTAACCGCGTCGATCGCGGAATGGGCGCCGCGGCAGGCGGCGTAGGGTTTCAGCGAAGCGCGTTCGATCTTCCAGTCCGTGCCCAGCCCTGCGGAAAACTCCTCGGGGAGACCGGAGTCCCGGACATACGTGCGAAAGAATCCTCCCCAGACATCATCGAAAACCAGCGAAGGCCCGGAAAAGCCCTCAGCCGCAAGATCGGCGGCCAGCAGGCCGCCTTCCGCCGCGCGCCCAGCATGGACCTTCTTTGCCTGACTACCGTCGTGGTTGAACGCCCAAAGACCGGACGAAAAGCTGGTCGCGAGCGTCATGGCGTGGCGAAGGCGGGCCTTGTCATAGCCGCGCAGGCGGGAGACCGCCGCCGCGGCGGCGAGCGTGCCGCAGGTGCCGGTGGAGTGCCAACCGGCACCGTTGTGGGCGCCGTATCCGCCCGACGCGTCTAGCACGCGGCGTCCGACTTCATAGCCGACCGTCAGCGCGCAAAGAAATTCGCCGCCGGAAACCGGCGCAGTGCAGGAGGGAAGGGCCGCGAGCAGCGCCGGCAGCACAACGGCACCCGTGTGATCGCAGCCGCCGGAATCATCGAGTTCGAAGGCATGAGCGGCGACGCCATTGACGAGGGCCGCGTCGCGTTGGCTGGTGCGTATCGAAGACCCTAGTACTGGAGTCTGCCCGCCATGGGCGAGCGCCCGGATGTTCCGAAATTCGACGGACCGGGTTCCGGCGAGCGCGGCGCCGAGGGTGTCCAGAAGGTGGGTCTTGGTGCGGACCATGATGCGTTCTGGCAGGTCGGCGGGCGCAAGACGCGCGCAGAATTCGACCAGTGCGTCGACATGCGGCAGCGCTTGCGCGCCAATTGGGGCGGCATTGGGCATTAGCTTTTTCCTGGGTTTAAGAGAACGGGGCGGGTGGCCAGACGCAGGTGCGCCGGGCCGCCCGGGATCATTTCGCAGCTTCGCCGTCGACCATCACGTCGTCAAACTCGGGCAAGTCCTGCGCCTCTGCCGGCAAAGCGATGACGCCAGCGGAGAGCATCAAAGCCGCTTTCGCCCTCATGATACACATCCTCCCGTTTCGGTTAACGTTGCACGGCCTTGAGGAAGTCGGCGGTGCGAAGGTTGTCGGGGTGGCTCAGGACCCTTGCCGATGGCCCGTGCTCGATCAGCCGTCCACCATCCATGAACGCGACGTTGTTGCTCACGTTGCGTGCAAAGCCCATTTCGTGCGTCACGACGATCATCGTCATTCCGGAGGCAGCAAGGTCGTTCATGACATCGAGCACCTCGGCGACCAGTTCGGGATCGAGCGCGGATGTCGGCTCGTCGAACAGGATAAGCGAGGGCCGCATGCCCATAGCGCGAGCAATGGCGACGCGTTGCTGCTGGCCGCCGGAAAGCTCCGCCGGGTAGTTCCCCGCCTTATCGGCGAGTCCGACGCGCCTTAGCAGCTCTTGAGCGTGTTCTCGTGCTGCCTTAGGGCTTTCGCCCAGCACCTGCACCGGCCCTTCGATGATATTTTCCAGCGCCGTTTTGTGCGGGAACAGGTTGAAGCGCTGGAACACCATACCGATGCCGCGTCGTTGGCGGGCGATCTCGGCGTCGCTCATTTCATAGAGCTTGTTGCCGTCGCGACGGTATCCGATCAACTCTCCATTGGCCCAGATCGCGCCGGAATCGATGCGTTCGAGCAGGTTGATGCAACGCAGGAACGTACTTTTCCCGGAGCCGGAGGGGCCGATGATACAGCTCACTTCTCCCTTGCGGACCTCGAGACTGACTTCGTGGAGTGCCTTGAAAGTGCCGAAGCTCTTGCTGACGTCGACCGCTTTGACCAGGATGTCACTTGTCATGTCGTATCCTCCCTTAGATCGTCGTGCGACCGCGGGTGCCGCGGGCATAGTAGCGCTCGATCCGGGATTGGATCAAAGAGAGAACCGTAACGATCGCAAGGTACCAGAAGCTTGCAACCATCAGCAGCTCCAGTACGCGGGTATTGGCGTAGTATATGATCTGCGCGTTGTGCAGGATTTCCGAGAACTGTATGACCGAGGCGAGCGATGTCAGCTTGACCATGCCAATCACCTCGTTGCCGACGGGCGGCACCATGACGCGCATGGCCTGCGGCAACACAATTCGGCGCAGCGTCTGCAGGCCGGTCATGCCGATGGTACGAGCGGCTTCGTACTGGCCTCCGTCGACGGAGAGAAGGCCGCTGCGCACGACTTCGGAGGTGTAAGCGCCTTGCTGGATACCAAGGCCGAGCATGGCTGCGACGAACGGAGTCATCACCTCAACCGTGTTGAGTTCGAAGAGGCCGGGAATGCCGATCTTTGGAAAGATCAGCGCCAGATTGAACCAGAGCAGCAATTGCAGCAGCGCCGGCGCGCCGCGAAAGATCCAGACGTAGACAAGCCCGATCTTCTCAAGAACGGGGTTGCCGGAAATGCGCATGATGGCGATCAGGACGCCGAGCGCGATCCCGAGCGACATGGCCGCCACGGTCATCAACAGGGTGTTCGTGATGCCTTGAAGGATGACTGGGGCAAAGAGAAACTGGCCGACGACCGGCCATTCGATCTGGCCGACAACGAACGCCCGGATCAGGAGTGCCACCAAGAGCAGCACGACGGCGGCGAAGATCTTCCGTCCCACGTGTTTGCGCGGGACGAGTTCGAGATGAGCGATGTCATGGGCATCGCGGCCGGTTTGAGGAAGGGCTGTGACGCTCATGCGGCCGCTCCTTCCAAAGGTGCCAGCGCGAGGCCGACCAGGTTCCGTTCGGCCCAGGCACGCTGTTCCGTGCAGGTCTTGGCGAAGGCGGCGATCTGCTCGCGCACTCGAACGGGAGCGGTGCCACCTTGGCCAAATCGTTCCGCGAGAGCCTTGGCCGGGTCGATGGTTGCCAGCACTTCGGCGGTCAGTGCCGCGTCAATGTTCGGCAGGTCCACCTCGGTCAGGCCGTCGAGCTCAATTCCCCGCTCCTCACAATACCGTACGGTGGCGCCGGAAATTTCATGAGCGTGCGAGAAAGGAATGCCTTGCCGGACCAGCCAATCCGCTACCTCCGTCGCGAGTGTGAAGCCACGCGGCGCGTCGGTCGCCATGCGATCGACATCGAACGCCATTGTCGCAACCATGCCGGCGAAGGCGGGAAGGATCAGGTCCAGCAGATCGATCGTCTCGAACAGCGCGCGCTTGTCTTCCGCGAGATCCCGGTTGTAGGCGAGCGGCATCGCCTTCAGGGTCGCCAGCATGCCGGCCAGATTGCCGATCATGGTCCCCGACATACCGCGCGTCAGTTCCGCGATATCGGGGTTCTTCTTCTGCGGCATGATCGATGAGCCGGTGGAATAGGAGTCGTGCAGCTTCACCCAGGCGAATTGACGGGTGGCCCAGATGCAGATTTCCTCCGAGAGGCGCGAAAGGTTGACGCCGAGCATCGCCGTGACGAAAAGGAACTCCGACACGACGTCGCGGCTCGCCACCGCGTCGATGGAGTTTTCGCACGGGCGGGCATAGCCCAGGTCGCGGCACGAGCTTTCTGGGTTGCGGGCGAACGCCGAGCCGGCCAGAGCCGCCGCGCCGAGCGGCGATCGGTCGAAGCGGCGATCCCAATCAATGAAGCGCTCGATATCGCGGCTCAAAGACTGTGCATGGGCCATGAGATGATGCCCGAGCGAAACCGGCTGTGCCGGCTGCAGATGCGTGAAGCCCGGCATCACTGTGTCCACGTGCCGGTCCGCCTGCGCGGCCAGCGCATCCTGGACGGTAAGGACCAGCTTCGCGAGCCGACGCGCTGTGCGGCGAAGATAGATGCGGGTGTTGTTCGCGGTCTGATCATTGCGTGAACGGCCCGCCCGCAGCTTCCCGCCGATCGGGCCCAGGCGTTCGATCAACAGGCGTTCATGGAAAGTGTGAAGATCTTCGTCCGAAGCTTTGGGCTTCTCGCGGCCGCTTGCAACGTCGGCTTCGATTGCATCGAGCGTTTCCAGCATTCTGGCCAACTCGTCGTCAGTCAACACCTTGGCGCGCGCCAATTCCCGAGCGTGTGCGCGGGATCCGGCGATGTCCTCGGGAGAAAGGCGAAAGAAGCTTGGATGGGATCGTGAGAGCGCTTCGAGTTCCTGAGACGGGCCGCTCGAAAAACGACCGCCCCACAGCGATGTGGACTGTTCTGTCATGCAATTCCTCCCCTGGGTAAGCGCATGCTGATGCAAGGATGATTGACTCTTTGGGGAACTTGTACAAACGAGAAAAATCGCTAATGGTATGAGGAAACCGACTAGCCCCATTGGAGGGCGACATTGCCCCACACTTCCGCACTGTTTCCGTCCATGACGGCTTTACGCGTGATTCTGGCGATCGCTGAACGAGGCTCGACCACAGCCGCGGCAGAAAGCATCCATCTGTCGCAAAGCGCCGTGAGCAAGCAGCTTCTCACCTTGGAGACGGCTCTTGCGGGCCAAATCTTTGAGCGCAGGCCGAGCGGCATGGTTCCGACCGAGCTTGGCCGCATCTACCTGGAGCAAGCACAGGTCGCAGTTAAAGCGATGGAAGAAGCAGCCTTTCGCGCCGCGCTCCTGCAGCCGGAGTCGCACACCTTGCGCCTCAAGGTCCTCCCAATTCTGGGGGATCGCTGGCTTTTGCCGCGTTTTTCAGACTTTAGCTCGAAGCATCCCGAGATCGACGTGCAATACACGACGTTTTCGACCGATCACCCTTCCGTTCAGCCCGACGGGTCGTTTCGCTTCGGTCGCGGTCCATTTCCCGGCGAAGACGCCATGTACATTTTCGGGAAGAACGTGCGCTTGGTATGTTCGCCCGCGTATCTTCAACGTGTTGGCAGATGCGAAAACATCGAGGACGCGGCTAGGGGAGTGATCATTGAACACCCCGCCACACCTCTTCAGTGGAGCGATCTTGTGGACGCCCTCGACGTTCCTGATTTGAAACCGAGTGGCGTGCTGCGCTTTGACTACTACACGCTGGTGCTGCGCGCGGCGATCTCGGGTCAGGGGTTTGCGCTGGTGCCCTGGCAACTTGTTGAGGAAGAGCTTCGGTCCGGTAGTTTGGTCAATCCAGGCGGGCTGGGATACACTTCACAAGTGGTCTACTGGTTTGCCACTCCCAGCAATCGGAAGCCGACCGTCGCGCTCAAGTTGTTCTTGCACTGGCTTGAAGCGAACAAGGCTAAATGGGAAACAATAGGTCCGGTTGAATGACATTCCGCCTCGGCGTCAGGTGGCAAGGACCGCCAAAAACGGCCTGAACATTTGACCGAATGTGTCATTGGCGGCCGCAATGCTGCGGACGCGTAGCGCAGCGTGCCCCTCGTCGCGACCGTGGATATTGGACCTAGCGGTGCGAAGGCTGCCTAGCCGACAAGAGCAATTTGACAAATGTTCCAAACTGAAACCGCGATACTTCGTTGTCGGGGCCGCTCGCATCAGTCATATGTGAGACCACGAGGCCCAGTTGCCAGCGTCAACTGATCCTTATCGCACCCCTCGCCAGCTTTCAAGGCGTTCATTTGGCCTCTATCAGGCTGCTTGGCGACTGACGCCTAGCGTTCCCCGGTTTGACCGTCGACAAACCGGGGAGCGCGATTGCTGCGCGGCGGTCTATGCCGCTTCGAGCTTTTTCTCACAGCGAAGCAGCATGCCGTAGAGGTCGCGCGGCTCGTCGGGGTCGGCGAGGAGGTCAAGTTCTGTGAACATGCCGTTCTCGGCAATCTGCTCCCGGACATAGCGCAGGGCGGAGAAGTCCTCGATGGCGAAACCGACACTGTCGAAGAGCGTGATCTGGTCCGGGCTCTTGCGGCCCTCTGTCTCGCCGGTCATGACCTGCCAGAGTTCGACGACGGGATGCTCGGCCGGAAGCTGCTGGATTTCGCCTTCGATGCGTGTCTGCGGCGGGTATTCGACAAAGATGTCCGAGCGCAGCAGGATGTCCTTGCTGAGTTCGGTCTTGCCTGGACAGTCGCCGCCCACCGCGTTGATGTGAACGCCGGGACCAACATGGTTGTCCGAGAGGATCGTCGCGTACTGCTTGTCGGCGGTAACCGTGGTGATGATGTCCGCGCCTTCGACCGCCTCTTCGACTGACGTGCATTCCTCAATGGTAAACCCGAGGCCCGCGAGGTTGCGCGCGCATTTCCGGGTGGCTGAGGCGTCGATATCGTAGAGGCGAAGCTTGTCGATGCCGAGAAGCGACTTGAAGGCACGCGCCTGGAATTCGCTCTGTGCGCCGTTGCCGATGATGGCCATGGTGCGAGCGTTCGGGCGTGCCAGGTACTTCGCCGCGACCGCCGAAGTTGCCGCAGTGCGTAGCGCGGTCAGGATCGTCATTTCGGTGAGCAGCATCGGGTAGCCGTTGCCGACATCCGATAGTACGCCGAAGGCCGTCACAGTCTGCCGGCCATCGCGCGTGTTCTTCGGATGACCGTTGACATATTTGAAGCCGTAGAGCGTTCCGTCGCTGGTCGGCATCAACTCGATGACGCCTTCCTGCGAATGGGAGGCGACGCGCGGGGTCTTGTCGAAGACCGGCCAGCGGCGGAAGTCTTCCTCGATGGTGGCCGCCAGCTCCGTCAGGAACCGGTCGATACCGACCTTCAGAACCAGTTTCATCATGTGGTCGACGCTTACGAACGGAACCACGTTCAGTTTCGGATCAGTATTCATTTTCCCTCCAACCAAAGAACATTCGAAATCAGCCAGTAACAGTCGGGCGATCCATCACCCGCTTGCCCATCAGGCTGGCGACGAGATCGACGAGCAGCCGTGCGGTCTTGCCGCGCTCGTCGAGGAACGGATTGAGCTCGACGATGTCGAGGCTGGTCACGAGGCCGCTGTCATGCAGCATCTCCATGATCAGGTGGGCCTCGCGGAATGTTGCTCCGCCCGGTACCGTGGTGCCAACGGCCGGCGCGAAGTCCGGCTCGAGGAAGTCGACATCGAAGCTGACATGCAGGAGGCCGTTTGCGGCGCGGACCTGCTCGATGAAATTGCGGACGAGGACGGCCACGCCATGCTCATCGATCACGCGCATGTCGTGCACCGTGATCCCGGTGGTGCGAATGGCGGCCTTTTCTGCGGCGTCAACGCTACGGATACCGATCATGCAGACGTTTTCTGCGGCAACGGGATGGGTAAGCGCAGGGAAATAGCCACCAAAACCGGCCTGGCCGGTATAGTACGCGACCGGCGTGCCGTGCAGGTTGCCGCTGACCGTCGTTTCGAGAGTGTGGAAATCGGTATGGGCGTCAAGCCAGAGCACGAAGAGCGGCCGCCCGAGTTCGGCGGCTCGGCGTGCGAGACCCGGAACGGTTCCCGCGGATATGGCGTGGTCGCCGCCGAGGAAGATGGGCATGCCCGTCTTGCTGTGTTCGTAGGCAGCAGCCGATAGCGCTTCTACCCAGGCGACCGTTTCGCCGAGGTGATGGACGGCCTTGTTCGGATGCGGCATTTCATCGAACGCCCGTGGGCTGAGATTGCCGGTGTCCTTGACCGTATGACCCAGTTCTTCCAGAGCGGGGCGGAGGCCAGCGATTCGCAGGGCACTCGGGCCCATCTCGCAGCCAAGCTGCCCTGCGCCGATTTGCAATGGCGCGCCGATGAGCGTGCAATCCATAGTTTACTCCCGTTTGTTTTTATGACTTTAAAGGCCATTGATGGCGGATTGAACATTGAATTTTGGCACATCGAGATCCTATTTTGACCAGATTGACAAGAACGGAAACCAATTTGGCATGGATGCTCTTGACCAGAAGATCGTGATGCTGTTGCGCGGCAATGGGCGTCGGAGTGTCTCGGATCTCGCGCTGGAAACGGGCGCCTCGCGGGCGACCGTGCGAGCGCGCATCGAGCGGATGGAGCAGGACGGGACCATCCTCGGCTACACGGTGATGCTGCGCGCTGATGCGCTTGAAGATGTCGTTCGTGGGGTGATGATGGTTGAGATCGAGGGCCATGTGACCGATCGGGTGATCCGCACACTCGGCGGCTTTCCTGAAATCTCGCAGATTCACACGACGAACGGCCGGTGGGATTTGCTGGTGGAACTCAGTGCATCGAGCCTGGCCAACTTCGATGCCGTGCTGCGCAAGATCCGCCTCGTGCCTGGAATTATGGGTAGCGAAACGAGCATTCTATTATCCACGCCTCGGTCGACGAAGGCGAAGCTCTAACTGGGTTAGGGACGATCCGGGGCAAAGTAAAGCCAGCAGGCTTTGCTCCCGCCAGGATGCAGCTAAAGGCCTCCGGACGCTGCCTCGGGGCAGCAGCCTTCTCTTGCTCGCCATGGTACTTTTCGAGACCAATGGGTCCTGTTTCATTTGCCATGAGGCGTCGAACCCAAGGAGCGGAGCGCTCTCCTTGCCGAATTGGCTATCTCGCCGTTGCGGGGCGGCGGAAGGGCTCCCGGGCAGCGAGAAGATGCCGCTGTTGGAGATATCCTGACTGCCAACACTGAGCGTTGCGTCCCGTCTCATCAGATACGCAATCGACCTCAGCGCCCTAGGGATCGAAAGGTAAGTGGCGTCAAAAACTCAGCGACCAGCTTGGCCACGCCTGGCGGTCAGTGTGGTAGTATGGTGGGCTCGGCAGGACTCGAACCTGCAACCAATCGGTTATGAGATGGTGTTGTCTAATCGCTCGGCATAGATCAAGCTTTTTTTGACATGCGCAACAACGGCCGGCCGAGCGTCGTTCGACCTGACGAGTTTCAAACTGAATCGCGGACCGCTGTTTCGTGTTGCGTTGTTAATGACGTTTGCCGGGAGCACGGTTGTCTGCGCGGTCGATACCGGATCGCCGCATGAAGGGTTTTCGCCGGAGGGATCTTCCAATGTAGCGGACGCAGTATGGACGTGGTACACGTTCACCTGCCAACACCATCTGCGGAATGACCCGACCTACGTCCCGGCAGGGACGTTTCTGCGCATCCGATAAGGCGGACGCAATTCAGAACGCCTGGTTAACTCAGGCAGTTATGCCGGCGGACCGGTCAAAAAATTCGCCGGTTGTCAGCATTCTGTGCATTATCACCGATAGCTTGCGCGCCACAGCAACAGCTGCTCGTTTGGAGCCGACCTTTTCTCTCAGCTTCATCCCCCAGGCACGAAGTGAACTGTCAGGATGGGCTCGGATCAGAATCACGGTAGCGGCCTCATAAAGGAGGCCACGCAGATGACTGTCTCCCCGCCGAGAGATGTGGCCGTCATAGTCAACTTCCCCGTCGGACTCTCGAGGAGGTTGTCCATAGATTTTGGTCGCGCCGAACTTTGATCCGAAGTTGTCATGGTCGAAGAGCTTCTTCGTGTCGGCGTCCATCAATGGCGGTGCTTTATTTGAAACGGAGCATACCACATTGCTCTTCGCGCAAGCGGCTTGGTTTTCTGGCGTCAATGCCTGATTAATGAATGCGTGCGCAGTGTCGATGTTCTCAGCCGTCTTGGGAATGAACCAGGCATACCGCCGGACCTTCCTTCGGAAAGATCGCGACCGTTTTAACGTTCTGTTTGGCCAGTTCGATCGGAAGAGCTGTCCATACGCAAAAGCAGGCAACAATTTCGCCATTGGCGAATAGTGAAACCATGTAACCTGCAGACGATCCGAATACCTTTGATTGTTCGTGGTAGGGGATCATCTTCTTGAAGACGTCCGCGACCTCTTCCTTGGTTAGGTTTGGAAATTTATCACCATAGCTTGCGATTTTCGCCATCTGCGGCCATACCGTCAGTGGACTGTCCATGAAAGCGATTTTGCCAGTCAGTTCTGGCCGGAGCAAATCCTCGTAGCTTGTAATCTCGAAGCCGATTGCGTCTGGCTTGACTACGATGGTGTCTACTCCCCACACCCACGGAATGCCCCACTGTTTGCTGTCCCACCGCCACATTTCTCCGCTGAAGAATGGTGGATAAATATCCTGAGCATTGAAGTTTGGAATTTTCGCAAGATCGATCTCCTTCAAAATGCCCATACCGCTGAAGAGGTCGTTGTACCCGTTTGAATATTCTGCGAGGTCAAGTCTGACCGGATCGCCCACGAATTTGGCGGTCACGTCGTCTTGAACTGTTAAACCATCTGCAGAAAGTATCGCCAAGCCGTCATGCAACAAAACTCTGTGCGGAAAGTGGTGCCGGCGCATACCCTGTTCCGCAACCAACAGGTTCTTCTCGATCGTGAGCGGCTGTCAGGTGTCAGCCCGACCGCTCCCGTCGGGCTCGGGTGTTCGAATTTTGAGTTCCTTGACACAACAGTTGCTGATACTCAGTTTGACGCAACAGGCGCGTCAAATTTGCGAATTTTTAGTGAGCAGTGAATAGAGAAGATGGATAAACAGACCGCTCCATTTGCCCAAAACCTGCAGTTCCTGACCCAAACTGCGGAATCGGTCGCGGCGCTTTGCGCCGAGCTCAAAATAAACCGACAGCAATATAACAAGTACCTTTCGGGGAAGCATGTTCCCTCGCGCAGGAATATCGCGTTGATCGCGCGTTTTTTCTCCGTAAGCGAAAAAGACTTCTTCATTGATCCCGCAAGGTTCCGACGCATTTACGAAAACTCCAACCGCCTCATTTCCCGCGCTATCCAAGGATCGTTCTTATTGAAGGAGCACGCCGTGCGCCTTCAGGCCAGTTCGGGTGAGTTTCGAAGCTTCTTGGGCGTGTATGCTCGTTATCAGGTGTCTTCTATCTACACGAACACCGTATTACGTTCAATATTAAGACTTTATGAGAAAGACGGTTTCATTTTCTACTATTATCTTGAGCGCTTCAGGAGCTTAGATAACCCGAATAGCGTTGCGTTTTCATTCAAGTACCACGGAGTATGTAACTTTGTTGATGGAAAAGTCTTTCTTGTCGACGTTGAAACTAGGCAGCAAAACGAGTTAACCTTCGCGGTGCTAACGCCGATCGCTCGCCTGCCGCAACGATTGATGTTCGGTCTGGCGACCGGTGTAGCGGCCGATGTTTTCCGTGAGCCATTTTCGACTCGCGTTGCGCTGACGATGCTTTCGACAGGGTCGCTGCGCCCTGGCCACCTCAGGCTTGCTTCTAGCTTACAGCCGGACGATCCATCCATTCCGGAAGAAGTTCGCCTTTATCTGGGCCTGACACGCGAAGAATGCGGAAGGATGCTGCGCGGAACGGGCTGATCTCGTGAAGACGCTCCGGCTGATAGGTCTTCGAAACGCGGTGCGCAGAACCCAGGTGCTGAATCAAATGAGATCATTATCATCAGTCGGTGCTTCATATTGCGCAAGCAGAGGCAAATCTTGCGCAATTGCGCGAATCAATAGATCGCTCCAATTTCGTTTCGCGAATAACGCATGTTTCGACCACAATTATGGCTGCGAGAACTTCAATCCAACAGGTTCCTATTGCTGATTCAGCTGGCGCTTTGTGCGTCGCGGTGTACCAATCGGCCAACTCAGGGAGGCGGTAAAGCCCGCCGACTATGACCAGCCGATTCGCTAATGTCGTCAAGTTCCACCGGGCGACATGATGATCGCGTCTGAAGAAGAGTGGATCGTCGCCAAAACAAGGAGATCCGGATTACCGGGCAAAGACAATTGCGACGGAAATCTCCTTTCGTTTTCGGATATGGCGTGAATGCATCGCGACAGCGGTGCAAGCGCAAACGTGTGCTCGGAGGTCTGGCTGTGGACTCGCTACATCAAAGAAATTCAGTTCTGCAAATCGCGGACTGTTGCCATAAAGGAATGTCACGATGAGTAAGTATCTAAAAAGAGCGCGAGTGCAACAATCGAACCAGACGCCCTCCTCGGTGACGGAAGCTGTCGAAAAGCTCATCGCCCGAGTCGAAAACGGCGGCGACCGAGCTGTACGCGAGCTTTCCATCCAGTTCGATGGTCTCGATCGCGAGACCTACAGGCTCAGTGATAAGGAAATCGCTGACTGCCTGGATAGTCTCACTCCTCAGGAACGTAAGGATCTGGAATTCGCACAGGCTCAGGTTCGGAATTTTGCCGAGGCCCAGCGCACGACACTGCTTGACCTCGAAATCGAGACCATGCCGGGGGTCATCCTCGGCCACCGGAGCATTCCAATCGAAAACGTCGGGTGCTATGTACCGGGCGGAAAGTATCCTCTTCTCGCATCCGCCCACATGACCGTGCTTACGGCCAAGGTTGCTGGCTGTAAACGGGTCATCACTTGTGCGCCCCCGTTTAAGGGGAGAATCGCTTCGAAGATTGTCGCTGCCCAGCATCTCGCCGGTGCGGACGAGATCTATTGCCTAGGTGGTGTTCAAGCAATCGCTGCCATGGGCGTCGGCACTGAAACCATTGCGCCTGTCGATATGCTCGCCGGTCCAGGAAATGCGTATGTGGCGGAAGCCAAGAGGCTGCTATTCGGCCGCGTAGGGATTGATCTTTTCGCCGGCCCGACGGAATCCCTTGTCATTGCGGACGACACCGTAGATGGTGAAATCGTCGCAACTGATCTCCTTGGCCAGGCCGAACACGGCCCGAACTCTCCGGTCGTCTTGATCACCAACTCCGAAAAGCTCGCGAACGATACTATGAGGGAAATCGAGCGTATTCTCACCATACTGCCGACGGCGGAAATCGCTTCGCAGGCGTGGGAGGATTACGGCGAAATCATCATCTGCGATAGTGTCGACGAAATGGTGGCGGAGGCAGACAAAGTGGCTTCTGAACACGTGCAGGTGATGACGGAAAATCCAGACTATTTCCTGCACAACATGACCAACTACGGAGCGCTTTTTCTGGGTGCGCGAACGAATGTCGCCTATGGCGATAAGGTCATCGGTACCAATCACACACTTCCTACATTGAAGGCAGCGCGCTACACCGGTGGCCTATGGGTTGGCAAGTTTCTGAAGACATGCACATACCAGCGGATTCTGACGGACGAGGCGTCCGCCAAGATAGGAGCAATCGGCTCTCGTCTTTGCCATATGGAAGGCTTCATTGGACATGCTGAGCAGGCCAATATCCGCGTCCGACGCTTCGGGCGGCGAAACGTTGAATATGGCGGGGTCGTAACCGCCGAGTAATTACACGTCATGAACATGGGAGAATGCTCGCTGTCCGAGCCTTCTCCTTTGCTCGCGAGCGTGAATATCTTCCCGACTGCAAAGAGTTGCGTGGTATCCCTCGCAACCTGTGACCAATCACTGGCCCCTTCGCTTTGAACTTTCCAATAACTGCAAGACGGTTGGACACTATCCCGACCTAGTCCGTGCGCTTGTGCCCGGGTTATCTTTCGAAGACTAAATGCGCGGCGATCGAGAAGGCCTGCCTTATGGTGGCCGATGAAGGCCGACATCACGACCAGTTCATCGTAGATGTGGTGCAGGGCGGCCCGGGCACTTCCACCAATATGAACGCGAATGAGGGGATCGCGTATATTGCCTTCGAGGCTATGGGATTGCCGAAAGGTAAGTATGCAATCCTAAATACCGACAAGTGGCCGCCTAGCTTCATCGATCATCCGGATCAAATCCTTGAGCTGGCGAATCCAGGGCAGTCGTCCCAGGCAGAGTATCGCGACCCGTGACCACCGACCGCCGAGAGCTTCCTTGAGGATTTCGCTTTCATCGCCTTCTTGCCAACAGGCGCTGCAACTCCTTCACCTGGGCCTGAAGCGCCCGGTATTCGGAAGCCGGAAAGGACCTCCTTCTCGGCGGCCGTCGCCGTCAGCGCTCTTGCAACGCGAGATTGCGCCAAGCGAACAACGTATGCGTTGCGAGCGCCCCAAAGCCATGGCCGTGACGCCGATCCTCAACCCAGACTAAGCGTCGTTGGCGGGCGCGCCGGGGTTGAAGCGCATCGGCTGGCAGTGCGCGTAAATACCCGCGACCGCAAACGGAAGCGTACGCCAAGCATCTTTGAGACTGGCATCGAGGCTTGGGGAATGCTGTCGAGATCATTCGGATCAGCTAAGGCTTTGTGCAGTGAAGAAGAATAGCTATGATCGGATCGCCGGTCTGCTTTTGCGCGAATAGCGGTGCCCATTCCCCGAGCTGATGGCTCCGAAGAACCCGTCGGCCCAGTCGCCAGCAAACACTTCGCCGTCAGTCCGCATTAACACTGGCGCATAGCGGCCGGGCGCCGTCAGTTGGTGGGCTATGAGGTTATAATGATCGACGATCGTATCGATCACTGCCTGGATCTTGCTGCCGATGAAGGCCCTCTTTTCGTGATCGCCAATGACGTGGATCATTCAGTCATTGCGCAACAGGAAGACGGGTCCAGCCGCCAGGCCGGTCAGGAAGCCATTCATCATCGAGACGTCGCGGCACGGAGGTGCCGGCTCGACCTTTTCGAGCCAGGTCTCGAGTTGCTCCAAGGCTATGCGGCACACTCGTCGCTCTCGATTGGCACCAGATCCATCATTCCCATCTCTCAATCTCGAAAGATCGGGATTATGCGCGAACTGAAATTCAACGAAATGTGCTCGCAACGCTTACCGAACAACTGGTTCGGCTGAATGCCGTGCCGCCGGGCAACAATGCTCACCGTAGCGCCCGCCTCGTAGGTCCCTTGAATGATGGCCAGCTCCTCCGCTCTGCTCCAGCGCCATCGCCGTTCCGGACCCGAAAGGACTTTTACCCACTTAGCTAAGTGGGGAAGCATGTCCGGACCTTTCGGGGGCTAATTCACTATTCGAGTGCGCCAGGATGCGAAGGGTCTGGTCTATCGTGCGAACTTGCGAATACAGAGGAACGCGAGCTTTATCCGACCATAATATGTGCTCATTTCCTCTTGGAAGTCTCATACAATTTCGCGCCGCGACGTGCGCTACGAGACATGAAGGTGCAAGAATTGTGATGGCATACGTCAAGATATGGAAGTTTATAAAGAGAGATCGAGAAGCTCCCTACCTAGAGGTATCTCAAGTTGTTACGCGTAGCACGAACGATGTTGCGGAGAATGACCATGTATCATTTCGAGGTTACTATCTACGCTTTGATGTGTGCGGTGCGAACTCAACGCGCCGAATCCGACATTTCCGCCGTAGCCACGCAAGTTGATGCTCCGGGGACGGCCGAATTGGCCTACAGCAAATCGGGAAATTCCTCGAGACCTTTCTCATCAGCGGATCGGAGCCGTAACTTCAAGTGTGATGATGGGCGAACTCGGCGGCCGCCGCGCATTGGGCGATAAACGCGGGATCGACCTGGGTATCGAGACATTTGGCAACAGACCGCGTTCGGCGTAGCGACGAAACGCTACCGGGGATGCGGCAGGTAAAGCAACTTCCTGGGTGAGAGAAGGAAGAGACCTGTACCTGCGATTAATACCGTGATGCGTGGCCTTCGCACGTCGCGCCAGTTTGGGAGAATAAAATGCGCGCTGCAGTTTGGACAGGTAAGGAACAGCCTGTTGTTGTGGAGGACGTCAGCCTAGGTGAAGTGCAACCGAACGAGGTCCGCGTGAGGATCGCTGCAGCGGGCGTATGCCATTCCGACGTTCACATAACGCGAGGAGACTGGATAGGAATTGCAGCGCCTCTCGTGCTGGGTCACGAAGGGAGCGGAACGATCACCGAGGTAGGCCATGACGTGTCAGACTTGTCCGTCGGCGATCATGTGGTCCTTTCATGGATCGCGCCCTGTGGCAAATGTAAGTCCTGCCTGAATGGGCGGCCGACGCAGTGTACGACCCACGCTAACATGGTTTCCGCCTGTGGCGTTCTTCACGACGGCAGTAGCCGCCTGTCATGGCATGGTCGGCCACTTTATCACTATTCCGGAGTCTCCTCCTTTGCCGAGGAGGCGATTGTTCCGGCGTCCGGCGCCATCAAGGTGCGCAAGGATGCACCACTGGACGTCATCTGCATAATCGGCTGCGCCGTTGCCACAGGAGTCGGGGCTGCAATCAACGTGGCTAACGTCCGTGCGGGATCGTCCGTCGTGGTTATCGGTTGCGGAGGGGTGGGCCTTAACATTGTACAAGGTGCCCGCATCGCAGGCGCATCGACCATTGTCGCGGTGGATCTTCGTGCGGAGAAGACAAGCCTTGCCCGCAAGTTCGGCGCTACGCATGAAGTCGATGCGAGCAAAGTAGATTGCGTCGACGCTATCCGTGAAATTCTGCCTGACGGCGCTGAATTCACCTTCGACGCGATCGGCGGGAAGGCGACAGCGGAGCAATGCATCGCTGCCCTGGCGGTCGGGGGGATAGCAACCATGGTGGGTATACCGCCGACAGGGTTGAAAGCCGAGTTCGAACCACAGCGCTTGGTAGATCTAGATCAGCGCATCTTAGGCGCGAACTATGGCGGGATCGTTCCAGCACGTGACATCCCCAGACTCGTCGATTGGTACATGGAGGGCAAGCTTCTACTCGACGAACTTATCAGTGCGCGCCGACCACTAGACGAAACTGAACAGAGCCTGCGCGACCTGGCGTCAGGCTCGGCATTGCGCCAACTCCTCATACCTTGAGCTCGGAGCGGTCCAGAATGAACTACGGACGGAATCTTATTGAAGGAAAGTGGGTCGAACCACACGCAGATGGGCAGATCGACCTGATCGACCCGACAAACGAACAAACATACGGGTGTACACCGTCCTCCAACGATGCCGATGTGGATTCCGCGTTTCGCGCGGCTGAACGCGGTTTCTCTACTTGGCGGAACACCACGCCGGCGGAGCGCCAGCGAGCGCTCCTACGTATTGCCGATGGGATGGAAGCGCGTGCCAATGAATTCGCCGACGCGGAGTCTCTCGACACCGGCAAGCCAAGAGCAAAGCTGGTCGAAGAAGAAATCATGCTTTCGGTGGACCAGCTTCGCTTTTTCGCAGGGGCGGCGCGGAATCTGGAAGGAAGGTCGGCAGGGGAGTATCTGAAAGACCACACTTCGATGCTCCGGCGCGAGCCAATCGGCGTCGTAGCACAAATCGCACCATGGAATTTTCCGCTGAATATGGCGGTGTGGAAGATCGCCCCTGCGATCGCAGCGGGAAATGCAACTGTTCTCAAGCCCTCTGAAACCACGCCTTCAACTGCGATCCTGCTTGCCGAGATAGCGGCGGAACACCTGCCGCAGGGCGTATTCAACTTGGTTCTCGGTGGCAGGGAGACAGGTGCCGCAATGGTGCGCCATCCGATTCCTCAGCTCGTTTCGATCACGGGCTCGACGCGCGCCGGTCTTGAAGTCGCCCGGTCCGCTTCAGCGGATCTAAAACGGGTTCATCTCGAGCTTGGGGGAAATGCTCCTGTAATCATCTTCCGCGACGCGGATCTAAATGCGGCGGCAGACGCCATAGCTATGGCTGGGTTCTTTAATGCCGGCCAGGATTGCACGGCGGCAACGCGTATCCTTGTCGAGCAATCGGTGCATGACGAGTTTCTTACGCTGCTATCTGAAAAAGTGAAAAACAAGGCTACCACAGGAATGCCCTCGGACCCCGAAGTACTGTACGGGCCGGTAAATAACGAACGTCAGTTCCGTCACGTTAAGTCGTTCGTGGAGGACCTGCCGAGCCATGCCAAGGTCGTTGTGGGCGGAAAGAGCCCTGGCGGGTCGGGGTACTTTTACGAAGCAACCATTGTTGCCGGGGTGAAGCAGGAAGACCGTATCGTTCAAGAGGAAATCTTCGGACCCGTCGTTACGTTGCAGTCCTTTGCGGACGAGGCGCAGGCGCTCAGATATGCCAATGGAACTTCCTACGGATTGTCGTCGTCTGTATGGACGCGGGATCACGGCAGAGCCATGAGAATGTCCAGGTTACTCGATTTCGGCTGTGTTTGGATCAACACCCACATTCCCGTCGTGGCCGAGATGCCGCACGGAGGCTTCAAGCACTCCGGCTACGGGAAAGACCTGTCGGCATACGGTTTCGATGAATACACCCGTATCAAGCACGTCATGTCCTACATCGGATAACTCGCAAAACGGGGAGCAGTTAAATGAGATAGCGCAAACTCAAACCGCATCAAACGCCAGATGTCGGACGTGCAAAACCGAATTCGTTGCAGCCGCGATTGATAGGCGAAACGTTAGGACATTCACGTCAGCAAACCGACGCCAGAGCCTGAGTTTGCGCGTGGAAGCCTCCGGTGAAGGTCCGCTGGAGGAACTAGAACAAAAGACGTGCTCAAGCACGCACCTTTGAGAACAAGATCAATAAGGGGATCACTCACATGTTTGACAAGAAGTTCACTCGCCGATCCTTTCTTGCCGCCGGCACCGCGGCCGCCCTCGTCACACCCTACGTGCGACCATCCTGGGCCGAGCCGGACAAGTTGCGCGCCCTGATGTGGGAAGGCTACCTGCTGCCCGATTACATCAGCGCCTTCGAGGACACCCACAAGGTTAAGTTCGTCCCAACCTTCTTTGACGGTAATTCCGAAGCATACAACAAGCTTCGCGTCGGAGGTTCGAAGGAGTTCGATCTTGTCCAGGCCGACGGCTTCTGGCCGCAGTTGTATTTCCGTGAAAAGCTGCTGCGCGAGGTCGACTATGCCAGGGTACCCAACTCTGCCAGCTACCTGCCGGAATTCAGCCAAGGAACCTTCAAACTGCTCTCCGATCCAGAGTCTGGAAAGAAAATTGGTTTCCCATTCTGCTGGGGCGCCTACGGCATTACCTATAACGCCGCCAAGGTAGCACCGGAAAAGACTGAAACGCTGGAATGCATGTTCAACCCGGAATATTCCGGCATGTTGTCGACCAGCTCCCGCTTTGAGGAAAATATCGCACTCGCAGCCCTTCTGGTCACCGATCGCATGGGTAGCCGTTCTAACCCGCGGCCTGATGGTAAGCGTTTCAACCCTTACGTTCTGACTGATGCAGAGTTGGCGGAGGTCGAGAAGCTGCTGATCCAACAGAAAAGTCTACTGCTGACCCGCTACCAAGACTTCCCGACGCTGTTCCAATTGTTCCAGAGCGGAGCGGTCGTCGCGGCCACCGAATTCGCCCAGGTCTTTCGCCAATTGCTGACGGCAGAAGACCAGGGTGCTGCTCCCACAGATTTCCGCCACACGTTGAAGATGAAGGAGGGCGGCTTGGGCTGGGTCGACACCTGGTTGATCACCTCGGGGGTCGCCGATGGCGCTAAGTTCGAACTCTGCAGCAGTTTCATCGATCTGATGATCTCGCCGAAAGTCATCAAGAAAGTTGCCGAGGCTTCGGGTTGCTCGACCACGATCGATTTGCGTTCCATCTCGACCGAAGCGGAGCGAAAACTCTTCCTCATGGACCGCTCGAGCGAAATCGCCGACCTCTTTATGTTCGATCAGCCATCCTCCCCTGAAAAGTGGGAACGGGTATGGTCGAACGTACAGGCGGCCTAAACGCTTACTCTATTCTCCCAAGTCCGGCGTCCGGGGCAACGTCCTGCGGGCGCCGCCGTCAGCACAGGTCATTTCCATGAGCCACAGCGGTTCCTATATCCGTATCGACAATATCTCGCGCCGTTACGGCTCGGTGAGGGCGCTTGAAGGCGTCTCCCTCGACATCGCCAAGCACGAATTCATCGCCATTCTCGGCCCAAGCGGCTCGGGCAAAAGCACGCTGCTGCGCCTCATCGCGGGTCTCGACCAACCGACCGAGGGTCGCATCCATTTTGATGGCAAGGACGTGACGGAGCTTGCGCCGCACAAACGTGGCATCGGTATGGTTTTCCAAGAATTCCTGCTCTTCCCGCACCGGACGGTTCGGGAGAACCTCGCATTTCCGCTCCGCATGCGAAACGAACCTCGGGCGGCGATCGAAGAGCGCGTCGAATGGGTGGCGGGCATCCTGTCGCTCAACACGCTGCTCGATCGCTATCCCAGCCAGCTCTCCGGGGGGCAGCAGCAGCGAGTGGCGCTTGGCCGCGGCCTCGTGTCTCGGCCGACGCTGCTACTGCTCGACGAGCCACTAGCCAATCTCGATCGTGAGCTCAGACAGGAAATGGAGATTGAGATCCGCCATTATCAGAAGCGGCTCGGCATCCCGTTCATCTATGTCACGCATAACCAGGAAGAAGCACTTTCGATGAGCGACCGCATTGCTGTCATCAACAACGGTCGGCTAGAGGCACTTGGCGAGCGGCAGGCAATTTACGACCACCCCGAGACGCCCTTTGTCGCCCGTTTCGTCGGAAAGTCCAGCAAGTTCCAGGGTTCAGTCCTTCCCGACGGAAAGTCGGTCCGACTCACGCGCTACGATCATGAATTCGCACTGCCTACGGGCAGCATCTTCAAGTACGGTGATGCGATTGACATCTTTGTGAAGAACGAACGTTTCGACCTGGACCGCAAAGCGAATGGCGGCGCCGGGATCACCTGCACAGTCATCGATGTAGTGCTGCGCGGACCGTTCCTAGAATATGTGCTGGAGACTGACCGCGGCGACACCCTCATCGCCGTCAAACCGAAACGCAACGAACCACTGCTAGCTCGGGAACGCGTACTGCTTTCCTGGAACCCGGCCGATTGCCACATTTTTCGTGCGGGGGCGTGAAGATGGCGAATGATAGGCTCCAACGCCGGCTAATGCTCGACATTCCCACCGGGTTCCTGTTTCTCTTCTTCGTCCTGCCGCTCATTGCGCTCGTCGTACTCAGCTTCTGGCAAACGGAGAACTACAAGATCGTCCGCGATTGGACGCTCATGAATTACGGCACGCTCACAACCGAGGGCGCCTATCTCACCTTCTTCGCCCGGTCACTGGCGATGGCGGTCGGTGTTTCAGTGATGCTGGTCACGGTTTCCTGGCCGGTCGCCTATTTCATCGTCCGCTATGGAGGGCGCTACAAGGTCATCTTCTCATTGCTTTTGGTGATTCCATTTCTGTCAGGCGAGGTGCTGCGGCTGATCGCGCTGCAGGGCATGCTGGGACCGGCAGGCCTAGTCAATGGAGCGCTCGTCCACATGGGGGCGGCACCGCTGAGAATGATCATGTATTCCAATGTGGCATCCTTCATCGCGTTCGTCTATCTATACCTGCCACTGGTGGTGACGACGATCTATCTGTCCCTGATCAACTTCGATTTCCGGCTGGCCCAAGCTGCGAGCGCTTGCGGAGCCAATCGCTTCCAGGTTTTCCGCGAGGTCGTCTGGCCGCTCAATCTGTCCGGGACTGTCGTGGGTTTCATGTTGAGCTTCATACCGACGCTGTCGGCGTCGCTGGTTCCGCGTTTCCTCGGGGGCCCCAACGGTACGCTCTACGGTATGTCGATGGCGCAGCAATTCGGCGAATCTGGCACATGGGCGTTGGGGTCGGCAATGGGCGTAGTACTATTCCTATTCTCAGGTGCGGCACTCGCCATATTGGGCTTCGGCGTGGACTTACGCCGCACGGGCTTCACTGGGCTTGGGAGACAGTAAGATGAGACCGCACTTTACAGATGCCATCATCAAGTGGAGCCTCGCGGCATTGCTGATTTTGGTCTTTGCCTTTCTCTATATGCCGATCGTGCATATCCTCTTCGCCTCGCTGTCGAGCCAGCCGAATTTCCCCTATCCGCCGGAGTTCAACGTGGCAAGCTATGTGCGGCTCTCGACCAACACGGTCTACCAGAGCGCCTTCGGCAACAGTCTAATTCTCGCGTCTTGTACCGCCGTGCTTTCGACAGTACTCGGCTTTCTCGCCACCGTTGGGGTGCTACGATTCGGTGGCACGCGGGCGCTATTTTACGCGATTCTCTTTGCCGCACCGCTCTTCGTCTCGGAGATCTTGCTCGGCGTCTCTAGCATGGCGCTCTACTATCTGCTGTTCGAAATACAGGGCAACATGCTTACGGCGATCATCGCCAACACAGTGCATTGTTTTAGCTTCTGCTTCCTCATCATGGCGGCGCTGCTCTATAAATACGACTGGCGAATGAACGAGGCGGCGATCGTCTGCGGGGCCTCCCCTTTCCGGTCCTTCATCGAAGTGATGCTGCCAATCACGTGGCCCGGCATAATGGGAAGCCTGATCACCGCCTTCGTGTTGTCGCTGAACGGGCTTGATGTGTCGTTCTATCTGTTGGGTGCGACGCCAACCATGCCGTCGGTTGCGTGGGGCGCGCTGCGCTACGGGGTCAAACCGGAGCTCTATGCGCTATCGACCCTAATCAATCTCATTGTCCTTGCGCTGATCATTGGCCTGCTCATCTCCATCAGGATGCGGGCGAGGGCCGGTAAGGTATAGGAACGGAGGGAACGTGATGAATGCTCCAAATAGTGGGGAATGTGTATTGTTGGGCATTCGTTGACCACTGCGTTTTCGCCGGAAGTTCGTTCGCCGCCGGCGGAAACACTCATGCGCGACGGCTTCAATCGCTAGATTATCGACACGCTTACGCCTGTAATCGCAAGCAGGAAAAACAGCAGTCGCGCAACCCACACAAATCAGTCAAAAGCCGCAGCCCAACCATCGCGTCGTGGGTCACTGGCTGCGATTTTCAATCCGTCTTCCTGGATCTTGATAATCTCCAAACTGCAAGGGCCTTCCAGTGTGCCGACTGTCTTTAGATTATGTCCGCGACTTTTTATACCTGCCTTCACCTCCTCGGGCATCTGATTTTCGACGGTCAGGGTGTTTTGCCCGCCATGGGGCCAGTTAGCGCTCTGTCCGCACTGATCACTTGACCAGCGTGGCGCCTCGGCCACTGTCTGAGGATCCAGGCCAAGATCAATAAGGGCAACTATAGCTTGGAAATTTACCTGAACTTGGTTGTCGGCGCCCGGAGTGCCGAGCACTGCTCTCACCTTGCCATCCCTTAAAAGAATGGGAGCATTCATCGTGTGGCGCACCTTCTTGCCCGCAACAAGTGCGTTGGGATGCCCGCTGGTGAGATGCCAGCAACACATCCGATTGTTCATCAAAATGCCCGTTTGAGGAAGCATGACGCCCGATCCGAATGTCGCGTTGAGGCTTTGAATAGCCGACACAACCTGCCCCTCTCGATCGGCAACGCAGAAATATGTGGTTTCCGTTGTCTTTTCTGGCTCCGCAATTGGTAAATCGGCGGCCACGTTCATGTCGATCTGGGATACAAGCTTGGCGAGCCGGTTCTGATCGAGCAAATGACCTAGGTCGAGATCAACGTAGCGGGGGTCGCCTGAGAACCTTTCTCGGTCCAGGAATGCGAGCTTTTTAATTTCTACCATCAGATGGATTAGCGTGGCGGGATCATTCCGCGCTGCCGCCAGATCGCAAAGGTCGAGCATCGCCAATTGTTGCAAGAGAGTGAAGCCCGTCGAAACAGATGGCGTCTGCAGGATCTCATAGCCGCGGTAATGACCTTTGATCGGCTCACGGGTGCACGATTCGACGGCAGCCAGATCTTCCGGTGTAACCAGCGAGCCTAAGGCCTGCAGGTCCTGTGCAATCACTCTCGCTAGGCGTCCTCGATAAAAGCTTTCTGGACCTTCTTCCGCGAGTGCTTCCAAGGTTTCTGCCAGGCGCGGGTTCGCGACCCGCGAGCCGATGTCTGGTACTGTTCCATTCAGCAGGTACGTCGAAGATGCAGAACCTTGCGTGGCGAAGCGCCAAGCGTCCGTCTTCGCGGACCTTCGGTAGGTGTGGCCAACGGGAACGCCCCGCCGCGCGAGTTGGATGGCAGGTTCGGCAAGCTCCTTGACAGACTTACGGCCGTGCCTTGTGTGCATTGCGAAGAGCCCTGCAATGCTTCCCGGTGCAGAAATCGACATGGGGCCATTATCCGGTATTCCCATTGGATAGGTGTCGGTGCGAGCTGCTAGCGGAGCACACCCGACACCCTCGTACACATATCCCTGCCCGTCGTGGATGTGATAGAAACCGTCGCCACCAATGCCCGACATGAAGGGTTCGGCAACACCAAGGCACAGAGAGACCGTAAAGGCCGCATCAACAGCATTTCCTCCCGACTTTAGAACATCCAGTCCCGCTTGAGTTGCTGCGGGGTGATTCGTAGCCACGGCAGCGTTCCCCATGATAAGGGGCCGCCAGGTGCGGACTGAGCTCACTGAATCTTTCCTCCACGCTCGCCAATGTCCCAAAAAAGCCCGGTCATGTTTCGCAGCGCGTCGTGTACCAGCGGCGAAAGGACATGTTCGTTCGGCGCGTGCTGGCAGCAGCCGGCATAGCTATGGGGAATCCAGATTGTCGGTAGGTTGAGTATCTCGGTGAAGGCATCATTGGGAAGCGAACCCGCAAGATTTGGCAGGATGTCCGGCCTCATGCCACTTGTCGCGGAAATTGAAGCGACGACGAATTCGACCCAAGGATGATCCGGTGCAAAACGAGTGGCGGCAACCGCATCTTCGCGTCGTCCAACGAGCTGAACCGCCTTGTAGCCATTATCGTCCAGGTGGCGGCGTAATGCCGGCAATATTTCGGCTGGATCAGTTCCTACCACGTACCGAAGTTGGCAGGTGGCAACCGCACTTCCGGCAATAGCGTTCTGTGGCGAAGCAGGGTTGCCCGAATGTATGCTCAGTACCGCGAAACTATTCCATCCAAACGCCCGTTCGATCGGTGTTAGATCTTCTTCGCCCCAGTCGTAATCAATCGAGGGGCCGTCTACGAGGAGTGGCAGCGACGCGATCGATGTGCGGAAGTCGTCGGTCAAGCTCGTCGGTCGCCATTCCGAAATTCTTATCTGCCCTCGCGCATCAGTAATGCTCGAAATTGCGTGGGACAGGATAATCGCGGGGTCGGCGAGCAGTCCACCAAAGTTTCCCGAGTGATAGGCGCGCTCGCGCAGATTAACCCGTAACTCGAAATTGAGGGCCGCGCGGGATCCCATGAATACGGTCGGAACGCCGCTGCGGAGGCGAGGACCATCCGATGCAATCAGTACGTCTGCCGAAAGTCGGTCTGCATTTGCCTTGAAAAATTTTCGCAGTCCTGGGGAGCCTATCTCCTCCGAGGTCTCTATCACGAGCTTAACATTGAAGCCGAGACTTCCCTTCTGCTGCAAGATTGCAAACAGGGCTTGCAGATTGATCAGATGTTGAGCCTTGTTGTCAGCCGTTCCTCTGCCATAAAGGCGGTCGCCCTCGACGGTTAGGACATATGGATCGAGCCCCTCTCTCCACGACCGTGTGTCGGGTGCACAGACGTCGCCGTGACCATAGATCAGAACCGTACCAAACTCAGGGTTTTCGATCCGGTTCGCAAGCAAGATTGGAGAGGCGTCCGCTGTCG
Organism: Rhizobium sp. R693; assembly: GCF_002211315.1. Classification (NCBI taxonomy): domain Bacteria; kingdom Pseudomonadati; phylum Pseudomonadota; class Alphaproteobacteria; order Hyphomicrobiales; family Rhizobiaceae; genus Rhizobium; species Rhizobium sp. R693. Next base: position 35,010 of record NZ_LOKY01000004.1, on the reverse strand, counting down.
CTTCTATTGACGTGACAAAACCAAATTGATCAACCAGTGAGGTGATCATGTCCAAGTACCGACGCAGCTCTCCCGCGAAGGCCGGGTCTTGGCTTTCACTTCTAACGGCAATGAGGGAGGCAAGGTCGTCGTTAAAGCTGTTTCGGAAATAGCAATCAATTTTGGCGATCGCCTGATCGCGACCTCCTTGATCGGCCGAATTGGTCATCGCGGTCTCCCAGATATTCTACCAGGTTGTCTTCAGACTAAATCAGGACCGCCAAGGTAAGGCGAAGCCGACTTCGGTTGCTCGTCGAATCTCGGAACCTCCCAACCTTGCCCCGGCATGGCCGCCAAAAGCTGTTTCGTGTAGGGATGTTGAGGGTACCCGAGCACGGTTTCGACCTTTCCCCGCTCGACAACCTCTCCGTTGCTCATGACGATAAGTTGATCTGAAACTTGGGCAGCTACCCGCAAGTCATGAGTGATGAAAATCATCGTGAGGCCCATTTTCTGTTTGATCTCCTGAAGAAGATTGAGCACGTCGCGCTGAACCGACACATCGAGGGCAGAAACGGATTCGTCAGCGATCAGAACCTTCGGCTCTACCATCAATGCTCTTGCGATACAGATGCGCTGTCGCTGTCCACCGGAGAACTGCGGAGGATAGCGGTTCAGCGCATCCTGATTGAGCCGCACGATCCGAAGCAATTCCCGCGCACGTTCGATCGCGACTTTTTTCGGCACTCCGAAGTTGGTCGGTCCTTCGATAAGCTGGTCACATATAGTACGGCGCGGGTTGAGGGAGCCGTACGGGTCTTGAAAGACGATCTGGATATCTTTGCGACGGCTGCGCAGTTCCTTCTTCGAAAGCGTCAAAAGGTCTGCGCCGTCTACGACTACCTCGCCGGTGTCGGGATCCGTGAGCCGCATCAGACAGCGCACGAGTGTTGATTTGCCCGAGCCGCTTTCGCCAACGATGCCAAGCGTTTCGCCTTTTCTTACCTCGAAACTGATGTCGCGAACAGCCACAACGGACGACGATCTCCCCAAAAAGCTGGCGGCCGTGTGAAAGCTTTTGACAATCCCTGTTACCTGTATCACGACTGGAAGATTGTTCTCGAACGGCGCGCTTTCTTTCGTTCTTCGCGGGACGGCCGAAATGAGCTGACGCGTATAGGCGTGGGTCGGCCGGTTCAGAACTTCATCGGCAGCACCTTGTTCGACGATCTTGCCATTTTGCATGACCACAACCCTGTCGGCGATTTCCGCGACGACGTCGAAGTCGTGCGTCACGAATACGATACCAGCGCCATGACGGTTCTTGAGGTCCTTAAAGAGGTGGAGGATTTGCGCCTGGGTGGTAACGTCCAAAGCCGTGGTAGGTTCGTCGGCGATCAGGACAGTAGGATCAAGGGCGAGTGCCATCGCGATAACAATACGCTGTCGCTGCCCGCCCGAAAGCTGATGAGGGTAACTACGGTAGATTCGCTCTGGATCGGGCAGCTTGACCTCACTAAACAAAGCAAGCGTACGTGCCTTTCTCTCGGCACTTCCCATGTTCGCGTGCTGCTGGAACACCTCGGAGACTTGATCGCCGACAGTGAAGCAGGGATTAAGCGCGGTCATCGGCTCCTGGAAGATCATGGCAATTCGGTTGCCACGTATCTTGGCCAACTCACGCTCTTTCAAGGACAGCAGGTTCACACCGCCAAGAAATATTTCGCCAGACGTGGGGACGAGCGCTTTCGGCAAGAGGCCCATCGTCGCAAAGCTCGTCATCGACTTTCCAGACCCACTTTCCCCCACGATGCAGACGATTTCCTGAGGACGGACGTCGAGGCTGAATGACTCCACCGCATAAGAACGATCGCCACCTCGCGGCAAAGCAATATTCAAGTTGCGGATCGACAAAACGGGTAAAGTTTGCGCATCCATTAGTTTCTGCCTTCGGGGGTCGTAATATCGCGGATCCCATCACCAAACATGTTGATGGCCAGCACAAGGATAAATAGCGATGCACCTGGAATGGCGATAAGCCAACTATTGAAGAGCAGCATTTCCTTGCCCTCCGAGATCATCAGGCCCCAGGACGGCGTCGGCGGCTGCACTCCCAGCCCGAGGAAGGATAATGCTGCTTCCAGGATTATCGCATGCGCCATTTCGATCGTGCAGATGACGATCAGGTTGTTGGCGATGTTGGGCAGGATGTCTTTGATCAGAATGCGGGGCAGGGGCGCGCCAAGGACCTCGGCAGCGGCGACATATTCATGGTTTCTGACCTGCATCGTCGCGCTGCGGATAACCACTGCGGCACGGTCCCATAGAAGCAGACCGAGCACGGTTGTAATAACGAACAGAGAGCCGCCAAAAAGCGAGACGATTGCGAGGGCGACAAGCACGACCGGGAGAGCGAGTCTCACATTGATGATAAAGCGCACAACAGCATCTACGCGCCCGCCAAAATAGCCGGCGAGGATTCCGAGCGTCGTGCCTATCAGCGTTGACACGGAGGCAGCAGTAAAACCAATCATTAGCGAGACGCCTGCACCGAACAATAGGCGCGAATAATAATCGCGGCCGAGCGCGTCGGTGCCAAGCGGATGATCCCACGAACCACCGAGAAAAACTGGAGGCCGCAATCGCGCTGCAAGGTTCTGCAAGTATGGATCGTGCGGGGCAATGAGCGGAGCGCTGATCGCGAGAATGACTATGGTCAGGAGGATAGCCCCTGATAGGAGAAATCCGGGATGGTGCAAGGCATGAACAATCATCAGCCGCCGCGGCGACGAAATGGTAACTGTCTTGGCTGGAGTCGTCATGTTTTTCGGAGCCTCGGATCGAGCCATGCATTGAGCAGGTCGGCAACAACCGTGAACACGATGTAAAACATGGAGAACACGAGAATGAGCGCCTGCATAGTCGGTATGTCATTGCGAGCGATTGATTGCCAGGCTAGCAGGCCGGCTCCCGGCAGCGCGAACACCGACTCGACGATGATTGAGCCGCCAAGCATGAAGCCCATCTGAACGGCAGCGAGGCTCACTACGGGAATTACGGCGTTGCGCAAGGCATGCTTGAAGAGAATTTTCCTCGGCGACAAACCCTTGGCCCTGGCGGTGCGTATGTAGTCCGAGGTCAGCACCTCCAGCATGCCGGCGCGCGTCAGCCGCATCAACGCCGGTGTCGCATAGTATCCGAGCACGACCGTCGGCATCACGAAGCTTTGCCAGGATTTGGCGCCGGATGCGGGGAGCCATCGCAGTTTGATGGCGAAAACAACGATCAGAATAAGACCGAACCAGAAACTGGGAATGGCCTGCCCCACTACAGCGAGAGAAAGAGACAGCCGATCGAAGAAGGAATTCGGCTTGACCGCAGCAACGATCCCGAGCGGAAGCGACACGACGAGTGCGAATGTAATGCTCAGCAACCCCAGTAGCATGGTGATCCCCAGGTGTTGAGCCAACAACTGAATGACAGGGAGCTTGAAATAATAGCTGTAGCCAAGGTCACCTGTCATGGCGCGGCCCAGCCAATCGAAATATTGAATGATCACAGGGCGGTCGAAACCGTACTGCATTTTGATTTGCGCGATGTTCTCCGCACTTGCGCCCTCGCCAGCGATCGCGATAGCTGGATCGCCTGAGAAATTCAGCATGAGGAAAGTGATGGCAGAGACGGTTACAGCCACAAAGAACGCCATCGCCAGCCTGCCAGCTAAAAACCTGATCATGTAACGACCTCCCTGTTCCATGGTGACGAGATGGTGAGCCGTTGGCGAAGCTCACCATCCGGAACGGTTAGTTCCATGCCATGTCAAAGAAGCGAAGTAGTTCGTCGGGTGTTGGCTCGAACTTCAGATCCTTCGACAGCGCGTAACTCACTGTATAAGACCAGAGCGGAACGACGTATGCCTGATCTGCGATCCGGTTGAATGCCCGGGAATAAGCCGCCTTCCGCGCCCCTTCATCGACGGTGGTCCCGCCCGCTTGGAGGTCGCCAGCAACGACTTTATCTTGCGCATAGTCCTGACTGCTAAGACCAAAGTAGATAGGCGTGATGGCCGCGACATCAGCTATTGAGCTCGATCCGTCCGTAAGGAAAGAGATCGGCATTTTTCCTTCAATTCTTTTAGATGTCAGGGCGGAATACTGCAATATCTCGGTACTGACGCCGATTCCGACGGAAGCCAGATTGCTCACTATCGCCTCGGCCAGAGGGCGATCCCGGTAGACACCCATTGCCGTTTTAAAGCCGTCCGGGTAGCCTGCCTCCTTTAGCAGTTCTTTCGCCTTGATTGGATCGTATTCATAGCTCTGGACGTTTGTATCGCAGCCAAATTGCGCAGGATTGCAAAGGCTGTTGATGGTTTCAGAACCGCCCTGAAGAAGACCTTCGACGATCCCCTTTCGGTCAATTGCGTAGTTGATCGCCCTGCGGACACGCACGTCCTTGAGCGGACTCTGTTCAGATGTCCTGCCGGCGGCGTCAAGAGCCAGAAACCCAACGCGAAGGCCGGGCTTGCTGGTGACGTTGAATTCACCGGTGCTCGCCAGATTGTTGGCGATGTCCGATGGAAATTGCCACATGAAATCGAGGTTACCTGACATCAATTCGGCAAGCTGGGTGTTGACGTCGCGTATGGTGCGGACCTCTATCTTTTCGATAGCAGGCTTTGCCTTCGGGCCATCGAAGTAATTGGGGTTCTGCTCCAGCGTGTAGCCCGATCCCGGCGTCACTGCCGTCACCTTGTACGGCCCGGTGCCGACTGGCATTGCGGCCATGCCCGAGACGCCGACTTTTTCATAATAATCCTTTGGATACATCGGAACGAAGCCGCTGAGGGCAGCCATCGCCATCGCATAGGGTTGGGCAAGATGTAGCCGCACGGTGTATGCATCGACCTTTTCGGCCGACTTCATCCATTTGACCCAGTCGTACAGCACAATCTTGTTCGCGGGGTCGACGATGTAGTTGATCGTGAACACGACATCGTCGGCGTCGAAAGCTTCGCCGTTGGAGAACTTGACACCTTTGCGGAGCTTGAACTCAATTGTTTTGTCGTCACGCCAAGACCACGATTCTGCGAGATCGCCTTTGAATTCGCCACTGGTTGGATCCCGATACACAAGGCCGTCGTAAATTTGGAGACCGGTGATCAACCCCTCTCGAGAGCTATCGAAATAGTAGTTCAACGTTCCGACTTCACCGTTTAAGACAATGCGCGCGACGCCGTCATCCTTTCCGGCGTGTGCCGGGGCGGATGCCGCCACACTGATCAAACCGGCAGACATGATCAGGCCAATCCATTTGTGTGTCATGGTGTTCGTTCCTCTGGAGTTTATCGGAGCATTGGAGCTCTCGCTTCTTTTGCCGTATCTGCGCCAAACTTTCACGCGCAGCTGAGCGTGCTAGAACCTTCCGCTCGCCTTGATGCAAGGTTCTGCATATCGTGCACAATGTCAACAAGATTGCATATTTTTTTGGTATCATTGCATCGTGGTATGATCAGTGGCAAAAATAGGTGAAGACTCACCCTGTGGTGGAGTCATCAGGAACTAGAGGCGTAACCGAAAAAAGTCGGGGACATGCGCGTTAAGAATTGACAGGCGATGTGAGGTTAGATGACAGAGGAAAAGGCGTCCAAGAGCACAGCATCAAAGGTACGCGACGCTATCGAGAACGACATTTTGACCGGCGTGCTTGCTCCCGGTCAGCGCATTGATGAACAATCTGTCTCCAAACGATTTGGCATTTCGCGTACACCTGTTCGTGAGGCACTGGCTCAGTTGGCCTCAGACAGTCAAGTGGAACTGCGTCCCAACAAGGGTGCATTTGTCTCAACCGTCCGTATCGATCGCTTAATCCAAATGTTTGAGGTAATGGCCGAATTGGAAGGAATGGCCGGCCGACTGGCCGCCATACGCTTGCGGATAGAGGATCGGTCTGTCCTTCAGCAAGCAATGGATAAATGCATTCGCGCTGCGTCAAGCGGTGATACCGATGCCTACTACTACGAAAACGAGGAATTTCACCGAGCAATCTATTCTGCCAGCCACAATGGTTTTCTGATCGAGCAATGCCAGACTTTGCAGAGAAGGCTAAGGCCCTATCGGCGTCTCCAGCTACGCGCCGTTAATAGAATGCGCAGCTCTCTTGCTGAACACCAAGTCATCATTGACGCGATTTGTGCTGGCGATGGCGCGAAGGCCGAGACAGCGCTTCGAACGCATGTTGTCATCCAAGGTGAGAGGTTCCAAGATCTTGTTGCATTCATGGCGGAAGCGGCCTCGCAAAATTGAACGGTTCGCGCTGAAACCGCGGGTATTCAGGACACTTGCCGTCGAAGGTCTGCGCCAACCCGCTAGAGTGTAAGGCCGCCGCTTAGAACCCACGTCACGCCCCTCGAAAAGTAGAAGCTGGTGGCCATCCGCCTGCCAGCATACATGTCGCACGTCGCCGAGATGAAAACTTATCTAGATACGGTTGGGAACCTGCCAGTTCTATCTGGGTTTCTACGGCGCTGCCCCCACTGGGTAGCGACACCGAAGAAAAAACCAAGCGTGCCCAAACTTGAAAATGCAACATGTTTGACATTGTGTACGATCATTGCAATATTGCATTTTTAGGCGGCGGGAGAATGCAATGATCGCGGGCAGTTCGAGCACATCGCCGTCATTCCTGATAGCTTTAATCGAAAGCGCTACGAAGAGTGGCCGGCGGTTCTTAGGTGGGGCCGGTCACGGCAGGGCGCCTGTTCCGTCAACGGATCTGATAAAAATTGCCGAGGAATTGCTTTCCCGTCGCGGCGAGGCTTCGGGCATTGCTCTCGCAGAGAGATTGCTCGCTGCCTATGAATGGTCTTCGACTGAGAAGCGTCTTGAGTTCCTTTTCGCGCTTGCGAACGACTTCGGACCGAACATGGAGGCGCTGACGAAGGCCCTCGATACAGTCAACAGGGATCCGTCGCCGGATCATCTAAACGCGCTTCATGCGGTTTCTGAACCGCGACGGCAGCAGCTTTTCAGGCGGATCAATCTTGCAGGAGGCGGTACCAAATCTCTCATCGCAATGAGAGAGGATCTCCTGGGCAATTTGCAGAAATATCCGGAACTCAAACGCGTTGACGCGGATTTCTCGCATCTCTTCGCGTCGTGGTTCAACCGAGGTTTTTTGGTGTTGAAGCGGATCGATTGGGAAACACCGGCCAACATACTCGAAAAAATCATCCAGTACGAAGCCGTGCACGAAATCGCAGATTGGAGCGACCTGAGGAATCGTGTGCAGCCGTCGGACCGCCGCTGCTATGCATTTTTTCACCCACAGTTGGTCGACGAGCCGCTCATATTCGTTGAAGTAGCTTTGACAACCGAGATGCCGCTGCGCATTCAGCCTCTACTGAAGATTGATCGGAAGTTCGTGCCGGAAAGTGATGCGACGACCGCCGTATTCTATTCTATCTCGAATACCCAGAAGGGGCTGAGGGGCGTCTCTTTCGGAAACTTCCTTATCAAGCAGGTCGTGCAAGACCTCAAAGCGGAATTGCCTAACCTCAGAAATTTCGCGACGTTGTCGCCCGCTCCGCGTTTCTCCAAATGGCTGTCAACTCGTGCTGGCAATGGGCAGCCTCAAATTCAGTGCGCTCCGTTGAATGCGCTAAACGACCCCGCCTGGTTTGATGACGAGAAAATGGTGGAGACCATCGGGCCTTATCTCATGCGCATGGCAGCTCTCTACTACTTGGATTCACGAGGTTCAAACGGACGTACAATAGACCCTGTAGCTCAGTTTCATTTGGGGAATGGCGCACGGCTCGAAAGCATAAATATCCTCGGCGACCGTTCGGAAAAAGGCATCGCGCAATCTCATGGGTTGATGGTGAACTATGTCTACCATCTCGCCGATATCGAGGCGAACCACGAGGCGTTCGCGGAGAGAGGCGAGATCATCGCCGCACCTCACATTCGCAAGCTTCTCGAATCTTGAAACATCAGTGTCCACACTGCCGGCTCGTTGAGCCGCATACGAGGCCATGTTGGGAGTTGAAATGAACGGAAATCTTTTCTCGTACATCCAGGATCATACCCGCGATGCTTCGAGTGTCGCGCTCGATGATACCAACGGACGCATCTGCACCTACGGGGACCTTCTGGGCCTTTCTGGGCAAATTGCAAACGTTCTCGTTGAGCGAGGCGTCCGCCCTGGCGACCGGGTAATGGTGCAGGTCGAAAAATCTGTAATGGCGGTTTGCCTTTACTTGGCGACGCTGCGTGCTGGCGCTGTTTTCCTCCCCTTGAACACGGCCTACACACATTATGAGGTGGAGTACTTCGTTCGGGACGCTGAACCGGCTCTCCTTATTTGCGATCCCTCGCACGAACAAGCATTGTCGCAGATTGCAGGGCGGGTGGGCGCGCGGATAGATACGCTTGCCGCCGATGAAAGCGGAAGCTTGTTTGAAGCGGCGAGTGTGGCTTCTCCCACGTTTCCGACGATTATAAGGCAGCCGGATGACCTGGCGGCCATCCTCTATACATCGGGCACGACGGGACGATCGAAAGGTGCAATGCTCACCCATGCGAATTTGTTATCCAACGCGCTGACGCTCGTAGAGGCGTGGAAATTTACGAAACGCGACATTCTTATTCACGCCCTTCCAATCTACCATACGCACGGTCTGTTCGTTGCGATCAACGTCTCGCTCCTGTCCGGCGCGGCAATTAAGTTTCTGAGAAAGTTCGAGCCCGACTTGATCATTGAATTGATGAAGGAGGCCACGGTTCTGATGGGGGTGCCGACATTCTATGTGCGGCTCCTGCAGAGCCCCCAACTCGATAATACCTGGTCGGGTATGCGGCTCTTTATTTCGGGGTCAGCTCCATTGCTCGCGGAGACCCATGCCGAATGGCAGCGCCGCACTGGCCACGCCATTCTTGAGCGGTATGGGATGACAGAAACCAACATGAATACGTCGAACCCCTACGACGGCGAACGAGTTGCCGGAACGGTCGGCCTGGCCCTTCCCGGCGTTTCAGTCAGAATCAGTAATCCCGATGACGGAACTCCCCTCGGTATTGATGAAATCGGCATGATCGAGGTCAAAGGGCCGAATGTTTTTGCAGGATATTGGCGCTTGCCGGAGAAGACGGCGGCGGAAATGCGACCGGACGGGTTCTTCATCACCGGAGACCTAGGTAAAATTGATCAACGCGGATACCTCCATATCTTGGGACGGGGCAAGGATCTGGTGATAACAGGGGGCTTTAACGTCTATCCCAAAGAAATCGAAGAGGAAATTGATGCGCTCCCAGGTGTGGTTGAAAGCGCCATTATTGGGTTGCCTCATCCGGATTTTGGGGAGGGTGTGACCGCCGTCGTTGTTCGTAGCCCAGGAGTGAATATCGGGGAGGATGATATCCTCGTGGCCATTCACAACCGACTTGCCAGGTACAAACTTCCCAAACGCATTCTGTTCATTGAGGCGCTGCCAAGAAACACAATGGGCAAGGTCCAGAAGAACGTTCTGCGTGACAATTTCAAGGATCTCTATCTACACCCAGCCGTCGGTTAGAGCTCAAACTAGTTTTACAGCTGCGCGGTAAACGCCCGATTGTTGCGGTGGGGAATATGTATTGACACGCGCAACGATGTCTTCGTCGAGGACGAAGCAATCGAGGAACTCCTGCCATGTTTCGGCAGACCTACGCGCGTCGCTTAGCATCTGCCTGAGTTCGTCAACGCCATCGTCTGTCAAAGCTGGCGTACTCTCGTCGTCTCCGGTCACGATGCTGATGATATTGCCATAGGTCAGGTTGTCATCATTGCTGATGATCTCCCGGAGGAGGTCGAAGTCCTCATCGAGGATTTCCGCGACATAGTCGATGGTGAACGAATCTGACAGTTGCCATCAGGCGGCCTCGGCGCAGATGATTGCCGTCGTCGGCACCCAGTTCCCGGGAAGCAGTTCTGCGAGACGATTAATCTTGTGATCCTGAATGCGGTCGAGCACGTCAAAGGGCAGGCTCTGGACCTATGTCCGGGACTAACGCCCACGGGGGTGTAGCTCCGCCCGGTGCGGCCTACTATTTTGCTCCCGACTGGAAGGAAGAGCACGTTACCGTCACCTCAAGCCGGCGAGAGGCATCCTTCAGGCCGACGGCTACAAAGGCTATGCGAAGTGATATGAGGCCGGAACCGACGGGAAACGCCGCTTCCGGGAGGCTTCATGTTGGGCGCATTGGCGGCGCGACTTCCATGATATCTGGACCTCGAACAAATCCGAGATTACACAGTTGCTTGTTGTGATGAATGATCGATGCAGCATCCTCGTACGGTATAGATAATGCGATGACTTCCTCACGTGTCGCTCCGTGAGGAAGTATGCGGATCTTAGATTTCACTTCACGGTCACGGTGAAATTCGAGCGCACTACGACATACATTGATCGCTGGCGTCCCGCAGGCGATACCGCCGACGGTCAGAAGGGATAATGCTGGGCGGAATCCTCGACTGTGATCCAGCGAAGGTCTGTGAATTCGGCAATTGCCGCCTTGCCGCCGAAGCGGCCGTAGCCGCTGCCTTTGACGCCGCCGAAGGGCATCTGCGCCTCGTCGTGCACGGTCGGACCGTTGATGTGGCAGATGCCGGATTCGATGCGCGCCGCAACCGCCATCGCCCGCTGGATGTTGCGACTGAAGACTGCCGATGACAGGCCGTATTCGGTGTCATTGGCGATACGGATTGCTTCCTCCTCACCCGAGACGCGAATGATCGGCTTCACCGGGCCGAAGGATTCTTCCGCATAAACCCGCATATCAGAGGTGACGTGATCGAGCAGCGTGGCCTCGACCACAGTGCCCGAGCGTTTGCCGCCGGCCACGAGTTTGGCGCCCTTGGCCGTCGCATCGGCGATGAGCTCTTCCATCTTCTTGGCGGCGTCGAGGCTGATCAGTGAGCCGAGAACGACATGGCCGCGCGGGTCGCCGGCCGGGAGCTGGCTGGCGCGGGCGGCGAGTTTGGCGACAAACTGATCGGCGATCGCTGTATCGACGATGATCCGCTCCGTCGACATGCAGATCTGGCCCTGATGCATGAAGGCGCCGAAGATGGCGGCATTGACGGCGCCGTCGATATCGGCGTCGTCAAGGATGACCAACGGCGCCTTGCCGCCGAGCTCGAGGAGGGCGGGTTTCAGATGCCTTCCGCAGGTCTCGGCGATGATCCTGCCGACCTTGGTCGAGCCGGTGAAATTCACCCGCCGGACGGCGGGATGGGCGATCAGCGCCGCAACGATTTCAGGCGCGTCCTCCGGCGCATTGGTAATGACGTTGATGACGCCGGCGGGCAGGCCCGCTTCGGTAAGCGCCGTGGCGATCAAACGATGCGTGCCGGGGCATTGTTCGGATGCTTTGAGGATGACTGAATTGCCGCAGGCGATCGGCATGGCAATAGCGCGGGTGGCGAGGATGACAGGTGCATTCCAGGGAGCGATCGCCAGGCACACCCCGGCGGCCTGGCGAACACCCATGGAAAGCGAACCGGATTTGTCGGAGGGGATGATTTCGCCTGAAATCTGCGTCGTCATGGCGCCCGCCTCGCGCAGGATATTGGCAGCGAGCATGACGTTGAAGCCGGCCCAGGGTGCGGTCGCGCCAGTCTCTTCGATCATCAGCTGGGTAAACTCGCCCACCTTGGAATCCATGACGTCGGCAGCCTTCATCAGGATTGCACGGCGTTGACTGGGACCGGTCTTCGACCAGCCGGCGAAGGCGGCGGAGGCGGCATCGACGGCTGCGGCGACATCGTCGAGGTTCGCCGCCGCAGCCCGGCTTGCGAGCTTCTCGGTGAAGGGATCGATGCGGTCATAGGTCCGGCCGCCGGAAGCCGGGCGGTCCGCGCCGTTTATGAGCAGGGAAATATTCATCATGGTGTCTCCTGGAAAGAGTCAGAAGCCGAGCACGTCGGCGTTGATGGATGCTTCGAGGCCGCCGTCGGTGGCGAGATTGGCGCCGTTGATCCAGCGTGCGCCGTCCGAGCAGAGAAAGAGCACGGCGGGCGCGATATCGGCGGCGGTACCTGCACGACCGACCCGGGTGATGTCGCTGTCGACCCTGGCATCGCCGAGCACGGCGCGGAACTGTTTAAGGATCGGTGTTTCCACCGGCCCCGGGCTTACCGCATTGACGCGGATACCGCGGTCCTTGAACAAGGGCTGGTGCGCCGCGCGCATGGTCCAGAGCAGCAGCAGTTCCTTGGAAAGCGGATAGCCTTCCTCGTCCCTGAGGTTGTGTTCGGCGGCGACCGCAGAGACATCGGGAAAGCCTTCAATGCCGGTCAGGATCTTTGCCCGCTCGAGATTGGCGCGCCAGCCATAGCCGGCAATGGAGGCGACGTTGACGATCGCCCCGCCTTCACGCAGGCGAGGTGCCACGGCTTCCGACAAGGCACGCAGGCCGTAGAAATTGACCGCGAGTGTCGAGACGACGCCGGTATTGCCGGAAAGGCCGGCGACATTGGCGAGCGCATCGAGCCGCGACGGAAGCTGCGCGACGATCTCGGCAACGCCCGATGGCGTGGACAGATCGCCGTTGATGAAAGCGGCGCTTCCATTGGCGGGTTCACGCACATCGACGCCGATCACCTCGGCGCCCATCTGGCCGGCCAGTTCCGCCGTGCGCGCGCCGATGCCGGACGCTACACCTGTTATTAGGATTGTTTTACCAAAAAGCATGAATGTCACCTTTCGCTGGAGAGTCCGGGAAGTAAACTGGCTCATTCCTTCCATTCGATCTTGGTGGGACCGGGCAGTTTCAGTCGGTAGCCGACGGGCAGAAGCTGGAAGTCGAAGCGACGCTCGATTTCACCCCAGAGCCCGCGTGGCAGGTAGAGGGAGAAGATCAGGGCGGCCGTGCCGAGGCCGATCAGATACCAGACGCCGGCTCCGCCGAAGAAGGTCTCGATGAGGAAGAATAGGATGGCGCCGAGGATGGCGCCTTCGAACTTGCCGATCCCGCCGACCAGCACCATGAAGATCATGTAGGCCGTCCACTGGACGCTGAAATAGGTCTTCGGCTGGAAGGTGGTGGCGGTCGCCAGCCACAGGCCGCCGGCGACTGCAATGCCGAAAGCGGCTAGCACGAAGAGCAGCCTCTTCGTCGCGGTCACCCGCACGCCGACCGAGGTCGCCGCCTCTTCATTGTCGCGGATCGCCTGCATGGCCGCGCCCGCACGGCTGCGCATCAGCATGAAGAGAGTGCCGAGCAAGGCCGCCATGGACGCCAGCGCAAGCCAGTAAATCGTTGCCCGCCGTATGCCGCTGTCATAGAGGTTGAGCGAGATCAGCGAGGTTCCGGTTTCGCCCTGGATCAGCCGGTCGAGATTGACGAGCAGGTGTGCAAGCTCGGCCACGACCCACATGCCTATCGCGAATTCGCCCCCCTTCAGCCGCAGCATGAAGAGCGACAACGGGATCGACATCGCGCCGGTCACGATCGCGGCGGCAAAGACCGAAACGAAGGGGTCGAGCCCGGCATCGGCGAGCCGAATGGTGAAATAGGCGCCGAGGCCGAAGAACACCTGCTGGCCGACCGAGACCAACCCGCCGAAACCGGCGAGCGCATTCCACATGGCGGCAAGGATCACGTAGATGAAGAGAGCCGTCAGCCTGTCGATCGCGCCGGCGCCGAGCACCGCGGGTGCGAGCGCCAGCAGGGCAAGCACTGCGGCCATCGAGCCAAGCGCCAGCCGCGAAGCTCTCGTCCAGCGTTCTATCGATATTCCGTTGGAGACGAATGTCATGTCGGGCTCCGGAGACGGGCGCGAAAATTCAGAAATGCGCCGAGCTTGTCGAGTTGAGGCATGCCGAAGCGGGACAGCCTGACGAAAAGGACCAGCAGAAACACGGCATGGCCGCCGATCAGAAAGCCTTGCGGGTGCAGCTGTGCGCCGAGCGATTGGGCGAGGCCGAGAATGATGCCGCCGGCAAGCGTGCCCCAGAGCGATCCCGCTCCGCCAATCACGGCCGCTTCGAAGGCGAAGAGAAGCTGCGGGCCGCCGGCATAGGGGCTGAAGGTTGCCCGCATGCCGAGAAAGGCGCCGGCGATCCCGATCGTCACCATGGTGATCGCGGTGGCGACGGCATTCACTCGGCGCGCATCGATTCCGACCAGCCCCGCCGTATCGGGATCTTCGGCCGTGGCGCGGATGGCGCGGCCGAGCGCAAAGCGGCTAAGGAAGAATTGCAGCGCGCCGAGAAGGAGGACCGCCGTCACCATCATCATCACGGCAAGCTTGCCGACGAAGATGTGGCCCGGCAGCTGCCAGGACGCATAGGAAAGGTTGCCGATGAAGGGCGCGAGCGACCGTGTATCGGCGCCGAACTGTTCGAACAGCAGATTGTCGATGACGATCGACAGGCCGAAGGTGGTGAGGATCGGCAGCAGCGTGCCGCCGCGGGCGCTGCGTTCGAGGATGAAGCGCTGCAGCAGCCAGCCGATCACCGCCATGACCGGCAGCACGATCAGCAGGCCGGCAAAAGGCGGAATGCCGGCCTTGGCGGCGAGCAGCCACAGCCCGTAGGCGGCCGCGACCGCCATGCTGCCATGGGCGAGATTGATGATCCGCATGACCGAAAACATGAAGGACAGGCCGCAGGCGATGACGGCGTAATAGCCGCCGAGCAGGATACCCTGGATGAGGGAATTGATCATGATGGGCTCCTTTCGCCGGCTGCCCGGTGCAGCCCGAAATAGGCCTGGGTGACGTGTTCGCGGGTGACGGCGCCAGCCGGCCGGTCGAGCACGATGCGTCCTTCCAGCATGCAGATAACGCGACTTGCGACGCTCATGGCGCGGGCAAGGTCCTGCTCGACGAGCACGATTGTTGTTCCCGATGTGAGCAGGGCCTGCAGTTGGGCATAGACGCGGTCGACGACGAGCGGCGAAAGCCCGAGCGAGACTTCGTCAAGCAGCAGGATATCCGGGTTGCTCATCAGCGCCCGGCCGATGGCAGTCGCCTGCTGTTCGCCGCCCGAGAGGTGCCCTGTCTTGGCATGGCGGCGGGGTTTGAGGTTCGGGAAGGCGTCGAGGACGCGATCGATGCTCCACTCGCCCTTGCGCCCGCAGCTCTTTCCGAGAAGCAGGTTCTCTTCGACCGTCATCTGTGAAAACAGCCGCCGGCCTTCCGGCACCAAAGCGATGCCCTTGGCGATCCGTTTGTGGGAAGGCACGGAGGCCAGGTCTTCATCGTTGAGAAGAACGTGCCCGGCAGACGGAAGGTGGGCGCCGGCGATCGATCGGAGCAGCGTCGTCTTGCCCGCGCCGTTGGCGCCGACCAGCGCCAGCACCTCGCCCTTGGCGATATCGAAACTGACGCCGCGCACCGCCTGGAGCAGGCCGTGGCGGACGTCGAGGTCGCGGATGGAGAGAAGGCTCATGCCGGCGTCCCTCCGAGATAGGCTTTGACGACTTCGGCATTGCTCATGACCGCTTTCGGCTCGCCATCGGCGATGATCCGGCCGGCGTCCATGCAGATCAGCCGTTCCGCCACCTGCAGCAGGATATGAACGATATGCTCGATCCAGACGATGCCGATGCCGCGCCGGCGCAATTCGAGGATGGTTTCGACGAGTTCGCTCGCCTCGCCATCGGTCAGGCCGCCGCCGATCTCGTCGAGCAACAGCAGCCGCGGCTGCGTGGCAAGTGCACGGGCAAGCTCCAGGCGTTTGCGATCGAGAAGGCCGAGCGTGTCGGCCGGACGGTTGGCGACGCCAAGCATGCCGCAGAGCGAAAGCGAATCCACCACACGCTCATAGGCTTCGTCGCGGCTTGCGGCATGGCCGTGCGATGCGGCGACGAAGACATTTTCGAAGGTCGTCATGCCGCTGAAAGGTTTGGGCACCTGATGGGTCCGCACCAGCCCGGACCGGCAGCGCTCCGCCGCCGTCCGGCCCGTGACGTCGGCGCCGTCGAAGGTGATGGTGCCGGCACTTGGCGGGAAGGCGCCGGCGAGCACGGAGAGCAGCGTCGTTTTGCCCGCGCCGTTCGGCCCGACGATGCCGACCGCATCGCCATCGCCCATGGAAAAGTCCAGGTTCTCCAGCACGACGAGGGCGCCGAACTGCTTGTGGATCCCTTTGGCCGAGAGAAAGGCTCCTCCCGGCCGATTTTGAGCTAGCTGCTGCACCGTGCGTTACCCGTTATAAGCGATGAGCTTGGCGCCGACCGGGACATTGGGATCGGTGGCGTTTTCGGTGACGACATAGTCGAGCGCGAATTTCGAGCCTTCCGGCGCCTTCACCCATTGCGTGCCGATGATTGGCCCCGGCGAGACATTGGCGACGGGACCGCTGGTGAAATCGACCTTGCCGGCGATCGTGGTGGTTTTCAGCGTGGAAATCGCCTTGGCGACGGCTTCCTTGCTCTTGACGTCGCTGCTCGCTTTCAGCGCATCGAAGCCGGCATCGAGAAGCGCCAGGCTTGCGCCCAGTTGCTGCGTCCACTGCTTGCCGCTCGCCGTTTCGTAGCCGTCTGCGAGTTCGGTTCCCGACACGCCCGTCAGCGTGGATTTGTAAGGGAAGGCCTTGTGCCAATAGGCGGCGCTGCCGATGTTCATCCCGAGATCGCCGAGCGCCTCGATGTCGGAGGGAAACAGGCCCGTCTTGGCGACCTGGCAGATCTTGATCTGCTGGGTGAGGCCCTGCTGGGCGGCCTGGCGCCAGAAGGCAGCGAAATCGGGCGGGATCGGGAAGGAGTTGAAGATCTCCACGCCCTCCTGCCGGAAGACAGCGATCTGCGCGGTAAAATCGGTCGTTCCGGTTTCATAGGCGCCGGGATCGACGATGGTGAAGCCGGCCTTGGCAAGGGCCGGCGCCAGATGGGCGCGGATCGCGTTGCCGTCGGCGTCGTTCGGATACATCACGCCGACCTTCTTGTTGGTCTCGATCAGGTTCCACTGCGAAACATAGGCTTTGTGGAATTCTTCGACGCCAAAGCCAAAATGATAGGTCCATTTGAACGGGGAGGGCGCGCCCGGCTTGGCGCCGCGGCCGAAATACCAGGCCTCCCAGGGCATGACGGTGGACAGGCAGGGAACGCCGGCCGCCTCACAGGCATCGGCCACCGGATTGATGGTTTCGGGCGTCGACACCGCGAGCATCAGGTCGATCGCCTGGTTGTTGATCAGCTCCTTCGCGAGCTGGCCGGCGCGCGACGGATCGGACTGGGTGTCCTGGTCGAGAATCTCCACCTTCCAGGTCTTGCCGCCGGCCTGCAGCCCGTTCGCCAGCGCCTTGCGCGCGAGGTCGAGCACATAGCCGTCCGTCTCGCCGAAGCCGCCGAGCGGGCCGGTGCGCGGGCTGATGAAACCGACCTTCAGCGTATCGCCGTCAGCGAAAGCCATGCGGCTGGACAGCGCCAATGCCGCGCCGCCTGCCGCGGCCGATGCGATGAAAGAGCGGCGGGTCAGTGTCGCCGCGTTGAATTTTCCGTTCATGAAATCATTCCTCCCTCTCGATGCGGGCCTCCCGCCCGTTTCGCTGTTCATTCCGGCCGAGCTGTGGTTCAGATCGGGTATTGCCGTTTTCCCGATGCCATGGTGACCCATCTGAGCTCGGTGAATTCGTCGATCGCCGCCTTGCCGCCGAAGCGGCCGTAGCCGCTCGATTTGACGCCGCCGAAGGGCATTTGCGGCTCGTCGGAAACCGTGGCTTCGTTGATGTGGCAGATGCCGGATTCCAGCCGCATGGCGACGGCAAGCGCCGCATTGACATCGGCGCTGAAGACCGCGGCCGAAAGCCCGTATTCATTGTCGTTGGCGACCGTTACGGCCTCGTCGACGCTGCCGACCCGGATGATCGCCGCGACCGGCCCGAAGCTCTCCTCGCGGTAGATGCGCATGGCCGGCGTCACGTGGTCGATGACGGTCGCATCCATCAGCGTGCCGTGGGCCTCGCCGCCGCAGACCAGGACCGCGCCCTTCTGCAGGGCATCGTCGATCAGCGACCTGACGCGGCGCACGGCCTCTGCATTGATCAGCGTGCCGAGCGGCGTATTGCCTTCCCCGGGGTGGCCTGCGACGAGGCTGGCGGCTTTCGTCCCGAACTTGCCGACGAAATGGTCGGCGATCTCGTCCATCAGGATGATCCGCTCTGTCGACATGCAGATCTGACCCTGGTTCATGAAGGCGCCGAAGGCGGCGGCACTGACCGCCTCCTCGATATCGGCGTCGGCAAGCACGATGAACGGCGCCTTGCCGCCGAGTTCGAGCAGGCAGCGCTTCAGATGCCTTGCCGAGGATTCGGCGATGATCCTGCCGACACGAGTGGAGCCGGTGAAATTGATGCGGCGCACGGCCGGATGGGCGATCAAGGCATCGACGACGGCGGCGGCATCGCCCGGCGCGTTGGAGACGACATTGACGACGCCGCGCGGGAAACCGGCATCGCGCAGGATGTCGCCGATCAGGCCATGGGTCTTCGGGCAGAGCTCCGAAGCTTTCAGCACGATGGTGTTGCCGCAGGCCAGCGGCATGGCGACGGCGCGGGTGCCGAGGATGATGGGCGCATTCCAGGGAGCAATGCCGACGCAGACGCCGGCCGGCTGGCGCACAGCCATGGCGAGGCTGCCGGGAATGCTTGACGGAATGAGCTCGCCTGAGATTTGCGTAGACATCGCCGCCGCCTCGCGAAGAATTTCGGCGCCGAGCCCGCAATTGATCGCCGCCCATTGCGCGGTTGCGCCGGTTTCGCCGGTCATGGCGGCGATGAGTTCCGACGTGCGAGCCTCCAGGAGATCGGCCGCGGCATTCAGCAGCCGGCGCCGTTCGCCGGGGCCTGTCTGTGACCAATCGGGGAAAGCGGCAGCGGCGGCATTGGCGGCCCGCGTCATGTCGGCGACGGATCCCGCCGCGGCGACCGTTGCGACATCGCCGGTCAGCGGATCAATGCGCTCGAAGGTCGCCCCTTGGGAAGCCTCCATCGCCTCATTATTGATCATCAGCTTTGCCGAAAACACCGTTTTCCCCATCCGCCACGAAGCAGCGCTTGCATTGTTGCCAGGGGGAGAAGACGCACAGACACAGCAGCCCGAAGGCTGTCTCAGCGTTGCGCGTCTGTCGGAATGCCTCCTCCCAAAGGCTGATGACAGTCAGGTTACGCCGATGGATTGTGGATGGAATGCGATTTATTGGGTTAATATTGTAATTATTTGGCAATTGCCGCAATGTTTATGGCAAGCGGAGGAGATGTCTTGGTGACAGACGGCGGCATTCATCATTATGTCAGGGGCGAATGGCATGCGCCGTCGCTGTCGCATCGGCGCATCCGTCTGCAAAAGGGACTCTATGCCGACTTCTATCATTTCCTGCTGCTCGGGGAGGGGCGAGCCGAGCTGTACTTCGACAGTGGCGAAGATCGGATATTGCAGGGGCCGCTGCTTGCCTTCCTGCCGCCGCAGGCCGGCTGCGACCTGTCGATTTCTGCCGGGACTGCGGCCCATCTCGTCGGAGCCTCGGCGCAGGTCATGGTCGATGCGATCGGCGACAAGGTGGAATCCTATTCGCTGCGCATCTTCACCGAACAGCGCAAGCTGGTCGAGGCGACGGACCCCTTGCTGGTGGCCGAAATCAGTCCGTTGATTTTGGGCTTCGTGCGGGAACTCGCCGATCCCTCCCGCTCTTCCTGGATGGTGGCTTCGGCCTATATGCGCCTGATACTGATGACGCTGTGGCGCGGTTCCGGCGGCGAGAGAAGCGAGCCCCGCGGGCAGGGCGAAACCGGATCGATCCTGCAGCGATATCGGCAACTGGTCGAGGCCGGTTTCCGCCGGCATCGGCCGATCAGCGATTATGCCGCAGAACTGGGCGTCACCGCCGACCGGCTTCATGCGATCTGCCAGAGGGCACTCGGCCGCTCGCCGATCCAGCTTCTGCATGAGCGGGTGGTGCAGGAGGCAAAGCTCAGATTGGAGCGCTCGGCTCGCAATATCCAGGAAATCTCCGACAGCCTCGGCTTTCGCGACCCGACCTATTTCAGTCATTTCTTCAAACGCAAGACCGGCCTTTCGCCCGCCGGCTACCGCCAGATCGCTCGCGCTTCCGCCGGCTCGGAAAACAGCATGCTGTCCTCGGGCTACGCCGATTGGCCCTAGAGCCTGGGTAGGCATGCTCCAGGAATGAGCCCATCAGTCTTCCTCTGTAAATCCGCTTCAGGGCGGCAAGCAGCCCGTCCATTTCCTCGCGTGAAAACAGGGCGATAAAACGCTGTTCGTGCTTGTCGATCCGCTCGCGCGCCTGCACGAGACTCTCGTGACCGCCCGGCGTCAGATGCAGTTCCTGACGGCGGCGGTCTGCTGCGGAAGGGCGCGTTCGATGAAGTCGCGGGCGGCCAGGCGGGTAACGAGTGCCATCATGGTGGCGCGATCGGTGCCGAGCGTATTGGCGAGGTCGATCTGCGATGCGCCTGGATTGCTGGCCAGCAATTCCATCATAGCGAGCTGCTTCTACGTCAGCCGGCCGGTGCTGCCGGTCATTGCCCATCGATATTGCCGACGTCATCGATCGGATCAACGCCAATCCGCCCTCGCGCGCTTCAGCCCGGATGGCGAAGAAGAACGCCGCGTGCTCGACAATACGACCTCCGGCGGGGTGACGGTCAACGACTGCATGAGCCATGTCACGGCGGAAGGTCTACCCTTCAGGCGCCGGCCATTCGGGCATGGGCGCCTATCACGGCAAGTCCGGCTTCCTGACCTTCTCGTACCCACGTGCCATCTATCACCAGAGCCGGATGGTGGAAGCCGAGTACATGATGCGGCCGCCTTGCGGCGAGTCGATGCGCGATTTTCCGGGCGCTGCGATCTGCAAGTAGGGGCGTACGGGCGTTGGTGGCAGGCATCGATGCCGCAGAGCTAGCCAGCCCCACGTGAGTGTAGAGACGGTTTTGCCCCTAATAAAAGGCCGATTTCTACCTCCTGATCGATGAACGCGAAGTCGCGCGGGACGGTCAATGGGAGACACGATGTTTGCTGTCCATGGCGAACGTTGTTCGGTCTCACGGCTGTGAGTGTTTGTTGCCATCGTTCGAATTAGCTCTGTGGGCGGGGCTACTCCCGGTCCAGGTCTTGAAGGCGCGGGAAAAAGCGGTAGCTTCTGCGTAGCCGAGCGCGGCCGAGATATCTTCAACAGACATATTGCCCTGAGCCAGATACGCGGTCGCCAGTTGCTCTCTATAATCTCTTAAAATAGCACGCAACGACGTCTTTTCCTCCGAAAGCCGCCGTTGGAGCGTTCGCGGCGTCATGCCCATCTCCGTTGCCAGGTCAGGCAGTTCCACAGACGCAAGGCCCAGTCGAACGCTGACCAAGGCTTTGACCTGTTCCGTAGCTGACACCTCGGTACTGCTTGCCGCGATGATTGAGGCCATGTGCTGGTTGAGAATGTTGATAAATTCCCGATCTTCGACCCTGTACTGTCTGTCGGCGTCTCGTCTGTCGATTACGATGCAGTTCCTAGCCTGGTTGAAACGTACTGGTGCGCCAAAAATGCGCTGCAGAGCGCTTTCATTTCCAGAAGAGGCGTGTTCGAACCGAACCTCCAGTGGCCGCCAATTGTTATCGAAGGCTGTTCGAAGCTGGCCGCATATGCAGGCGAGAGTAAATTCGCTGTCCTGCCTGAAAAGGCTCGTGGGCCTTATATCGGCATAGACGCGATAGCTGCACATGAGGCCTTCCGGAGCGATTTGAACTGAGAAAGTTGTCGCTGTCTGAAACGCGGTGGCATAGCGCGCGTAATAGCTGAGAGCCGAGCCAATCGAACTAGCTTGCATCAAAAGTAGCCCTATTGGCCAAAGATCGCCGGGTCGCAATGCAAAACCAAGGCGTGCCCCTAGAGTCTGATCTTCGAACGTCCTTGCAGCATCTTCGAAAAACTCAAAGTAGTCGCGCATGTCGAGCCGCGCGTTGGGGTCGCCAATACGCGCATTCGAAAGACCGTGTCTTATCAGTAATGCCTTTAAGTGGGTTCCCGTGCTCGGAAGGTTCTGAATGATCGCTTGCAGTACGAACACGCGCACAGACGCCGCACCGCGCCGGTCGTGCAGAACCATTTTCTCCTCTTGGGTCCGAAGTTTGTCGTAAATTGTCATTTTCTTGGCATGCTCTGTGATGGACGCGCCGTGAGACACTGGCATCCTACATTATCAAAAATCAAACAAACTTGTCAGGGGAACTAGGATGCCAAACGAAATAAACTCAAAGTCTGCGAGGGGAAAACTCGCAGGCAGCTCGGTGGGTGTGGCGCATATTGTCTTCTTCGTCGTGGCCGCTGCAGCACCTATGGCTGCTGTAGTCGGCGCAACGCCTCCGGCCTTCGCTTTCGGTAACATAGGCGTTCCCGGAGCGTTTGTTCTCGTGGGACTGCTTTATCTTGTCTTCTCTGCTGGCTTTACGGCTATGGCCCGTCACGTCAGT
This sequence comes from Rhizobium sp. R693, assembly GCF_002211315.1. Classification (NCBI taxonomy): domain Bacteria; kingdom Pseudomonadati; phylum Pseudomonadota; class Alphaproteobacteria; order Hyphomicrobiales; family Rhizobiaceae; genus Rhizobium; species Rhizobium sp. R693. Next base: position 12,565 of record NZ_LOKY01000004.1, on the reverse strand, counting down.
AGTGCAGGCGGATTCTATGCTTATATCTCCAGAGGATTGGGTCGCCCGTTTGGAGTGGCAGGTGCCTTCCTTGCGATGGTAACGTATTTGGCCATCCAGATCGGTGTGTACGCGCAAGTAGGAGTTTTCGCTCGCGCGGCTCTGGAGCCTTTGGGGATCGCACTGCCCTGGTGGTTCTGGTCGTTTCTCGTGCTTGTCACCGTGCTATGGTGCGGCCAGCGGCATATCGTCTTCTCGGGAAGGTTACTCGGCGTTTGCATGATCGCCGAACTCTTCATTCTGGCGCTTTTTGCCCTTGGCGTAGTCTTGGCGGGTGGCGGGCCTGACGGCTTGACATCAGCAGGACTGCGACCTTCGGATGTTTTTGCGCCAGGTGTTGGCGTGACGCTGATATTCGTCGTTAGCGCGTTCATTGGCTTTGAGGCTACTGCTATCTTCGGCGAAGAGGCCGCCAATCCCGACCACGCTATCCCACGCGCGACCGTCGCGGCGGTCACCATCATCACCGTCTTCTACGCTTTCATCAGTTGGGCAGTCGTCCAGTACTACGGAGCCGGCGCTGTTGCCAGCAAGGCGAACGAATCGTTAGAAAATTTCTACATGGGCGCAATTGGCGGGGTGCTCGGCGGTTGGTCGACGGTGGCCGTAAACATTCTGCTGCTCACAAGCCTCTTTGCCTGCCTGCTCTCTTTCCACAACACGCTCAATCGCTACTTCTATGCGCTCGGGCGTGATGGTCTCTTGTGGGCCGGTCTTTCGGCTGTTCACCGAGCGAATTCATCACCGCACATAGCTGGCCGAGTGCAGTCTGCCCTTGTTGGCGCGATTCTTGTAGGCTTCGCCCTGATCGGTGCCGATCCCTATGCGGTCGTTTTTGCTTGGACTGTCGCGTTCGCGGGTATCGGGATTTTGGCGGTACAAGTCCTAGTATCGATCTCCATCCTCATCTTCTTCCGAAGACAGCGCCACGGTTTCTCGGCTTTGCGGGTGGTGATTGCGCCTGTCGTCGCCGGCACCGCTCTCGCGGCAGCGTTCGTACAGGTTTCTCGAAACCTTCCGCTGCTTACAGGAAGCGAAAGCTTGATGGTAGCTTCCTTTCCTGCATGCGTCATCCTGATCGGCCTGGCGGGTATTCTCTTGGCTCTTCACATTCGACGCAGCAACCCCGCCCTCTACGACCGGCTAGATAGAACTTTTGCCGAGGCGACGGCTGAGGCGTAAGCGCTTGGCACTCGTCATACCCGATATCACTGGTGCTCAGTGGCCAGTCACCCCTGCGGGACTGGCAGAGTCCGTCCCCTGAAATGAACGGAGCAAAAAATGAAACTCAACTATGAAACCTCTCTCAAAAACTTCTCGGAGACTTTCAACGTTTCCAAAAGCGAGACACGAAAAGGTAGGGACTTTATCCCCGGTGGCTTCAGCAGGAGAACCTTCAACTACGGTCCGCATGCAGTGTTCGCGAAAAGCGGCGAGGGACAGTACATCCATACGATCGACGGAAAGCGGCTTCTCGATCTGAACAACAACTTCTCCACCAACGTCCTGGGTCACAATCATCCTGCGGTCGTGAAGGCTATCGAAGAGCTTCTTCCGGCGGGATTTTCTTTCGGTAATCCAACCGACCACGAGATCGAGCTTGCGCAACTGCTCAGCGAGCGTATCGCGTCAGTTGACCAAGTGAAGTTCTTTTGCTCGGCTAGCGAGGCCTGCCTTGGGGCAGTCCGAATCGCGCGGGGTTACACGGGCAGGAATAAGATCGCGAAGTTCGAAGGCGGCTATCACGGCTTCACTGACGACCTTGCCATTTCCACCCATCCTAGCCCCAGCAACTTTCCTGGGCCAGACTCCAATCCGAGGTCAATACCGGACTCCGACGGCATACCCGCCTACAAAATCGAGAACGTTGTCAATTTGGTTCAAAACGACTACCAGGCTTGCGAGAGCATTCTGAGGCGGCATGCCGGAGACATCGCTTGCGTCATCATGGAACTTCAATCCTGCGCTGGCGGCATTGTCTCCCTCGACAAGGAGTTTGTGAGTAGGCTAGGTGATCTTGCGAGGGAACTCGGCATCCTGCTGATCTTCGACGAAACGATCACGTTACGTGCTGCTTATGGCGGACTACAGAGCCTCTACGACACCAAGCCCGATCTTACAGTAATGGGCAAGATGATCGGTGGGGGCCTTCCCATCGGGGCCGTTGGTGGGTCGCGGCAGGTATTCCGTGTTGTCGAAGAAAACCAGGTGATGATGTCTGGCACACATCACGGCCATCCGATGGCCTGTGCGGCTGGTTTGGCAACCATGAAGGTCATGGACCATCAGGCGTACCAGAAACTCAATTCAATGGCGAAAAAGGTTCGTGACGAGCTCAATTCGTGGGCAGACGGCAAAGGGCATCCTTTTGTCGTGTTCGGCGATTTCTCGGTTCTCGGTTATGCCTTCACCAAAGAAGCGGGCCAGATGATCAAGACACACCGCGACTACTGGAACAAGATCGACGACGAAAAGATGACGATCTATGCCCTGGAAATGGCGACGCGCGGCTACTTTCCCGTCCATCGTGGCCAACTCGGTCTTACGTTGCCGATGACGGATGAAGATGTCACCGGATACATCGATACGACAAAAAGGATTATATCGGACATCTACGCAGCGAACTGATCAGGGCAGCCTCATTTTGAACGGCGAGGGGTATCGTTCCCCATACACTCTTCTCAGGGAAGGAAAGTAAATGTTTGAACTTCGACGGATTGGCGGGAAGTTTGTACCAGCCATTTCCGGCAGCACCTGCAATCGCATATCGGTGAACTGTGTGGACGTCATCTGAAGCTTGCCTTGCCAGAACTTGGAGGCAAAGCGCCGATGATCATCCTCGATGTCGCCGGCATTGGTGCGGCGGTGAATGGTGAGACCTTTGGCGCGTTTGCGACCATGGGACAGATTTGCATGTTGACGGAACCATCGTTGACGAGAAGATCACTGATGAATTCGTGGCGAAGCGAAATTTGTCAATCGGCAATCCGACCATCGCCGATGCCGTGCTGGATCGGCTCGTGCACAATGCTAACGCGTCGAGTTGTCCGGCGAAAGCATGCGAAAGCAACGTTCTTGCCGTCATCGCCGCTGCAACAACCCAGGCTTGACGGCGCGCCAATCCAGATCCATTTGAGGCTTTTTGCCGGAATTGTGGCCGAGGTGAATTCGGAATGGTGGCAGGCATCATCGGATCACGCGCTCGGAAGGCCGGTCCTTACGAATGACAGATGAAAGGGCAAAGGCTGTCAAGGTATCGCGAACACCGGACATTCCAGAAATTTGCTGCCAAATCTGTCTAATGCGGTCTGCCTCGGTTGCCTCAACGCGCACAAGCAGATCAAAGTCACCAGTCATCACGTCACAAGCTACAACCTCGGGAATTTTCCGAAGGGCATGGAGGACGTCGCCCCCTCGCATTCGATCATGTCGGTAGACAAACATTAGAGCGGTCGTAATATTCTGGTCGGAATCACCAGCGCCAGTGACAATGGTATAGCCTTTAATGAACCCCTCTCTCTCCAAGCGCTCAATGCGAACACGCACTGCATTTCGAGACAAATTGACCTTCCCCCCCAAATCCGCGTGAGAAATTCGGGCGTTCGATTTCAGCTCACTCAGTATTTGTTGATCGATATGATCAAGGGGTCGCATGGAAAACGCATCAGCCCATTAGTTGAGAATCGCCGCAAGCATAGAATCATAGACAGCCAGAGCAAGCTGCGGAAGACTGTCCCCCGCTTTTCTCCCAGCAAAATACTTTGCCGCCGCCGCGAGAACGAAACCCGGCAGAGCGTCGCTTTCCGCCACTGTGAGGCCCCTGACCGAATTGTAGCCTTTAAGGACGCTACGCACCTTGTCCTCGTTAAGCTTTCCACATTCCTCAAGCGTCCAGCCTACCAGGACATCAGCCAGCTCGGCGGCTAGAACATCGTCGTGACGCAGTCTGAAGTTTATGACTCCGCCAACCGTATCGTTTAAGAAAAAAACGTTGTCTTTCGAAAGAGCACCGTGCACCGACCCAATAGGAAGCTCCGATCTCGATCGGTCCGTTTTCCGTTCCAGGCAAGAGTGAATTTGTGCAACCACCCGACCCAGGTTTTCGCATTTATGTATGGTGGCGTTCTCGGTGGGACAGCCAGGCAAGAAATCCACGATCGCGATCAGTCGCCCAGCTGCCTGGAATGTCGCATGCCCCTCTACCGTTCGCCTTGGCTTCGGACAAGGTACGCCACAATTGTAGAGTGTATCCATAGTGGCAAAGGCGCGTTCGAGATCGAGCGGCACCGCGCCGTTCTCGAACAATGTGACTATAAAATCGCCGTCGCCGGTTCGGAAAAGGTACGTAGTCTCGGTGTCGCCATTCTGGATGCCAATCACAGAGGACAAAGACCTAAACCCGTACGCTGTCGCAATCGATTCACGATCCTCGTCAGACAGCTCTGTGAATACGGCCATTACATCATCCTTTTGACATCAGGGTCACAGCAACTCCAGCGAACTCGGCACTGCCTTCGAAGATTCTGACGACTTCGGAATTATCCAAACATCCGTCTTCCTCCACGACATCGCGAAGTTGGCGGCGTTCTGTGAGCGCTTTCTTGGAGAGAAATGCTGCTTTACTGTATCCGAGCGACATTGCAAGCGGCGTCGCGAGGACCAAGGACTGTTCCAACATTTGTCTACAACGATCAATGTCAACCTCAATCCCATCAACGCACCGTGTCCGGAAAATATCCATACCTCGGATCAGCATTCGCATAGACTGCATTATATTAACGACGATTACGGGCTCCATCGCATTCAGCTGCAGTTGCCCGGCGCTCGCAGCAAACGTGACGGTTAGATCGTTGCCAATAACCTGAAAAGCTATCTGATTCATCATCTCAGGTATGACCGGGTTAACTTTTCCCGGCATAATTGACGAGCCCGCTTGGACAGGCGGAAGTTTTAACTCGCCGAGCCCGGCACGGGGGCCACTGCTAAGTAGTCGAAGATCGTTGCAAATCTTCGTAATTTTCACAGCAATGCGCTTGAGAACCGAAGAAAATGTCACGAAGCCCCCAGTGTCAGACGTCGCCTCAATAAGATTTCTAGCTGAGATGAGGTTAAGTCCGGAAATGCTTCGTAGATGACCGCAAGCTGCCTGCGCAAAACCAGGATGAACATTGATGGCCGTCCCGATTGCAGAACCGCCTATATTGACCTCGCTTAGTAGCCGCGCAGCCGATTGGACCTGCAGGATATCTTCGTCGATCAATTCAGCGAAAGCCTCGAACTCTTGTCCGACTGTCATTGGCACCGCGTCCTGCAACTGGGTTCGGCCGACCTTCAGGGCACCCCGATGCTCAAGCGCCTTCGCTCGAAGAGAATCTCGGAGATTTGACAGAGAACCTACGAGGCCGTCGCAGATCCGCAGGGTGGTTAGACGTGCAGCGGTGGGGTAGACATCGTTTGTTGACTGCGAGAGGTTTACGTCGTCGTTGGGATGCAGGTGAATGTAGTCGCCTACACGATTTCCAAGCTTCAACAAGCCAAGGTTGGCCACCACTTCGTTGACATTCATGTTTGTCGAGGTTCCCGCGCCACCCTGCATCATGTCGACGGGAAAATTTTGATCGATCTCGCGCAACTCGATGAGATCGTCGCATGCGTCGCAAATGGCCTGCGACTTTTCTGGTGACAGAATGCCAAGATCGCGGTTAGCCAACGCCGCCGCTTTCTTGACCATTGCCATCGATTGGATCAGTTCGGGAAAATCTCTTAGGCGGAGACCCGACACATCAAAGTTCAGCTCTGCCCGGCGCGTATGAACACCATAAAGAACATTTGCCGGCAACGATATTGTTCCCAGCAAGTCAGCCTCGACACGCTCTACAATCATGTTCAACTCCTCCCTTATGCAATCCCGGCGTGACGCATCGCGTCATCGATCTCACGCTTGGTGCTATCGCTTACTTCGACAAGTGGAAGCCGAAGATCACCTCGGATGCGACCAAGACGCGAGAGCGCGTACTTCGGTCCCGCTGGGTTCGTTTCCAGGAATAGAGCGCGATGGAGCGGCATCAATCGATCATGGATTTCGAGCGCTCGCTTATAGTTTCCTGCAAGACACGAGTTCTGGAAGTCCGCGCAGAGGCGAGGGGCGACGTTGGAGGTCACCGAAATGCATCCATGCCCACCATGTGCCATGTAGCCTAATGCTGTCCCATCCTCACCCGTGAGCAGGTTGAAGTCTGTTCCGCATGCCAGGCGTTCAAGTGACGGGCGAAGGATATTTCCTGTCGCATCTTTCACGCCGACGACGTGGTGGCAGTCGTTGTAAATCCGGGCCAGAGTCTCAACGTGGATGTCGATCACACTACGTCCTGGTATATTATAGATGATGATCGGTACCGACGCCGCCGCATCGATGCTGCGGTAATGCTGATAAATCCCTTCTTGGGTCGGTTTATTGTAGTAGGGTGATACAATCAGCAGTCCGTCGGCGCCTGCTTCTTGGGCGTGACGAACGAAATCAATGGCCTCTGCTGTGCTGTTTGATCCAGCACCGGCAATAACATGTGATCGGCCTTTCGCGACTTCGACCGTAATTTCGACGATCCGCTTGTGTTCAGCGTGGCTGAGTGTCGGGCTTTCGCCCGTTGTTCCGCATGGGACAAGGCCGGACGAGCCCTCCGCGATCTGCCAGTCGATGAGGCTGCGGAGAGCAGCCTCATCGATTTTACCCTCTGCGAATGGTGTAACGAGCGCCGTTATCGAACCTTTGAACATCTCTTTCTCCGTGCAGATATGCGCATAGTGCAGACTATCTCTTGGCCCGATTTAGGCACACGACCTTTGGCTGCGTCATGTCTTCGTACGCAAACCGGACACCCTCTCGGCCCATGCTACCGAATTTCGAGCCCCCGAAAGGCATGGCATCGAAGCGATAGTCAGACGAGTCATTGATCATGACACCGCCAGCATCGATGCGACCGGCGGCCTCCAGCGCATCCTCAAGGTCGTTCGTGAAGATACCCGCGTGAAGGCTATATTCGGTGCCATTTGCGAGCTTGATCGCCTCATCAAGGCTGTCAAAAGGCTCCAAAATAACGATGGGCGCGAAAACCTCTTCGCTCCATGTTTCGCAAGTAGTCGGTACGTTCTCCAGCACGGTCGGTGGATACAGCGTACCAGAACGTTCATGACCGCAGAGCAGCTTTGCACCTGCCTCAAGTGCGTAGTCGACCATTGCAGCTGCACGTTTAGCGGCCTTCTCCGAAATCATCGGGCCGACGTCTGTATCGCTGCTCAACGGATCTCCGGTTTTTAGAACTCGCGTTTGCGAAACGAATGCGTCTCGGAAACGATTGTATATCGGTCTCTGTATGAGAATACGCTGCGTGCCGATGCAGTTTTGCCCCGCTGCCCAGAATGCGCCCGAGACGCAACCGTCAACAGCGGCATCGAAGTCGCAGTTTTCCATAACGATGACGGGTGCATTGCCTCCCAATTCCATGGCAAGCTTCTTGATGCCCGCATCTCTAGTGATCGCTTCGCCCGTGGCGAAGCCGCCGGTGAACGAGACCATCCGGACGTCTCTTGCCGACACGAGCGCTCGCCCCAATGCCGCACCACCAACTGCGATGGTGACGACCTCGTCCGGAAGCCCACACTCTATCAGCGTGTCGACAAGCGCGATTGACGACAGCGGAGTAAGCTCCGACGGTTTGAGAATGACTGAGTTGCCACCTGCAATCGCGGGTCCGAGTTTGTGAGCGACTAGGTTTAGAGGGTCGTTGTACGGTGTGATGGCACAAATTAACCCGAGAGGCTCTCGGGTGAACCATCCCTGGCGGGTTTCTGATCCAGCGTAGGAGTCAAAGGGCACCACCTCTCCTGCATTCCGCTTGGCTTCATCAGAAGAAAGCTTAAGCGTGTTAACGCAGCGCATCACCTCTTTGCGAGCTTGGGTGATTGCCTTTCCCGCTTCACGAACGATAAGGACAGCGAAATCCTCCTTTTTCGCATCGATGGCGGCGGCCGTTTTTTCGAGAATTGCGGCACGCTGGTGACGGGGCAGCGAGCGAGATACCTCCGCACCGCGCTTGGCGCGGGCCAAAAGGAAGGGCAGGTTATCTGCCGAGCTCTCAACGACCATACCAACTTCCGATCCATCGAACGGGCTGGTTACAAGAATTCCGTCAGACAATGGCTGATCCACACGAGCGGTCGTCGGCATTATGCGGCTTCCTTGTTGTTGGCTGTTTTTGCAGCGTGGATCGCAATGATGTCGGAAAGGAGCGCGTAAGCGGTTTCGATCCGACCCGCGCCTGGGCCGGTGACCGTCACAGTACCTAGAAGCTCGGTGAGGAACGAAACGGCATTGGTTGCTCCATTTACGCCTGCGAGCGGGTTGTCGCGTGGGAGAAGCTTTGGTGCGACGCTTCCAGTAACGCTGCCGTCTGCATTTCGCTTGGCAGCGCCGATCAACTTCCAGCGACTATCCGACTTGGCTGCATTTTCAATGTCGAGTCCCGAAAGGTCAGAGATACCTTCGCAAGAGACGTCATCTGGCGTAAGGCTTGCGCCGAGCAGCTCGTTTGCGAGAATAACTACCTTTAGGCGGACATCAAATCCCTCGACATCGGCAGTCGGATCGGCTTCTGCATAGCCAAGTTCTTGAGCTTCTTTAACTGCTTCAGCAAAAAGCTTCCCAGATTCCATGCGACCGAGCACAAAATTCGATGTGCCGTTGAGAATACCTTCGAAACCCTGCAATTCAGCCCCAGCCAAGGCTGTATCGGCCAGTCGGATGACGGGGGTCCCGCTCATGACCGAGCCTTCGTATTCGAAGCATACTCCCTTGGCTTCGGCCAATGCCTTGAGGCGTTTCGCGGCGAAGGCTACCGGTCCTTTATTGGTGGTGACAACATGCTTGCCGCTCTGAATTGCCCATTCGCAATGGGAGACCGCTGGCTCTCCATCATTTGGATTCGTGAAGGTGGCTTCGACGATGATATCCGCCGGAGCCTTCTTGATGATCATCTCATTGTTGGCCTCGGGGCTTCCACCAGACAGTTGTCCAAAGCCACCCTTGGTGAAGTTGGCCGCCAAGAGAGTTTTTGCATCGAGACCATTCGGTGAGATTACCGAGCCAAGATGGAGATCGCTCACCGCGACAATGTTCAGGCGAAAGCCAAGATCGCGCTCCCAGAGATCGTTTTTGGAAGCGATCAACTCGGCAACGGCGCGGTTGACGCCTCCGAAGCCGATTAAGGCGATGTTATAGTTTGTCATGAATACCTCCCTCCGTTTCGATGCTCAATCTTCGGAGGCAGAACTGTCAGTCGGAACAGAGCAACTTGACCATTCGAGATGGCAATCCGCTCAAAAACACAATTCGCTTCTCGGCCACGAAAGCATGAGCGGCGGACAATCACGGTGGTGGGAGGGCGACCTCCATCGCCAACCAAGAGCAAGGCTTCGGTTGCGTTGAAAGCACTGGTTAGTCCGATGGACATGAATATGAAGCGATCATTGTGATCCCGCCAGAACGGAATGCGAGGAGAACTGTCCCGACACCGCAGTGTTCTAATTCTGGCAACAGGGCCAAGCATATTTTGATCCTTGTCCACCTACTCGTTCCGGTTTCGAATGCGGAGAAGTAGGCAAACCTACGCTACCTAGCACATTTCCCTTACCGATAGAGCTGCGCGAGTAGTTCGCGGCTAGAGACTCGCAAGTGCAACCAGGGAGGAAACAAAGTGCAATACGAAGGCCCTATTATCGACGCGCATCATCATCTCTGGGATTATAGTATGGCGAAGCACCCATGGCTTCGTCCGCAGGATCAATCGGTCCAGGCCTTGGGCAATCTGGATAAAATACAGAGAAATTTTCTACCCGCGGACTACCTGCAAGACCTGAGGGATCAAGGCATCGTTGGAAGCGTCCACATTGAAGCGCTCTGGGACGATAGAGACCCGGTTGCGGAAACCCAATGGCTGGATTCGCTTGATAAACCTCACGGTGTCGCCGCTAGATATGTTGCCGGTGCGCCCCTTGGAACCGATAGGGCGGCCCAGGTCTTAAGAACGCAGAGTGCCTTCGACCGTGTTGTCGGTGTTCGGGGCATCCTCAGTCACCATCCGTCGAAACCTGAGAAGTCCTTCGTAAGAAACCCCAATCTCTCTAGCGATCCGTCTTGGAGGCGGGACGTAGCACTGATTGCGGCTATGGACCTACATCTCGAGCTAATGATTTACCCCTACCAAGGGCTGTCTGTTTGCGATCTCGCGCGAGATTTCCCGCATCTTACCATTGTGATCAATCACTGTGGTAGCCCTATCGACCAAGATGAGGAAGGTCTCGCTCGGTGGCGAGAAGCGCTCCGGACGTTGGCACGTGAGCCGAACATTCATTTGAAGGTATCGGACATCGCGGCTTACGTCCCTGACTGGACTGAAGAGGTCGTCAGAGAAATCGTGAACGAGTGTGTCCAAACATTCGGCGATCAACGTTGCATGTTTGGTTCCGACTACCCGGTTGTCGAACTTGAGATGCCAATCAAATCGGTTTTCTCAACTTTCAAGAACGCTATCGGGCACCTCGGTACTGACGCGCAGCGCCGGATAATGCACGATAATGCGTTCAAGCTATATCGATTTTAAGGAAAAGCGCTCAGCCTACAACATCTGTAAGGAACGTCATGTCAAATTTAACTGGTAAAATAGCCATTGTAACTGGTGGAGCATCCGGTGTGGGTGCCTCGGCCGCGAGGTTGCTCGCTGAGCAGGGGGCTCGCGTGGTTGTCGCTGACCTAAATTTCGACAAGGCCCAGGAAGTCGCCAAAAGTACCAATGGAATAGCGTTCAAGACCGACGTGTCGCGTGAGGAAGATATGCGCCACCTCGTCGAGCAAACATGCGAGAGACTTGGTGGGGTAGATATCCTCTTCAACAATGCGGGCGTAGGCTTCAGCTCGACCAACGTCTACAAAATGGCGAGTGTCGTGGACACTCCGATGGAGGCATGGGACGCGATCCTCTCGATCAATCTGAAGAGCGTTGCCTTGGGATGCAAGTACTCCATCCCGGTCATGAAGACGCGCGGCGGCGGCAGCATCATAAACAATGCTTCTATTCAAGCCATTGCGGGAGTTTCAGGCGCGGATGCCTACACGGCCGCAAAGGGGGGCATTGTCTCGCTTACCAGAGTGCTCGCCTGTGACTGGGGCCCATCAAACATCCGAGTCAATTGCATTTGCCCCGGACCGATTGAAACTCCGATGATCTCGGAGCTTTTAGGCGATGATGAATTCTTTAAAGCGATTGTCTCCCCAGTGCCCTTAGGTCGAGCAGCGTCGGCCCGCGAAATCGCCGAAGTGGCAGTTTTTCTTGCGGGTCCCGGATCATCCTATGTCAACGGCGCCATCATTCCCGTCGATGGCGGCTGGTCTGCTCGTTGAGCGGCGAAAACTGATTGTCAGCTTCTCAACCCCTCGCCTTTGAGAATGAAGGCAAGGCTGTCATATCAGTCTTGCATTATTTGGGCTGGGTGATGAGGTTGCATAGTGTAACGCCTGATTGACTAGTTCTCCCAGCGCATGGAGCGGATAAGCATGTAACCGTCGCTCGGAAAACAACAGCGCGACCCGGTACTAGGCCGCTGATTTTGGTTCCGAGCCTGAAAGCATGAGTGTGTTCTCAAGTACGTTCAGTAGCGCCACGGCAGCAGGCGAAAGGTGCCGCTCTTGTCGGCTAAAGACCACGGCTTTGGTTCGAAGCATGGTACCAGCGGATACAGGCACGGCGACGACGGTACCCGCCAACAACTCCTTGCGACACGAGAATGCGGGCAAGAACGTTCCCCCCGCGCCCATCGCAGCGAACTGTATAAGAGCGTCAACCGTCGAGACTGTGAGGAGGGGCTCCAATGTTATCTTGGCAGCTTCAAACGCCTTGTCCGTGACTTGCCGGATACCGGAACTTGAAGGCGGGAGTCCTAGCGGAATCTTGCTAACTTCCTCAAGGGTCACTTCGGTCTTTTGGGCCAGAGGGTGCTCCGGTGCAACGATGAAGCTTATTGGGCGCTCGGCATCTATCAGGACATTGAGACTAGGGTCATCGATTGCTCCGAACACTACACCGATTTCAGCTACGTCGGCCACCACCGCATCTACTATTTCATCGGCCTGTGCGATTACTAATTCGACACGTATTCGTGGATACGCTGAAAAAAAAATTGCCAAAGGGCTGGTCACAAATTCTCGCAAAAAGCCGCTGCCCATTGCGACTACGACCAAACCTTCTCGAAGCCCGCGAAGATTGCTCATTGTCTGATTGAGGGAGATATCGAGCGAGCGCACGTTTGACAGGTGCCGAAAGAGTGAACCACCTGCTTGAGTGAGCTGAATGCCGATTCCGATGAAGCCGCCCCTTTGTTCCGAGATTATTGCGCCCCCGGATTCCGGGATGATCTCGCCCCCTTGAGGCTGGGGTCCTGCTGGCTGTGATTGTTGTCAGTCGATCGTCGTTAGGAG